>NZ_AP026830.1:1216074-1520092 GCF_026000775.1 Vulcanisaeta souniana JCM 11219 | reverse complement strand
TAAGAAGGCCGAGGAGAAGAGACCTCACGAGAAGAGAGGCGGACGTAGATAGGTAATATAAATAAAGATTTATATTCCTTTAAAAATACGTATCCTCAATGTCCTCATTAATACAGGTTGTTGGGGTTAAGGAGCACGATAAATTCAGGGGCGTCTACTGGGTGTCCTTTGAGGATGGTACCGAAAGGTTAGCAACAATAAACCTGACACCGGGTAGGAGGGTTTATGGTGAACAATTGATTCAGTGGGAGGGCAAGGAGTACAGGGTTTGGAATCCTTATAGGTCAAAGCTCGCTGCCGCCATAATGAATGGACTTAAGGTAATGCCCATAGCCGAGGGAACGCGGATGCTATACCTAGGTGCCGCCAGTGGTACTACCGTAAGCCACATAAGTGATATTGTTGGTAATAATGGCATTATTTACTCAGTGGAATTCTCACCAAGGGTCTTTAGGGAGTTCATGGAGAAGCTCGTGGATCAGGGCAGGAAGAACGTAATACCAATACTGGCGGATGCCAGGTACCCAGAGCAATACATACACATAGTGAGGACCGTGGATATTGCCTACATTGATATAGCACAACCATTCCAGGCAAAGATACTTGCCGATAATGCTGACGTGTACGTGAAGAACAATGGCTATGTAATGCTGGTTATAAAAGCCATGAGTATTGACGTTACGAAGGAACCAAGTGAAACGTTTAAGAGGGAAATTGATGTACTCAAAGATAGGGGCTATGAAATACTGGAGACGGTTCACCTGGAGCCTTATGACACGGCACACGCCATGGTAATAGGCAGGAAAATCTCGTAACAATTACACAAAAGCTTTAAATAAAAACAAACATATCTAGGTAATAGTAAGGATGGGCAATGAACTTATAGCGCATGTACTGAGTTTTGCAGCAAGTAGGAGGGCTAAGGTACTACTTATTGGTGATTCTTCTCTATCGTACGACGCAATAATCAGGATACCTAATTATGACAAGGATGAGGAGGGTAAGTTCATTATTAAAGTGAGGGAGGATGCCGGAAAGGTTAACAGGGAGGCAATAATAGACCTTGTGGTGCTGGCTAAGGTCTCCAACTCCACACCCATAATAGTGGGTGTTAAGTACGACAATGAGGAAATGGATGATGGCGTGGCCTATAAAACCCACGGCATATATGCAATGGGCATTAGAACCTTCAAGAGGATCCTGGACAATGATAGTATTAAATTCGTGAAGGATAAGGGCATCGTAAAGGCTAGCGTAAGGGGTCAGTTACTCAGGAGATTAAGGGAAGACAGGGGCATGAGCCTTGGGGATCTCGCGAAGCTGCTTGGGGTTACCAGGAGAACGGTCTATGAGTATGAAAGAGAATCCATAGAGGCCTCAGAGAGGACTGCACGTATGTTAGTGAGTTTATTTAATGATGACGTTCTTAAGGACATAAACCTAAGGCCTAATGACGAGGAGGTTATTAAGGACGTGAGTGCCAGGGAGAGAATGGTCGATGAGAATGTCAAGGAATTATTACCGTCATTCAAGCTATACTCCCTAGTAAAGGCGCATACAAAGATGGCGGCTCACTCCCCCGGTGAGTCATATCTTGTTGAGGATAAGAGGAGATTAAGTAATGAGGTTGTTAATGTGGCTAAGGTCCTTGGCGTTGGATTAGCGTTAATAGAAGCCGAGAAGCATGATGTAGAGTTCCTGGAGTCAAAGAACTCCTGACCAAAAGGTGTCTAACCATGGATTACCCTAAAACGGAAGTTAGGGAGGGATTAGTATCGGTGATTGTGCCTGACCTAACTAAGTACAGGGTGGGTAATAGACCCGAGCCTGCCCATGCGCCTGTTTTTTATAACCCTAGAATGGAGGTTAACAGGTCATTATCAGTGGCGGTAATTAATGGCTATATTAAATACGTAGGTAGACCCGGCATTACCATATGCGAGCCTTTATCAGGCACCGGTGTAAGGGCTGTTAGGTATGCAAGGGAAGTCAATGGCGTGTCTAGGGTTATTGCTGATGACATAGATGTTAAGTCCTTTGAGTTAATGAAACTGAATGTTGATAGAAATGGACTAAATGATGTAATTACTGCATATAGGGATGATGCAAATAACGTATTGCTTAGGGTTGCCCGTGAAGGCGGCTGCGACGTGGTTGATATAGATCCCTTTGGTTCACCGCAACCATTCATTGAGAATAGCCTTAGGGCTATTAGGGACCAGGGACTTCTGTGTATTACTGCCACTGACGTAGGCGTCTTGGCAGGTAAGTACCCACTTAAGTGCGTTAGGCGCTATGGTTCTCTGCCGCAGAAGTTTCCCTTCAGATTTGAAGTTGGAATTAGGATACTTATTTCGTTGGTAGCGCGCCATGCCCTTGCCATGGACTACGGAATACAGCCATTACTGTCCTTCCTTGATGGCCATTACTACAGGGTATGCGCACTGGTCTTTAAGGATAGGGCTTACGCCCTTGAAACACTGAGGTCATTAGGATACGCCTACTACAGACCGGTATTATTACAGAGGGGCTTTATTCAGGGGTATCCCATACCGGGCAGTGCATGGCGTAAATTGGCGGGTCCCCTATGGATTGGTAGTTTGTGGAATTCGGAGTTCGTGATTGAACACGTAACTAGTAACATTAAGGACTATTTCAGTGAAAGAGCTAAGGAAATTACGGAATTAATTAAGGAGGAGGCGCTCGCCCCGAATATTCCTTATGCGCTCACTACGGAGTTCAGTAGGGAGTTAGGGCGTGAAATACCCATTAATGATGCCATAGACCTAATTAGGAAGCTTGGTTACCAAGCCACCAGGTCCCACTTTCATATTAAGGGAATCAGAACAAACGCTGATCTACTCAGGATCAAGAAGATCATTAGAGAAATAACTAAATAAGGCATTATTAATAGCACTTCGTGTTAGTAATCGTAATAACTGGCCTGCCTGGTTCAGGTAAGACCATAGTCTCAGACGTTGCAAGGGAGCTGGGGTTACCCGTGATAACCATGGGTGATATAATCAGGGAAGAGGCGCAGCAAAGTGGCATTCCATCGTCTACAGCATCAGTAACGCTTAGATTAAGGGGTGGTACCAGGTTCATTGCGTACAAAACATTGGAAAAGGCGCCAAAGACAAGTGTTCTTGTTATAGACGGTGCCAGGAGTATTAGGGAGATTGATGCAATTGAGGAAGTCCTGGCAACGAATGTTGTGCTTATCTACATAGTTGCCCCATGGAGACTTAGATTCGAAAGACTTCTCAGGAGAGGTAGACCTGATGATCCTAAGACGATCGAGGACTTCCTAATGAGGGATCTTAGGGAGCTGAAGTATGGGCTCGGTGACCTAATAGCTAGGGCTGATTACGTACTTGTCAATGATGAACCAATTAATGAGTTCAAAGAAAAGGCCCAGAAAGTACTTACGCACTTGGTTACGCAGTACGGAGGACATGAATCAGGCGATAGTCAAGATCGGCTTACTTTGTAATGTTCTTCTGCCTTTCCACAATGTTTCTTAGCGCCGTTAGTAATTCATCGATGGGTTTGTTAATGATGGCTAATGGTATATGCTCCTTCCTTGCTATTTCGATGCCTAGGTAATCCGGCTTATCAACGCCATGCATCACTACTACGGCAGGCCTTAGGCTTGAGAAGGCCATCATGGACTTAACGGCAATCATTGGTGACCTGCCATACCTAACATTAGTAAATACGGCAGCCCTTTGTGTAGTGCTACCGTAAAGCTTTAGGTACTCGTAAGATGGCACGTCAAGGACAAGCTTTAGACTATCAACCACTGTATAACCGTGAATGTCAACATAACCCTCAGGTTCGACGGCCATTATGGCACCTATGGCCCTAACAAACTCATTGATCTCAATGGGATTGTCGAAATCCCTCATGTCGATTATCGCCTCCCAGAACCTCTCACCGCCAAATTGCCTGCTCATGATGTACAGTCTCTGCCCGCCTCTTTCAAGTTCGTAATCCACCAACGCCTTAACGACCCTCCTGATGAATTGGGAACCCGGTGATTTCCTACGCCCGGATTCATAATCACTGATCACGCTTGGTGATGTACCGAGCCTGGCCGCTAATTCTGCCTGGGATATATCGAAGAACTCGCGCCACTTCCTGATGCCCTTGCCTGGGTTGTCTGAGAGGACTATGTCGCCGGCTATCCTAATCATTATGTCTGTGATAAAACCTCCGTACTCAACCATTAAGAATTAGTCAATAGTCCAGTATTTATGCATTTATTTTCTGACCTCCTCCCCGCCCTGAAGGGCGAGGCTTGTCATTCTTTTTGTCAGGTAGTGAACGAGGCGCATTGTAATTAACGGAAGCATTCCCATTCTTAGAAATACCATTTTATTCTCTTCCAAGGAAGAACTTATAAAGATATGCCTGTATATAACTACGTGTCCTCTCAACAGGCGGGTAGCGCATTACAGACTACTGTTTCTACGGAGAAGATAACTATTACGAAGCCACCGCTCGGTTCACCGGTAAGGCGAACCTATACATTTAGGGTTAAAAGGTATGACCCAGAGAAGGGGAGGTATTACTGGCGTGAATATAGGGTTGAACTTACGAATCATGAAACCGTACTTGATGGATTATTAAAAATAAAGTGGAATCAGGACTTAACACTGTCCTTCAGGTACAGTTGTAGAATGGGTATATGTGGCTCCTGTGGTATGCTAATTAATGGAACACCAAGACTAGCATGCGAGACCAAGCCCTATGACCTAGGCACTGAGGTAATCACTGTTGAACCATTGAGTAATTTTGAACCAATAAAGGACTTGGCCGCGGACTTCTCGGACTTCTTCGAGAAGCATAGGGCTGTCAAGCCCTGGTTAATTAGAAAAGATGAAGCAGAACAATTCGAGAAGTTAGAAACTTATTATACACAAACTGAAGATCAACTTAGTGATTACCTAGAATTTGCATATTGCATTAAGTGCGGTCTTTGTTACTCGGCTTGTCCAATGGTCTTCCTAAACAAGGACTACCTAGGCCCACAGGCCCTCGCCCAAGCCTACAGATGGAGCGCTGATAATAGGGATGAGGGTGCCGTGCTTAGGCTTAAGGTTGTTGATAGCGAGAGGGGCGTTTGGTCATGCCACTACAGCGGTACCTGCAGTAAGGTTTGTCCTAAGGATGTTGATCCAGCCCTGGCGATAAACCTTTTGAAGAACTGGTTATTAAGTGGTAGGCGTAGGAGGTGATGGGCATGGCACAGCAGAAACAGGTAAAGAGGGTCCCACCAAAATGGTCTCTCTGGTTCAAGGGACTTGATGAGTGGTTACTGATATTCCAGAAGGTCAGTGGCGCTATACTAATTCTATACCTACTTGGGCATACCCTTGTGATATCCACGGCGCTTGGTTTCGGGCATCCATCACAATTAACATGGGAAACGATCATTGGCACCATAGAGGGGCCGGCGATTTACGGCCAGGTTCATGTAGGCACAGTAATTGAGTACTTAATAGCGCTGTTGGCTGCTGTTCACGGCGCCAATGGGTTTAGGCTAATACTGACGCAGTACTTCGGTGTTGGTCTTCCAAGGCCCGAGAGACATACATTCCCAAGGGCAGTGCCATCAGTTAAGAAGACTGGGCAGTCATGGCTTAAGTACATAGCAATTATTGTAGTTATAATATTCCTCATATTAGCAACACTAGTGGCCTTTGTATGGTGATGGGTATGGTGAGCGCATCTACATTAAGAAAGTGGCAGTACCTCCTTGGGATTGTGTTGATTGTGGTTGTTGGAATACACCTAGCCTTTAGGTGGCCGAGTTATGAGGGATCAATAACCTACTCAGCCGCAATAAGCCATATACAGGCCTGGGACTTTGCCTATGCAGCGGTTCTATACATACTGTTGTATGCTGCATTGACTCATGGCCTCATAGGTCTCAGGACCTTACTACTTGAATTATGGCATTGGAGGTATGCCAGGGTAACTGTGGACGCGGCATTAATAGTGATAGGGGTTGTGGTGGCTATAGTGGGGACAATAGCCCTAACCGGAACAATATTAGCCCTCATCCATTGAGAACTGCTGGGGTTCCCAATAATTCAAAACCTCCTTAAAAACATCCACACTATTAATACCACTGGTGCCATTCACGACTGTTAGTGTTGCCATTATTGAGGATATTAACGTAAGCACATCTCTCCTTGTTAGGTATCCCATGTTACCAATCCTAAAGGCCTTGCCCTTCACATCATCCATCGCATCCGACAGGGACACACCAAGTTTGTAAATCATTTTCCTGAATTCATCAGGGCTAATGCCCTGTGGGTACTTAAACGAGAGTACTGTGGTTGATCTATGATAGTCATTCTTTATGAAGGGCTCCAAGCCCATCTTGCCAAGGGCGTTCACGATAGCCCTACCCCTCTCAACATGCCACTTAATCCAATTCTCTATGCTGACCTCCCTAACCATACTCAATGCCTCCCTAATGGCGAACAGGTAATTAACAGCTGGTGTGAACGGGGTCTCCATCTTCTCACCAAACTTCTTCATCAGCTTTATGTCAAAGTAGATGCTTGGATGGTTCACAGAATCAGCCTTACGGTAAGCCTCGCCTGAGGCCACGGCTATGAAAGACATGACAGGGGGTGCAGCAAGGCATTTCTGGCTGCTTGATACGGCTACGTCGACGCCCCAGGAATCAACCTCAAAGTAATCACCGCCTAGTGCTGACACGTTGTCCACAAGTACTAGGGCACCGTAAGACCTAATCCACTTGGCGACCTTCGGTAGGTCCCTAAACACGAGACCCGGGCTTGTGTCGTTATAAACCGTGGCAAACACATCAATGTGCTTAATTCCCATGGATTCCACCTTAGCCCTTAGGTCATCGTACGTGGGCGCCTCCGTCCAACCGTAATTAACCTCAATAACCTCAGCACCAACCCTCCTTAGGTGATTAACGAGCCTCCTACTGAAGCTACCGAAGATGGGTACGACCACAGTATCCTTAGGCTTAACGAAGTTAAGAACCATGGTCTCGACTGCGCCAGTCCCGCTGGCTGTTATTGGATAAACATCACCATTGGTGCGAAATACATACTTAAGCCCCTCAACTACATCCCTATATAGCCTATGGAAGTGTGGAGATCTATGATCCACAACCCTCATTAACGCCTTCATAACCCTAGGTGGTATCTGGGACGGTCCTGGAACCACAAGCAGAGGATCCGGGGCTAGGTCTAGGTTCACGTTATTATGGCTTTGGGTACTGCTTTAAAGCTTTATCAATTAAATATATATACTTTATCATAATAAAATATAATATATATATACAGCAATAAAAACACTCCAAGGCATGTTAAACATGAGACCTAACCTTAATAAATAATGTTGCTATGGCCCTTTGTGCTTATTGCAAGGCTTAGTATTAAGGGTTTCTACGGAGTAAATATTGGATTCGACCTAGGGCCACTGACCGTGATCACAGGACCCCCAGGCTCCGGTAAGACAATGATAATTGAGCTACTATGGCGAGTATTCAAGGGCGTTAGGGACAGGGTGAACCTTGATGGCTTTACTAGGGTTGGTGATGCCAGGATTGATATGACGATTACGCTTGACGAATGGGTCAAGCGGAAGTTAGAGGAGGTGGGTTACCCAGGGGATTCGGTTACGATTAGTATTGGTGTTGATGAGGGCGGTTACGTGCAGGCGATCAAGATTGATAATAAGGAGATCATAGTCACTGAGTACAGGAATAGCCTAAGTAGGGTTAAGTATCCCATGGATGTCGATGTTGCTGACACGTCAATCCTACTAAACCCAGATGGGTTAACCCCCAAGGAGCAAGCCCTTCAACTAGTTGGTAGTGCTTCTGAGGACTTTGAGGCGACGCTTTCTGTGATTAAGATCCTCAGGGACTTCATAATTGGTCTGGGTGTTTATAGGATCGGCCCTTACATAGATTTTAGGGGACGTAGTCGAGGAACCGACGAGAGGTATATGGACTTCATTGGCGAGCATGGTGATAACTTGGTTGAGGTTTTATCACAGTTGTTCACTGACCCCAGGAGAGACCCTGACATTAGGTTCCTTAGGAAGGTACTTAGTGAACTTGGATTTAGGAACTTCAGGGCTGGTTGGTATGGTGGTGAGTTGGTGCTGTCTTACGTCGATAAAAGGGGCCTTGTGCATATTGGTGACGAGTTACCCTGCCATATGAAAACCATGTTAGCATTAATCACCCAATTAATGGTGGCCAGAAGGCCTTCAGTGATCCTCTTTGAAAACGCAGACTATTGCCTAAGTGAGGGTCTTGGCCAAGCAATCACTAAGTTCCTGGGTAATTACATAGATGGTAGACAATTAATCATGGAGGTTAGGAACAAGTGGTTTATTGATGAGATGAAGATGCCCCACGTGGTCCTCTACAACGTGGCCTAGCACTGAATATTAGCTGCCTTAATGAGGTCTTTAATGACCTCCCTAATTCTACCCTTGTCACCTTCACTAATTGTGTCCCAATTATCAATTATGTACTTAGCCAGCGATATGAAGTCGTTAATTGCAGCACTGGTTTTATCGACATTTGGTAAACCAATGAAAGCCTTACCGCTTTCGGTTATTTCATAGTACTTCTTCGTACCTTCCACCTTAGCCACCTTAATTAAACCCTCTTTCTCAAGCTCATCAAGGGCTGGGTAGACAGAGCCAGGGCTTGGTCTCCAGAAACCCATTGATAACCTCTCAATCTCATCAATAATCTGAGCACCAGTCATTGGACCCTTATTATTGAGTAGGTAAAGCACCAGGTATTTCAGTCCTCTCCTCTTTATGAACCACTGTGGCGGTGGTCCAAAATGCCCATGTGCATGCTCGTAATGCATTAATTATCGGATTCAATAATAGTAGGGATTTATTTAACTTATGCCTTAACTCCATGGCGTATGAACAGCGTAGGAGGCGGAACAAGAGGGCATGGTGGGTATGGATGGAGGTATGGCTTAATAGACATGAGCTCGAATATGAACCCACTGGGTGCTCCTAGGGAATTAATTGAGCTAATTAGGAGGGGAGTTGATGAGGAGCATTATGCGCATTATCCAACAGAGCTTGGTGATGAATTAAGGATGGCCTTGGCTGAGTACGAGGGAGTTAATTATGGAGTCACTTACGTGTTTAATGGCGCCACGGAGGCTCTGCAGGTACTAATCATGTGGTTAAGGCCTGGGCACATTATAATACCCATACCGAACTACAGTGATTACCTGAGGCTGAGCCAATTAGTTAATGCCAGGATCGAGCTTGTCGAATACTGGGGCCACGATGGGATATTGGATACCTTACTTAATAGATTGGGACCTAACGCCTTGCTTATTTTGTCAAATCCGAACTCGCCGATGGGATATTTAGTTAAGCGCGATTATCTGCTCATGTTAGTTGAAGAGTTAAGGAGATGTGGTGGTATCTTAATCGTTGATGAGTCATTTATGGATTTCGTAAGGAACAGGGAGTCGTTAATTAGAGATTCCCTGAGTTATGACAATGTTTTTGTTGTTAAGTCGTACACGAAGTTCCTGGCAATACCTGGACTTAGGGTTGGTGCCATTTATACCAAGGCCGATATTGAGCATTTAGTGCCTACCTGGCCTGTGAATTCGATTGCTGAATATGCGGTTTCAAAGTATATGAAACAGGCCAACGGGTTTAGGGAATCAACTATTAGTTATATAGAGAACGAGAAGGCAAGACTCACTAAGGTATTGAACGAATTAGGTATTAATTACTATGACTCCGTAACGCATTACCTCGTAATTAGGCATCAGCCCTGGCTAGGTGAAGAACTTCTGAAGCTTAATTTCCTCATTAGGGACTTGTCAAACGTACCGCCATTAACAAGGGGATTTTTCAGAGTCAGTATTAGAAGTAGGGACATTAATGACTTATTTCTTAATGCACTATCGAGGGTAATACAAATTAAGCATTAATTACACGGGTAATTAATGAGCAATGCAGAACTAAAGAACGAAATCCCGAGTTTAGTGTCCAGGCTAATTCAGTTACCCAGTGTCAATCCTCCTGGTTACACAATTAATGTAGCCAGTTTCATAAGGGATTGGTTAAGCGAGCGTGGGTTTACGAGTGAAACCAAGGAGTATGCTAAGGACAAGCCCAACGTGATTGCCAGGGTTGGTAGGGGTAGGCCCGTGCTCATACTTAACGGTCACATGGATGTCGTTCCTCCCGGCGATGAGTCCAGGTGGGTTTACCCACCGTTCTCGGGGAAGATCGTTGAGGGTAGGGTCTATGGTAGGGGTGCCACGGACATGAAGGGCGGCTTGGCAGTGATAATGATGGTATTCGCAGAATTAGCCCCATTGATAGAGAGGCAGGGCTCAGGTACATTAATATTCTCGGCAACGGCGGATGAGGAAACTGGTGGTCACCCAGGTGTTGAGGCATTGGTTAGGGAAGATGCGCTTATCGGTGATGCCGCGGTGGTTGCCGAGCCCTCCGGCAGCTCCAGGTATTACATTGGTGAGAAGGGTCTTTGTCAGGTCAAAATTGTTACTAGGGGTAGGCCTGCCCACGGTAGTTTACCCGTGCTTGGTGAGAACGCAATCATGAAGTTAACCAGGGCAATTACCAGGGCTGAGGAGTTAATTAATGAGTTTAACAAGGGCATTAAATTGCCCAGTGAGTTAGTGAACGCTATTAGGAATTCAGCCGAGGTTTACCTTGAGGCTGCGAGGGCTTCAGGACTTAACCTAACGCTTAGTGACTTTGAGGGAGTTGTTGGCACAGTGTCCTTCAACCCGGGCGTTATTAGGGGTGGCTCGAAGATAAACATGGTACCTGACTACGCAGAGCTAGAACTTGACATGAGGATCCCGCCTGGTGTTTCGCCGAACCAGGTAATTAACCACCTAAGGAGCGGGTTATGCGGTGCAGCCGATGTTGAAGTTCTGGACACCAGTGAGCCTAATTACACGAGCCCCAGCGATACCATTGTCAGGCTTATTCATGAGGGTATTGAGAAGACGCTTGGTTCGACGCCTAAGCCGATAATAGTGACGGGGGCCACTGACGGTAGGTACCTGAGGGCTAGGGGCATTCCGACGGTTGTTTATGGACCTGGTGAGCTTGCCTTGGCCCATGCCTATAATGAGTATGTTACAGTGGATGACTTGGTCAAGACGCATGATGTCATGCTTTACACAATAAAGAGATTCTTTGGAATACCGGCATAGCGCAATATATTAATTTCCGGCTCTTCCTTGAAATCCATGCCAACGAAATTCCTCTATTGGTGGGATTCCTATAGGAGGGAATTTGATGCAGTGGTTGTTAGGATCAATGGTAATAGGGTTTGGCTTGATCAAACAATGTTTCATCCAAGGAGTGGCGGTGTGTCCAACGACACTGGCAAGCTGACTTGGCAGGGCGAGGAGTATGTGGTTAAGGAGGTTGTTAAGGAGGGTGAGGATGCCGTACATTTACTTGATAGAGAACCGAGGTTCAAGGTTGGTGATACTGTTCATGGAGTAATTGATTGGGAGAGGAGGTATAGATTAATGAGACTTCACACGGCAACTCACATAATAGCTGCATTGGCCTATAGGAAGTATAATGCGTTGGTCACTGGTGGTGAAATAACGCCTGAGTACGCAAGGGATGACTACAATCTAGCCCTGAGCAGTGATGCCCTTAGGAAGGCATTCCAGGACTTAATCACGGAGGCCAATGAGGTTGTCAAGAGAGGTATTCCTGTGAAGGTATACTTCCTGAAGAGGGAGGAGGCTTTGAAGATACCTGGCATCGTGAAGCTTGCCGAGAGGGAACCACCGCCTGGGGAGGAGTGGAGGATTGTGGAGATTGAGGGTATTGACGTGCAGGCTGATGGCGGACCGCACGTGGCTAACACGAGAGAGATCGGTGAGATAGTGTTCCTTAAGTCCGAGAGTAGGGGTAAGGATAAGAAGAGGGTTTATTATACGGTGAAGCCCTAAAACGCCCTCGGGCCTTAATAATTAAACTTAACCGTAACTTATACTTCATCTCTTTCTCTATGAGGAATTGAGACTCATGAGTCTCTAACCTAACGAGCCGGTACTCCTTAATGGCTATTTCATTCGACCCACGTTTAGTGGGTATTTCTCAATATTAACGCTTCTCATCTAAATAACCTATTTCATTTACGGTAATACTTATATAATGCCTTGATCAATAAAAAACGTGGTTGGGCAGGTAACTACTGAGGGAATAAATGCCAGGGCCATGATTGGTGGCATGCTTGGTTGGATGGTTGACGTCTTCGACTTAACCCTAGTCCTATTCATAGCCTCAGTCCTCGGCACATACTTCTTCCCACCAACAAACTTAACTGCCAGGCTCCTCTTCGTCTTCGCCTCATATTCACTGACACTACTTGCTAGACCCCTCGGTGGCATCATATTTGGGCATGTAGCCGATAGAGTTGGCAGGAGGCTCACAATGATGATAACACTACTTGGCCTTGGCGTATCCTCGGCCCTCACGGGGGCGCTACCTACTTATCAACAGATCGGCTTAATGGCCACCGCACTCTTCGTGTTACTGAGGCTCTTGGTGGGCATATTCGTAGGTGGTGAAGTCAGTGGCTCGCACTTGGTGGCCATTGAAAGCTCATCACCAAGGTATAGGGGCCTAGTCTCTGGAGTAATTGAAAGTGGGTACTACTGGGGCTACGCCCTCGCCGCATTCACCTTTGCTTCCCTCAGGGATTACTTCGGCACAAAGACTTTCGTGGCCTATGGATGGAGATATGCATTCCTGGTTGGTCTTGCCGTAGCCGTGATTGGTATTTTGCTCAGGTTAGCCGTTGATGAACCAAGCATATACAGGGAGTTAAGGAACGCTGGTAAGGTCTCCAGGGCGCCAGTGATCGAGTTCTTCAGGAGAGGCTATCGCGACGCGTTAATAGCCCTACTCCTACTTGCCGGCATCTTCTGGGTCGCCTATGCAACACTTGGCTTCCTACCAACTTATCTAGAGACCTTTCTCAGGATGCCCCTATCCACTGTGTTCTGGGGACTTACCTATGCATCACTTATTGGCGGTATCATAACGATAGTGGGCGGCGTACTTAGTGATGTGACAAAGAGGAAATATGCATTCCTATACTATTCACTGCTAGGTATTATACTTGCCTACCCACTCGCTGCCGTCCTAAGGATCTCCTTTGCACTACTCGTGGTTTCTGCAGGCATACTATCCAGCGTCATTGGTACTGGCGGCGTGATGCTGGCATACCTAGCCGAGTTATTCCCAACGCGTTATAGGGGCTCAGCGATTGGGTTCATCTGGAACATGGCCTCCATAGGGGCCACGGCAGCCTTACTCACAGCACCCTTCTGGCTTAGACTCGGCCTCATAATCGGTTACTCAGTGATGCTCATAGTAGGCTTCATAATCGCAATAATAGGCGTTGCAATAACCCGTGACAATACCGGGATTGAGTTAAGAAAACTTGATGAATCCGCATAACCCTACTGACCTAGTTTTAAATGAGGATTATCCTATTATAGTGGTTGCCAAGCATCATGCGCCCAGTGTATAGACATGAATTAAGGCAATTACCCAATGGAGTAATGGGATGCCAGTCATTGCCGTTAACCCTAGGGTACGTCAAGCACACCCAAGATTAAGGGTGAATAGAATTCAATAACAATCCCAAACCTCACAATTACCCCAGACGACGGATGCAGTCACGAATAGATGAGGGAACCAATGAACCATCGCGAGGGAACTCCCACCCCTCAAGACAGGAAGGGGTCCATTGCGTATAGGTCTATGAATTGTCTAATGGTTCTAATACCCTCTAGGGATGGTTTTACCGTTATAAATTCATCACTAACGAGTTTAAGGGCTACGTTGAGGAGCGAGGATTTACCAAGTCTCCTATACCCGATTACGGTTATTGGTTGCTAGTTTTAAAGGCGTTGGTCAATGCGTTCAGTTCCTCCTCCCTATCATAGAACAACGGGATCCGTGATTTCCCTACCGAACGCAAAATTCATACCAGTACCGGGTAAAAATACCTTTTGTCAAGACAAAACTCGGGTTCATTAGTTTGGGGTCAGTCTTTACCCTGGAATGTGTAATAATTGTCAAATAATGGACCTCGTTAAAAACGACCTGGATTATCAATGAACAGGTTTGGGAAACAACTTGGTGAGATCATTAGGTCAATAGGCTTGGTGTTATCCGTGCAGGTTACCTCCATAATAATTATTGATGTAACTGTCTCATTACTGATACATTATATCCTGGTTTACATATCATTAATGATGGTGGTGATGGTAATCCTCACGACAACATTAATGGTGCTATATAGGATGCTCAGCGGGATTAAGGAACTATACCTCACGAGGATTAGGGATGCGGTGTGGGCCCACAGGGCAGCGCTTGATGTGAATAGGGAGAGTAGGGAGTTATGGATTAGAGCGCGGCTTTATGTCATTGCCCTACTCATAATAGCCATTACCTCATTATCCTCAATGATATATTCACTGATCAACTCGCTGGATCTGGCATTATCCTATGGCATAATTACATGGATCAACCTAACCCTATTAACGATCCTTTCACTCATGGAGATTTACGTAATTGCCAAAATAGACTGCGCAGTATGGATTTAAGCGACCGTTGGCATTGACTAGCATGAGGATTAAGGCAAGGGGTAGGTCATCAATTGAGGTCATTGATGATGCGTGGATTAATGTATACATGAATAATAATGGCTATGTGGAGCTTAGGATTGAGCACAGTAGGCTTGAGGATGCCAAGGCAGTTCAGGAGAAGCTCAGGAGTGCAGGCTACAACGCCGAGTTGAGGGGCACGATGATGGGTTCGAGATCTATATAAATCATGATGAAATCATGAGACACCCAGAACTCTTAGCCAAGGTCTGCGAGATATTGAGAGGGATATATGAGGAGGCAATGAGCGAGGGCAAATATCAAGGGAGTGAAAAAGACAGCAAAGGCGATGGCCAGGCTTAACCTGCCAAACCCTGCCCAAGACCCATGGACCAAAACAAAAACAAAACGAAGACCAATGACCTATTGGTGGGGCCGCCGGGATTTGAACTTACCCCGTGCGCTTGAGCACACGACCGGGTTCACCGGCGCTCTGGACGGGGCTTGTGCCCCAGGCCGGCATCCTAGCCAGGCTAGACTACGGCCCCCTTACTGATGATGCGTTGTTTTTGGTTTTTATGTGTTTCTGTGATACTGTATTTTTGAGTAATTCTTTTAAGACGCACTTTGGTTTATTACTATGTATGTCTCGTCCTTATTTGTACTTAATAGCGGCGCTTATTGTTTTGATTATTGTTAGCACCTATTTGGGCATTCAATTAAGTATTTATGGCTCGAGACTTGCAACATTAAAGTTAATGTATGATCAAATAATGTCTAGATACACAATGTTGCAGGATCAATATGATAATCTGCAATCGCAGTATAGTTCGCTCGAAAACCAATACTCGGCTTTACAAAGCAGGTATAATCAATTACTATTGAATTATACAAGTCTGGTTAGTGTCATTGGGCGATATAAACCACCCATTGAGCCTGTAATTTATACGTACTCCTCACTAGGTGATGGACTCGCCATATGGCTGAATATAACTAATCCAAATCAGCGTCCGGTTAATGTAACAGTGGCGGGGGTATACTCATCGCTTTTTATCTCCGTACCCTTCAGTGTGTTGATTCCGCCGAATGTAACAATTCAAGTACCGGTGCTAGTTGCGTTCCTTAATCCACAATCATATGGTTTTGGTTACTCACTTGGTTGGGTTGGGACCGTTAAATCTGCGGATGAGCTTTTGGGTGAAAACATCCTCATTGCTGTGATCAATTCGAGTTTAATTAATTATGGGTTAACCGGCATAGTCTTTAATATTACAATTACGGGTATCCAACAAACAAATTTATTGGATAGATTTGGCTTTGCGGAGTATGCCTTAAACTCTTCATTGATTAATCTTTACTTTATTAATCCATCGTTAAGTGCCATGACTATCGGCAGTTACTCCATTTATTCACCTAACAATACTTTATTGGCCTCGTGTACATTATTACCGACAGTAACAATAAACGCATCCAGTGGTGTAGATATTCCTCTATCTACGGAGTCCACGTCCTACGTATCTGAACCCATAAACGCGTTCACACCCGGCAAAGGCTGGACAACAACGTTAGTATACCTTATGATACTGTGCACGCCAAATTACCACCTACCAGTCAACGTTGCTCAATTACCATATGGATATGTCGTTTTAACTACGAGCAGCGGTAATGTGACAATACCATTATTACCACAACAATAATAATTTATTTCCCGTAATGAGGCGGCTTACGGTTTCTACCTATGTCTGGATCGATCGTACCCATTATTGCTGCGTTAATGGTGCTAACCTTAATTTCACTATGATTTAACCTATTGCATGCCTTATTTGTGCCATTTCCATTGCGTATTTTGCGGCATCGTTTTCCTTGCCCTCTATTATTGAGTTTATGAGCAGTTGCGCCAGTAGTTCGTGTTTTTTAGTTTCGTAGTTGTTAGGTCCTGTTTTTATTCCTATTTCCTCTAGGGTTTCTATGTCTTTCTTTATTGCGTTGATTGTGCTACTTTCTATTCCGAATTCACCATCCAACTTCATGAGAGCGTCCAGGCATTCGTGACACACGTAACCAGCCGCAATGCTTAAGTCATGTACTAGGTTTACATAGGTATCTCTTAATGCGTTGTACTCCCTATCGCTCAGTTCTTCCATGGCAGAGAAACCGAGAATCTCCGGCGGTATTCCTAGGGAGTATAGTGATGCCACGAAGGTTATTGCCCTTGGTAATATGACTCCCTTGAATCCTCTGTTGTAGCCAAATAGGCCTATGTGGAGTTTCCTGGCTCTTCTTGGTGGTATATACCTGGAAATCCTGTTTATTATGTTGGCAAGCCCCTCGATTTCCCCCTGGTATTTAGCCATGAACTTCTTGATCACGCGTATTAGGGCTTCCTGATCATTGATCCTGCACTCCTCATTAGGTCTTCTATTATTCAGATCAGTGATTCCCCTTATTGCTACGTCCTCTGGATAGTCGTATCTGTAGGCTGATTGTATTGTGAATGTGATGATACATGGGTATTCCTTAATTACGTTATCCACGTTGAGTGGCGTTAGGTGCCCCCTGAACGGCGTGGACCCAACGCCGATTATTGAGTATACCTCAATTCCCAACTCTCTGCCTAAAGTCAGTGCCTTGTTAAGGGCGATCTTCGCCGCGAGAACCGCGGGTATTAAGCCGTAGTTCATTGCTGGATCTGACCTGGCTATGAAGACCCTTATGCTGCTTGGTCTAATGAATCTCCAATAGTTTATTATTATCTTGCCAATACCCAGCATGGAGTTTAGGTCCTCAATTAGCGGTATTACGTCTATTGTATTCGGCTTGACGCTGCCCAGGACGTCCATGACCTTCATACCGGGTACCAACTCCAGGAACGCCTTACCAGCCACAACCCTCTCGTAATACCTATACGTGAATACCAACTCCTCTGCCCTGGAGGTTAATGGTAGGATCACTTGGAACACACCCTTGATGCCATCATCTCCGTAGAATTCCCTGGCCACGTCGTAAGCCGTTGGTATTAACTCAAGGGCCTGAGAAAAAACCTTCTTTTCCGCCGTCTCAGCCCAGGGATTTGGCAATCTGAGGGTCAGGTATACGTCCCTACCAATGACACGATTCCTAAAGTACTCCGGGTACCTGGTTAGTAGTTTTCTGACCACGTATATATCCACATCCTTACCCTCGAAGTCCCACATGACCTCGTGGCAACCATATAGACTGTAGGCTAGGTATGCCTCATGGATTTCATCATCGCCTTGGATAACGCCGTCCCTGGACCAATTGGGTATTTGGGCATTGTCTGGGTGTTGAGTGCACATGGTTCTTGGCAATGGATCCATAGCCCTTATATACCGCAAGGGCCTTAATAAATTATACTTATTTTATATAATTTCGTCAACTAAATATATAGAATTCGTTAACTAGTAAATCCTCATTATTGAATAACTACCGAGTAATTTCACGTAAACCGCCATGTCACTCAACTCATCGAATGCTCTCCGGCATGCTTCATTGGTTAATTGACACTCGGTTTCCAGTAGAAAGTCATAGCCCCAGGGACTTGCCCTGTTAGGTCTTGAGTAAATCATGGATAGATTTATGCCGAGATCCGCAAAGGGCTTGAGGGCGTTGAATAGTGAACCTGGTTTGTTTGGTACTGAGAATATCGCCATTGTTCTGTCCCCAATCCTACCCATGTGCCTTGATATTACTAGGAACCTCGTGTAGTTAGGGTTATCTTCAATACCGCATATCAATGGCCTTAGACCATGTATCTCTGCACCAATCCTAGAGGCTATAGCGGCCTTATGCCTATAACCTTTGATTAATCTTAGGGCTTCAGATGTTGATTGCGTGTAGTTTATTGATGCGTTTAGCCTTGATATAAAGTTCAACGCCTCATTAATCGCATGAGGATGCGAGTAAACCTCGTTAATATCATTTATATTTGTCCCCTCATTAACCACAAGACATAGTGACACCTTGTACTCTACGGCGTGGTTAACGTAGACACCCCACTTAACTAGGGAATCCATTGATTCGCCCACCACACCAGCTTGGTTGTTCTCTATTGGTATTACGCCAAAGCCGCAATCACCCTGGTAAACACACTTAACAATATCACCTATGGACTTGAGAGGCGTGAGGTCCGCATTCTTGCTGAATAATTGGAGAGCCACTTCGTGAGAGTAACTACCCTCAGGCCCCAGATATGCCACCTTGTTATTGTTCATTAGGAACTCACTAATGAACTTGGTTAGTGACGGTTCGTGAATCATGGGCATTAGGTCAATTATGCTTATTGAGGTTCTGTACCTAGTGAGCAACTCCTTTAATTCACCTAGGTCTTTCTCAACCCTTGTTATTACTTCTGAAATTCCTGGTGATTCACGAGATAATATGCCAGTATTCTTTATAAATATTACCATGACGTGAATTACTAATTATATTTGCAATTGCCAATTACCTATAGAGCACGTCCTCACCGGCCACCTTAACCATGAACACGTCCCTAACCCTACCACTTAATGACCTGAGTAACTCCCTGTTGCCCACTATGGACTGTAGTGAGTATATACCAGCCGCACCAAGTAATTGCGCTATCTCCCTCTTAATACCGACTAGTAGTCTCATTAGTCTAAGCCTGAAGTCCTCAATGCTGGTGTAACCATGCAGTGCCCTCTCCACGAGTCCACTTACGATAACGGCGTCGGCACCAAGGGCCACTAACTTAATGATATCGCCACTACTCCTAATGCTCGGCATATGAATTATTAAGTCCGTGAATTCCCTAATGCCTCTCTTCCTGAGCTCAATGTCAAGCTTTACAAGGTACATCTCTGGGTAGTCGCTCTCATTAATATCGATTATTAAACCATTGATCCGGTCATTATTACTTACCAGGGTGTTTAGGGCGTCGTTAATGTGCTCAACGTTGGTGATCCTTATGTAGGTGGGAACGTCAATAACAGGCTCTGGTAGGCGTGAATACGTAGTTACTAAGGCTCCGAGCCCAGTAACACGATTATTCCACATGACCCTCATTAAATGCTTACTATCGATAATATCAGCATCACTTAGATCTATCATTGTTGAGTTGGCTCTGGCAATGAACTTTGATATTCCAATGAGTTCCTTACCCCAGGTCCTTGGCGGCTTAATAATCACGGGCATGGATAACCACAGTTTACCCCTAGCCAGCGTGGCCGATGTATCTATGTCCTCCCTATATGGGTCTATGGCTGGTTTCGTGACTTGCGCACCATCAAACCTCAACCAATCAATCAGTCTCTTCGGAGGCTCAACCTCGGGTGGCCCAGTACTGCCCATACTAACTATGACTACGTCACCCGTCCTCACCAATTGCGTTGCGTATATCGAGTAATCAGGCGTCCAAACGCTACCTCCGTCAACGGGCCCACCATGATCTCCACTGCAACTCTCATCCTTAACTCCAAGTATCTTGGCTATGACCTCATCAAGACAAAAACCTCTTAGTAAATCCCTCCTACCTACTAACCTTCTGACGTCATCAATGCCTAGGTAATCCAGTATCAGCCTTAATTCCTCCATGAAGGCCATTAGGTAGTTTCTTGCGGATCTCAGGGCGAAGTCGTGATCAACTATTACGGAGTCCTCGGTTATCTTACTCGTGATCCCAGCGGGGCAATTACCTCTGTGGCAAGTCCTAGCCATGGCGCACCCCATGGATATTAGTAGGGCGGTGCCCAGGGAAACAGCGTCTGCCCCGAGGGCCATTAACTTCGCAGCGTCGTCTGCAGACGATATCCTGCCCGCCGCTATTAATGTAACCCTGTCTCTGAGGCCCTCATCTCTGAGCATCCTGTCTGCAGATGCGATGGCTAATTCAATCGGTATGCCTATGTTGTCCCTAACCACGAGTGGCGTGGCTCCCGTGCCAGCGCCATGCCCATCAATTATGACGCCATCAACACCCATCCTAACTATTCCGGTGACTATGTATGGTACGTAATTCGTTGCCGCGACCTTAACGAAAATGGGCTTACCAGTGGCCTCCTTAAGTGCATCGATTCTCTGCTTAAGGTCTTCTATTGAGTATATATCGTGATGTGGCGCCGGTGATAATGCGTCAACACCAACCGGTATCCTCCTGACCGAGGATATTACTTGGGTAACCTTGGAACTGGGCAGGTGACCGCCAATGCCTGGTTTAGCACCCTGCCCAATCTTTATCACTACACCCATTCCGGCCATTAACGTGCTTATGTCCACGCCGAACCTAGCCGAGGCCCACTGCACGAATATTCTCCTGTGCCTAGCCACCTCAGGATGCAGCCCACCCTCCCCGGTGCCGCTTATTAGCATTAATTCATCAGCTAATTCAGCCTCAACTATATTGGGAGTGCCCGCCAGGGCCCCGAAGGACATGTCGGCCAGGTATATGGGTGCCGAAACCTCTATGTTGCCTATGAATGACGTTAAGCTCGCACGTCCTTTTTCACGTCCCGTTAACTTAACCTCATCATGCCCAAGACCCAGGTTATCGAGAATCCTATACCTCCTGACGCCCACTCTGAATATCCTTATCGGCCTGCCAGACTTCGCCATCTCCCTAATCTCATTAATTATATCACTATACCAGAAGTCCCTCGTTGGGTCCTTATTTGTTGAGCTAATGAAGTCCCTTATCACGCGCCTTGGCATTGTGTTGATTATATACTTCATTTAGATAATTGACCGGGCTATATTTATAAGCATTATTATTCCTGATAATATATTGATCATATTTAACTAATTTCAATCAGCAGTTATGATTGAATACTTATAATTGAGCAAATTATTTATTGTAGTTTCATCAATATTAAATTCCACTGCAAATTTATGAAGCACAAGCCCTAATTCCCTGATTTCATCTTCCGTAAGTTCCCTATACTCAATCCTATTCTTCCTAACGTGCTCCGAGTGCATCATTATGTCCAGTAGTCTATTGGCTTCATCCTGCCCTAATCCCTCATCTGTGGCTGCCTCAAGGAAGTCCCTGAGCTCCACATGCGGTACTGTTAATCCAACCCTGTTCTCAAGCACCTTACTCCTTATGTATATTCGCCCACCAACCATGCCGTTACCCACATGCTTACCCACCAATTGCACATTGCACTTGCTCAGTGCATCAATGCCAAGCACCATGATGACTCCGCCGGCCATGTATTCACCTAGGTAGTCATCAACCTTACCGCCGATTATTAGATACGGTCTTTTGCTACGGTACTCACGCATTTGAATACCGACCCTATTACCCGCATTACCCCTAACAAAGACTTCACCTCCCTGTAGTGCCTGCCCAAGTACATCCCTGGCATCTCCATGTATTACGATCTTACCATCATGCATAGTATCAGCAACATCATCTTGAGCATTCCCATAAATCACGAATTCAACACCATTGTTTAGATTCGCCAGGGAATTACCTGGTGTACCGTATATCTCCACCCTAGCGTCCCTTATACCATGCCTCGGTAGGTTTACACCTATGTATCTCTGGCCATTGACGTTTATTACCCTGACAACCCTCTCGCCGCTTAGGATCCTCCTTAGTATTTCTTCATTCAATTCCTTATAACCAAGGCCCTCAGCGTTTATTGCATCCCTACCAACATACTTCGGAAAATCCCTACGCGCAAAGAACAAGTCAATATCATCCCTAGCCCTACCCCATGAAACAACCCCACGTTTTAACGATACAATGAAGTAACCACCAGGTTCAAGGGTCCAGACCCTGGCATCGGGCGATACGGCCCTAATAGCGATCTCCTCACTGGCCACGTAGTAATTATCCTCATCCATACCAATCACTATTGGCCTAAGCTTAAACCTATCAGTCATTGCAACAAGGTAAAGGTCATCATTGTGGTATAAACCCATGATCATTGCAAAGGGCCCATCAAGCACAGCCCACCTAAACCGCCTAATTAATGATCTGGTGCGGACGTCATCCACATACTTAAGCGGTTGACCGATCAACATCTTTACTGCATCCTCAATGTTCAAACCATAATTACGTACCAAGTAATACATTATGTATGCTGCCACTTCGCTGTCAGTACCCACGAATGAGCTAAGGCCCTGACCATACAGTAACGCGTTTACGTGACTACCATAACTACTGAGCTCCCCATTATGGACCACTGCAATGTCACCCACAGAGAATGGATGGGACCAGTAGGGCAAGTAGCCAGGCGAGTTAGTGGGGAACCTTGTATGCGCTATCCATAGGTCCGCGTAGTGCCTCTCAACGTTATACACCGAGGCTATATCACTTGGATAACCAACTCCCTTGAACACATTAATGTGCTCACCCCAATAATAGATCCTACCTGACTTGCCCTCCCAAAGTAAGTCATTTAATTTATTAATAATATCATTAATACCCGGACCAAGCCCACCGTGATCAAAAATCCTAACCTCAAGATCATTCACCGGACCAAGCCTACCCCTAACCCTAAAATCAACCGTATCAATACCCTGCCCCTTCAATAGGGACTCCATGGTGTCCATGGCCTCTTTCATAAATCCCTCCTTAACGAAGACCCCAACCCTAAGGCCCATGGACTCGTTATTAAGCAAGGCAAAGCCTGAACCCAACCCCGCACCTCTGAATCTTATGGTTTCCATGGCCCTAACCACGAGGTTACCACTAACCCTATCGGCACCGCTGCGCCTAATTACTCCAAATATTCCACAGTCCGCCGGATACTTAACGAATATAGACATAGCCGCGCAATAATTAGTTTAGTGTAAAATATATTTAAGCTTTATATTACATGGGTAGATAATAAATAAAATACTTAATATTAAGACAAATATTTAATCAGTCAATAATTAATTATCAATAATTGCATTATCATTTTAAGCTGGCATGCAATAATGTAAATCAAATAATGACACGCATAGTGGTAATACGTTAAAACCAAGATGGAGTTTATGGCCCGGTTACTAACCATATCACTGGGCTAATCGCTTAATGACCTCGGCGGTAAAGGATTCCGTGGTATAATCACCACCGAGGTCTGGGGTATGAATCCCAAGACTTAGTGCATTAATTACTGCATCCTCAATGACCTGCCCAGCCCTAACATACCCCGCATCGCCAATCCTCTCTCCATACCACCTAAGCATCCATGCCACGCTGAGTATCATTGCGGTTGGATTCGCTATACCCTTGCCCGCTATGTCGAAGGCGGCTCCATGTATTGGTTCAAAAAGAGCCTTGCTATCACCTATGTTTGCTGACGGCGCAAGACCTATGCTACCTGTGATGTACGCAGCCAGGTCACTCAGTATGTCTCCGTATAGGTTTGTCGTGACTATTACGTCGAAGTCCTGGGGTCTCCTTACCAGGTCCATTACAGCGGAGTCTATGTACATATCATTAATGGTTACGTCAGGGTAATCCCTGGCCGCAACCTCCCTGGCCACGTTCTTGAAAAGACCATCAGAGACCGTTAATACATTGGCCTTGTGAACAATGGTGACCTTTTTACGCCTGGTCTTAGCCATACTCAGGGCCACCCTGGCAATCCTCTCACTGGCCTTCCTGGTTATTACCCTAAGGGCTATTGCCGTGTCGTTATTGAGCATGTACTCAGCCCTTATGTAAACATCCTCCGTATTCTCACGCACAATGACCAGGTCCACACCGTCCCTTACAGCCTTAACTCCTGGGTAATTCCTTGATGGCCTAATGTTTGCGTACAGGTCAAATCCCCTCCTCAGCTTAACCACAACTTCACCTGCGCTCTCACCAACAGGCCCCTTGAGTATTGCGTCAGAACCCTCCATGACCTGCCAATACCTGCTCGGTAATGCCTCGCCATATTTCCTAACGGCATTGTCCCCAGCCTCAACATACTTTATATCAACACTTAAGCCAAATTTGGACGCCGCCACCTTAAGGACCTCCAGTGCGGACTTAGTTACCTCAGGGCCAACACCATCGCCCTCAATAACTGATATCCTCATCGGGGTTAATTACATAGCATATTTTTATGCATTGCCGGCCTATAGATATTACTAATTAAACCTTAAATACTCGCCGAACTATCATTACTCAATGACCCTGTTTAAATATGAGGATGTGAATTGGGAGAAACTTGGAGAGTTGATTTATAGGAAACACATGCACGGATCAAGGTTAACAATAGCCCAATTCAAGTTGTTGAAGGGCTCTGTAGTTAATGCCCATTCCCATACTCATGAGCAGGTTTCCATAGTGATCAGCGGCAAGTTGAGATTTGTAGTGAATAATGAGACCTACATAGCTGGATCTGGCGATGTTGTGTATATACCGCCGAATGCCGTGCATGGTGTTGAGGCCCTCGAGGACTCGCTCATTGTAGATGTATATTCACCAATCAGGGATGATTGGTTGAGGGGTGAGGATAAGTACCTAAGATCATGATTTTAAAGGCACTGTGTAAACTCACTGGCGTGGCTTAGCCCAGCGTCTCCATTATGATACGCCTAATATCCTCCTCAGATACCCTAAGTCCCCTATCGCCCATTTCCTTGATCTTCCTTAGTATCATGTTTACGATTTCATCACTTGGTTCAATACCCATGGACCTCAGTATGTATACCACTGAGTGTTTACCGCTGTGTTTCCCAATAACGATCCTCCTGTTCATACCCACATTCTCTGGGCTTATTGGTTCATAGGTCAATGGGTTCGAGAGAACACCATGAACATGAATACCCGATTCATGGGAGAAGGCGTTGGTGCCAACGATCGCCTTATTTGGTGGTACTGGTATCCTAAACAACCTCGATACTAGGTCAGAGACTTCCTTAATCTTCTCAAACCTTACCCTAATATTATAATTTAGTAGGAATTTAACGGCAGCCGCTATCTCCTCAAGGGCGGCGTTACCAGCTCTTTCCCCAACGCCATTTATTGTACCGTGCGCCTGATCCGCACCTGCCTCTATGGCAGCCACGCTGTTGGCAACCGCCATTCCAAAATCATCATGGCAATGAACACTTAGTAAGTAGTCCCCCTTAACCTTCTCTCTAATGAACTTGACCAGGGAAGCCATTTTACTGGGCCACATGATCCCAACAGTATCCGCAATATCAAGTCTATAAGCGCCTGCATTAACAACCTCCTGGAAAACCCTGGCCAGAAAGTTAGGATCACTCCTTGTTGCATCCTCTGCGCTGAACTCCACGGTTAATCCATGGGACTTTGCGTAGCTCACGGCATCAACGGCGGCCTTAACCACCTCCTCCCTATCCATTTTCAATTTATACTTCATGTGTAGGTCTGACGTTGCTATGAATATGTGTACCGCCTTAACATCAGCATCGATTGCCTTATCAATATCCTCTCTCCTGGTCCTGGATAGTGCAATGACCTCGGAATTATTGACTTCCCTGGCTATGGACCTAACAGCCTTAAACTCACCATCGCTAACTATTGGAAAGCCAGCCTCTATTGAGTCTACTCCTAATTCCTCCAGTTTTAGGGCAATGGTTAGCTTATCCTCAGGTTTAAGGGCAACCCCCGGCGTTTGCTCGCCATCCCTCAGGGTAGTGTCTAATAACCTTACATGCCTGTTTTCCGGCCAGTACCTAGTTACATTTCCCTGAGCAATCTAATCCACCATTATTTAGCTGAACGGATGCCCTATTTAAGTGTTTCCCTAGGATATAGATTAATCATAAGGGAATTCTGAATCACATTACACTAATTACATGGGAGAAAAACTTAAATATTTTATAAATTGACTTATGTATGATGAGGTGCTTTATTCTTTACGTATAAATGGAAAGAGGCACTCCCACTCAAACCCATGGTTCGTAATGCACGGCGCGGATACATACACGGTAATAATGGGTGGTGCGGATGACTCGGGCAGTTGATTTACTAGTTAGGGAAATGGAGAACATAGGCGTGAGGGAGGTTTTTGGGATAATTGGTGGGCAGATAATGCCATTCTTCGATGCATTGTACAACTCCGATATTAAGGTCTACATGTTTAGGCACGAGCAAGGCGCAATACATGCCGCTGATGCCTATGGCAGGGTAATGAAGAGGCCTATGACTGTTGTCGTTACATCAGGTCCAGGCGCCACTAATTTACTGACGGGGCTTGCCAATGCCATGATGGACTCATCACCATTAATTGCAATTACAGGGCAAGTACCAACAACATTCTTCGGTAGGGATGCGTTCCAAGAGACTGACATTGTCGGTTCCTCAATGCCCGTGACCAAGCACACGTTCATGATAAGGAAACCTGAGGATATGGTTCCCGTGTATAGGGCTGCCTATGAAATATCGATAGATGGTAGGCCAGGCCCCGTGCTCATAGACCTACCCAGGGACACGCAGTTAACCGACATAGACCCAGGTGATACCAAGATGAACATACGCGTATTCAAGAAGGCGCTTCTGGAACCAGACCCATCATTAATAACCTACGCACTGAAGCTTCTCCTAACCGCCGAGAGACCAGTAATGCTGGTTGGCGGTGGCGTCTGCTGGAGCGAAGCCACCAATGAGGTCTTGGCAATAGCCGAGTTAATTGGAATGCCCATAGTCACCACATTACCAGGTAAGAATTGCGTACCGGGTAATCACCCACTGGTCATGGGTCCCTCGGGAATGCATGGCAGACTTGAGGCGGATGCAGCCATAATAAATGCCGACGTGGTACTAGCCGTTGGCACTAGGTTTAGTGACAGAACTGTTGGTAACTTCAGTGAATTTAGGAAGGGCAAGAAGATAATTCACATAGATATCGATAGGAGTGAGGTTGGTAAGAACGTAAAACCGGAGGTTGGCATTGTAGGTGATGCAAAGACCGTGCTATCCATGATGATCAAGCTCATGCCCAAGGCCCTAGAGAGGAGACATGATACATTCATTAAGTGGTTAAGGGGCATTAAGGAGAGTTATGAGAAATATAGGAGTAAGGTTGATACCAATGGCTTTGTTCCATGGAAGGTACTCAAGGTCCTTAGGGAGGTGATGCCGCCGAACTCAATAACGGCCACAGGCGTCGGTAGCCACCAAATGTGGAGCGAACTTCATTGGGACGTGTATGTACCAGGCACATTCATAACCAGCGCGGGTCTTGGCACCATGGGCTTCGGAATACCAGCCGCTCTCGGCGCAAAAATCGCAAGGCCAGATGTACCTGTCCTGGACATTGATGGTGATGGGTCATTCCAAATGACCATGCAGAACCTAGCCCTTATCCGTGAATATAACATACCAATAATAGTGACGATATTTGATAACTCAACACTAATGCTTGTTAGGCACTGGCAAGTAATGCTGTATAACAGGAGGATAATTGCCGTGGACTTTAACGTCAACCCGGACTTCATGAAGATAGCCGAGGCCTATGGAATAGAGGGTGTAAGGCCGGGTGATTATGAGGAGTTGAGAAGCGCCGTAACCAGGGCTGTTAGGGATAATGAAGCATTGATTGTTGATGTAACTATTGACAGGGAGAAAGACTTTGTGCTACCCTTCGTACCATCGGGCAAGTGGCTCGAGGAGGTAATATTCCCCGAGGGCTTTAAGGTTGACCTTAGGTACCCGGGTGATGGCTATGGAGAGTGACTTTTCAATAGAGATTATAATGAGTAATGAGATTAATCAGTTTGATGCTGTGGTTAGGGCTATGAACGTAATTAGGAGAGGTAAGGTAACCATTAGGCATGTCGTCATTGACATGAGCGATTCCGTGATTAAGGTTTCAATTAGGGCTAGGGGTGAGGAGGATGAGGTTAGGTGGGTTTGTAATAAGCTTGATAAGCTTTACGACGTAGTAAATGTTAAATATATGCCGGAAGAAGTACACATGAATAAAATGGTGGTTAGTAATGGCTAAAATATATAAAGATAGGGACGCAGACCTATCAGTACTCAGTGGTAAGGTGGTTGCCGTACTTGGCTACGGCATTCAGGGTAGATCATGGGCACTCAACACAAGGGACAGTGGTATTAAGGTAATTGTTGGCGTTAGACCTGGTAAGAGCCTTGAGCTCGCTAGACAGGAGGGCTTCGAGGTCTACCCAGTTGGTGAAGCCGTTAAGAAGGCTGACGTGATAGCCGTGTTACTGCCTGACATGGTGCAACCGAGTGTTTGGATGGAGGAGATTGCGCCGAACCTTAAGCGTGGCACCACCGTGGTCTTCGCCCACGGCTTCAACGTCAGGTTTGGATTAATAAAGCCGCCAAACAACGTTGACGTCGTATTAATAGCACCCAAAGCCCCTGGAAAGGCCGTTAGGGATGAATACGTAAGAGGTTGGGGGGTACCAGCACTTGTTGCCGTTCACCAGAACTTCACTGGCAATGCCCTTAAGACTGCCCTAGCCCTTGCAAAGGCCAATGGATTCACTAGAACCGGAGTCATAGAGACCACGTTTGCTGAGGAGACAGAGACTGACCTAATTGGTGAACAGAACGTACTTGTCGGTGGTTTGCTACAGTTGTTAAGGTATGGCTTTGAGGTTATGGTTGAACTCGGTTACCAACCCGAGGTGGCCTACTTCGAGGCAATTAACGAGGCTAAGTTAATAATGGACTTAATATGGGAAAGAGGACTTACGGGAATGCTACTCGGCGTCAGTGAGACTGCCAGGTATGGTGGATTGACGGTTGGCCCCTACGTAATCAATGAGGATGTTAAGAGAAGAATGAAGGAAGCCGCCGAGAGAGTCAGAAACGGCGAGTTCGCCAAGGAGTGGGTTAATGAGTACCAGGGAGGCGCACAGAAACTAAGGAGACTTTTGGAGCAGGTGCAAAATAGCCAGGTGGAGCGCGTTGGCGATGAATTGAGGAAGCTAATGAGGGGTAAGTGACGGAATAAATTTACTTCCCGTTATTCCCTTAAAACTAAACCTTAGGTCTCAACATTGCTCTTGTGATTGCTATAACCAATGGTCTTTTATTAAATATTATCATTATAGATAACTATTATTTATAATGAATAGTATTTAATAATTTGAAGATTAATTTACTGACTTATTACTTTTATGCTATTGACTTAGACAAAATTTTTAAGATAAGTGGTATTATGTTAGTCGTGGTTTATAGAGCGTTGGGTCTGGACCGTGTAAAGAGACCATTGGGTAAGTTGAAGATTACCCCAGAGATGTGCATTGGCGATGAGTTATGCGTTAGGAGGTGTCCAGTGGGTATCCTGGAGTTAACTAAGGAGGAAGTTAATGCAAAGGGTTATCACTATGTTAGAATAAAGCCAGGTAGGGAAATTGATTGCATCGCATGCAGCATATGTGAGAAGGTTTGCCCCACCAATGCTATTTACGTTGAGCATGAGGAGGAACTAACAGTGAAGGACTACATTACCAAGGCTGGTAACCCTACACCAACGACAACAACCAGCGCTAGTACTAGTAATAGGGTCCTCATCCTGGGTGGTGGTATTGCTGGTATTGAGGCTGCTCTTGCCCTGGCTAACATGGGTTATAGGGTTACGCTTGTTGAGAAGTCCCCTGCCATTGGCGGCAAGATGGCAATGCTCGACAAGACATTCCCAACACTGGACTGCAGCATATGCATAGAAGGACCATTGATGAGCGATGTATCTGCTAATAAGAATATTGAGGTCCTCACCACGGCGGAGTTAATGGAATTAAGGGGGGAACCTGGTCGGTATAGGGCTAGGATACTTGTTAAGCCTAGGTACGTTACTGATGAATGCACAAAATGCGGTAAGTGCGAGGAAGTCTGCCCTGTCACTGTACCTAGTGAGTATAATGCCGGCATTGGCCTTAGGAAGGCCATATACCTACCATTCCCACAGGCGGAGCCCGGCATCTACGCCATAGACCCAGACCTATGCCTAAACAAGCCCCCTGAGAACATAGCCTGCAATAGATGCGTTAGTGTCTGTGAGCCTAGGACCATACTATTCACCATGATGCCCAGGATAATCGAGAGGGAAGTGGCTGCGGTCATAGTGGCTACGGGATACGAACTAGAGGGTGGCGAGGTATTGACTAAGTATGGCTATGGAAAACACCCTGATGTACTCACGGCGATGGAGTTCGAGAGACTGGTTAACGCTACAGGCCCTTCCATGGGCGAGGTAGTTAAGTTAGGTAATCATGGACACCCAAGGAAAGTCCTTTTACTGTCCTGCATTGGCTCAAGAACAAGTAAGGCGAACCCATACTGCTCCAAGGTTTGTTGCGAGTATACACTAAAGCAAGCAATCTATGCCAAGAATCACGGCATAGAGGATGTGGCGGTGCTCTACATGAATGATGTGAGGACATATGGTAAGGGCTTCGAAAACCTGTACCAAAGGGCCGTCGAAGCAGGCATCAAGATCATGCACGGTAGGCCACTAATAATGAGCAATGGCAATGGATCAATAAAGGTTAAGTATGAGGATACGCGGAGCAAGGAGGTCAAGATCGAGGATTACGACATGGTTATCCTGGCACCAGCAATAAAGCCACCGAGGGAATTATATAAACTGGCCAATACGCTTGGTCTTGAGTTGGATAGGTACGGCTTTATAAGGGTGAACCCCGCGAACCCCGTTGAGACGAATATACCAGGTATATTCGTGGCCGGGAGCGCCTCTGGACCGACAGACATAACGGAGTCGGTGCTTATGGGGCTTGCCGCGGCCGCCCAGGCAGTAAACTTAATGGGTAAAGCCGTTACAGAGGGCGAAGAGTTCAGGGAAACAATAGAGCCCAAGGAAACAAGGACTGGCGTGTTTATTTGCCATTGCGGCAGCAACATAGCTGGTATTGCCGATATTAATGAGCTCGTGAGAGTCTCCAGGGGGCTACCCAACGTGGTGCATGTTGAGGATGTACCCTTTGCATGTTCAAAGGCTGGTCTTGATAAAATTACGGAATCCATTAAGAGAAATAACCTGAGCAGGGTAGTAGTGGCTGCCTGTTCTCCAGCGACTCATCTTAGGTTTTTCCAGGATGCTGCGAGGAGGGCTGGTCTTAATCCTTACCTCGTGGAGATGACGAATATTAGGAACCTGGACACATGGGTCCACAGCGATAGGAGGGCAGCCACCGAGAAGGCAAAGGACATGATAAAGATGGCGGTGGCCAAGGCTCCACTTATGAAACCGTTCAGACCTGAGAAACACAGTGTTGTTAAGAGGGCGTTGATCATTGGCTGTGGACCAGCAGGTCTAGCTGCTGCAAATACCTTGGCCAACGCAGGTGTGGAGACAATAATAGTGGAGATTAGTGATAGATGCGGTGGCAATTACAACAATGAACTCCTGACTAAGTACCTTCCTGAGGGCAATAGAATTAGTGGTATTATGAATAGACTATTGAATATCCTTAGTAATCCCAGGGTTAGGGTTTACTACGGGACTACCGTTAAGGAGATCACGGGATTTACAGGCAATTTCCATGTCACCTTATCGAATGGGCAGGAAATTGATGCCGGAGCTATAATAGTGGCTACGGGTGCTAAACCCATTGATGCCTCTGACTATGGTTTCAATGGTGACCCGAGGGTTATGACAATCCATGAATTGATCCAGGGAACCAGGAAGTTTGGAAGTAACGTGCTGTTCCTAGACCTTTGTAACAAACCATATTGCCAAGCCATCATGCTAAACATGGCATTATTACTAAGAAGGCTGGGAAGTAACGTGTATGTTGTCGTTAGGGATTTAATGACTGTGGGTACCCAGTATGAGGATTTATACAGGGAGGCCAGGAAGGCCAATGTCGCTATATTAAGGATTCCCAGGGATGGCGAAGTTAGGAAGCACGTGATTCTAAATAACGACACTGCGGCAGTGAGGGATGTGGAGCTTGGCAACGATGTCTCAATACCCATAGATACCGTAATACTAAACATACCCATGAAACCCAACTCTGATGAAATTTCCAAGGTTTTGAGACTTTCTAGGGATCAGGAGGGTTTCTTGATGGAGGCTCATCCGAAGCTTGGCCCGGTGGATACGATGACACCGGGCATATTCATAGCAGGTGCGGTTAGGGCAAATAGGAGCTTCGGTGAGGCAGTCCTGGAGGGCTACGCGGCAGCCGCCAGGGCATTGACACTATTGTCCAGGGACTACATAATTAAGGAGGTCTCGGTGCCAAGGGTAGACCCGGGTAAATGCGTTGGTTGCTTACTATGTGTTAAGGCCTGTCCGTACGGTGCCATCAAGGGCGAGCCTGGTAAGCCCGTTACGATAGACCCAGCCGCTTGCCAGGGTTGTGGTTCATGCGTTGGTGAGTGCCCATACGGCGCACTGGATATGGACTTACTCAGTGATGATGCTATCATGGCTCAGATTGATGCTGCCTTGGCTGAGGAGCCTGAGAGGAAGGTTGTCATGTTCACCTGTGCCTACTGCTCCTACTGGGCTGCCGATAATGCCGGTATATTTAAGATGCAGTACCCACCATACGCGAGGATAATTAGGCTTCAGTGCAGTTCTAGGTTGGCTTGGAGGCATGTTAAGCATGCCTTTGAGCTTGGTGCTGCTGGGGTCTTTGTGACTGGTTGTAGGCTTGGTGACTGCCACTACATAACGGCCAATTACAACACGGTCAAGAGATTCGAAAACTGGAAAAAGAGACTGAAGAACATAGGCATGAAAGAAGAAAGATTCCAAATGAGACTGTTTGGAGCGCCTGATGTGGTTGACCTAGTGGAGACTATGAGAGAGGCCGAGAAGGTCGTTAAGACAGTGACTAAGGAGGAGATTGAAATGACAAAACAAAGAATCAAGCAATTAAGGTGATGAACATGCCAGTAACCGTTAACTTCGGCCTTAGGGAGGAATTAATGAAGTTCGAACAAACCGCATCACTGTGTTATCAATGCGGTACGTGTACTACCGTATGCCCCATGAGCGAATATGGTTTAAACACAAGGCTCGTTATGAAAATGGCTAACCTAGGTATAGTGGATGACTGGTTACGTAAAGTCATATGGCTATGTACCGGTTGCGGTCTGTGCCAGGAAAGCTGCCCAAATGAAATTAAGATACCTAATGTCATTAAGTTCATTAGGTTAAAGATAATGCATGAACCCAACATTGGAAGAAGGAAGTAATGTATCTTTGCCCATTAATCCTTGTAAATACCATGAATTATCGATTCTTAATCGCCATGCAATACTGAGATGAATATTACCAATGACGCGCTTAAAGTCTCGCCCTTTGGGGCCAGAAGAGATCCAGGCAGACCTTGGTACTAATAATTAGTGCTCTTGGCGGTATATTTGACTTTTCTCAATAAACGTATGCCATACCCGCACTAAACGAATTCTGTTATTATAAATCCCTAAAAATCCATAAAATTGTTTATAACTAAGGGTAAGTAGGCAAAAAACAATATATGGAAAGTGAAACGTATGAAATAATATTCTTCGGCAGAGGAGGACAAGGCGCCGTGACGGCTGCGCAGATAACAGCCCTTGCGGCAGTTAGTAAGGGGTTATATGCCCTGGCATACCCAGAGTTTGGTCCAGAAAGAAGGGGAGCGCCGGTTCGATCATACTTAGTTGTATCCACTGAACCTGTTGAGGCGAGAGAACCAATAGAGGAACCCAACATGTCTATTGTCTTTGGCCCCGACCTACTTAGGGTCAATCCCGAAATAATCAGGAGGACTCGGGACTACATTATCATTAATGCAAGACGCTATGAAACAGTTGAACCATACCTAAGAATCTTTAAGGGTGGCATTATTTACATAAACGCATATGACCTATCAACGAAGTACCTGGACAAGGCCATAGTGAATACGGCAATGCTTGGCGCACTATTGAGAGTATTCGATATATTAACTGTCGAGGATGTTGCCTACGCCGCATCAAAATTCTTCGGCAGTAAACTAGGGAAACTAAATGCGGAATTAATCAGGATAGCATACAATGAGTCAAGGGTGATCAAATGAACAACAATGAATCGCTAAAGAACACCAGGTTATTAGGATGGAGGGAACTCCATCCGATCGGCAGTTATGTGGTAGAACCCATGAGCACCATTAAGAACACCACTGGTTCTTGGAGGACTGAGAGACCCGTTATTGACCAGGATGCGTGTATTAGGTGCAGGACGTGCTGGATGTACTGCCCTGAACCGGCAATACTTGAATTGAAGAAGCCCTATGCAACGAAGGCCGGTAAGAGGTATGACTTGACTTATGAGATTGATTATGATCACTGCAAGGGCTGCGGAATATGCGCCCATGAATGCCCAGTCAAGGCAATAAAGATGGTGCCAGAGGGTGGTGAGGAGTGAGTCTAACAGTGATCAAATCAAGGATAGGGAGAGAAATCATTAGGGATAGAGTTGCCATAACCTCTAATTACGCCGCTGCCTATGCGGCTAAAGATGCAGAGGTAGACGTAGTGGCCGCCTACCCAATAACGCCACAAACACCTGCAGTTGAAAAGATGGCTGAGTTCATAGCCAATGGCGAATTAAGTGCTGAGTACATACCGGTGGAGTCCGAACATAGTGCCTTATCTGCGCTCATAGGCGCCTCAGCTGCAGGAGCAAGGGTGTTCACAGCAACATCAAGCCAGGGACTCCTGTACATGTTTGAGTTACTTTATATTGCCTCTGGTCTTAGGCTTCCAATAGTCATGGGATTAGCCACCAGGGCGGTCTCGGCGCCAATAAGTATTCATGGTGATTACCAAGACTTCGCTGCAACTAGGGATTCTGGTTGGGTTATTATGATTGCCTCCAGTGCCCAGGAGGTTTATGATTCAATAATCATGGCATACAGGATCGCAGAGGACAACAGAGTCCTACTACCAGTCATGGTCTCATACGACGGATTCCTAATGAGCCACACCACAGAACCAGTGGAACTATATGACGCGGATACGATCAGGGGATTCGCACCAAAGAGGCTGAATAGACCCATACTGGATAGTAGTAAGCCGATAACCATGGGCGCAATGGCGGTTCCAGAGTGGTATTATGAGATTAAGTACCAATTAATTGAAGCAATGCATAACTCGATGGGTGTGATTAGGGAGGTTCATGATGCCTTCAATAGGACCTTCAGTAGAAATTACAGGCTAGTCGAGGGATATATGCTTGATGATGCGGATTATGCCGTCATAGCCTATGGCGGTATATGGGGCAACGTCAAGAGGGCTGTGAATGAAGCCAGGAAAAGAGGCATTAAGGCAGGCGCCCTTAGGTTAAGATTATTCAGACCATTCCCAACTGATGAGTTAATCGAAATGATCAGCGATATGAAGACCGTGGCGGTTATAGACAGGGCAGTAAGCCCTGGGGCAGCAATCGAAGGACCTGTAGCCATGGAAGTGGCTACGGCATTGCATTCAAGGGGGCTTAGCACTCCAGTGGTTTCTGTGGTTCATGGACTTGGACAAAGGACTGTGTACTCAAGGGACGTCGCTAAACTAATCAAGATAATAAACGATTCACAGCCTTGGGATCTAACGAAGAGTACCATGTACATGGGTGTGAGGGAGTATGGCAATGAAGGTTAAACTAGCTAAATCCTTCTTTGACATAACCAGGGAAGAGTATCTGGCACCAGGGCATACTGCGTGTCCTGCCTGCGGAGCACTACTAACGGCTAGGTTAGTACTTAAGGCCGCCGGCCCTGATGTAATAGTCGTTAACCCAACAGGATGTCTTGAGGTTACGACGACCATATACCCATACACCGCCTGGGGTGTTCCGTACATACACGTGGCCTTTGAGAATGCAGGTGCCGTGGCCTCCGGCATAGAGGCCGCCATAAAGTCACTGAACAAAAATGGATCACTGAAAAGGAACACTAAGGTTTTGGTTATTGCCGGTGATGGTGGTACTTATGATATTGGTTTGCAGGCTCTCAGTGGTATGCTTGAGCGTGGTCATGGCGTGCTCTATGTGCTTTATGATAATGAGGCCTACATGAACACAGGAATACAGAGAAGCGGAGGAACACCGAAGTTCGCGAGGACCACCACCATGCCTGCGGGTACGGTGATTAGGGGTAAGATTGAGAAGAAGAAGGATATAATGAGCATAGTGATGGCTCACCATATACCATACGCAGCCACGGCGAATGTAGCCTTTCCAATTGATCTAGTGAATAAGGTGAGGAAGGCGTTGTCGTATTTAAATGAGGGCCCGGCATTCATACACGTACTGGCACCATGCCCACCAGGTTGGGGATTCTCTGATGAGAAGATGATCGAGATAGCCAGACTAGCCACAGAGACAGGTTACTTCCCACTATACGAGTGGGACCGTGATAGGTTAATCATAAACCCACCAAGTGATATGTACATGGATAAGAGATTGCGTAAGTCATTGAGAGAATTCGTTAAGGCGCAGTCCAGGTGGTCCCACGTGACTGATGAGGAGATTAAGGGTCTTGAGAAGGATATTGATGATTTCCTTAATTACCTGTGGCGCTTGTCAATGGGTTCTGGGGTACCCACGCCATATGCCTAACCGCATCTAAAATAATGCTTCTACAGTGAACTTGACCTGTGGGTAAATGCGGTCACCCTTCCACATCAGATCTTCTATGTGGTTCGACCTTCTCAGGCAATCTTATGTTCACCCTTATCCTAGCCAGGTTCTTGGCTATGTTTTCCGCAAGCTGGAAGTCATACAGCCTTGCCATGGATATCCTCTGGGCCTCAGGTGAGCCTGCGCCGTGGATTGACTCTATTAAGTAACCAGCACTTATGCTTACGTTCTCGAGCAATCTAAGCATCCTGAGCCTGTCCTCAGCCGTAAACTCAGGTACACCCTGCAGGTACTTCTCTATCAATGGCCTTAACTCTGGGTTCTTGAGGTCGAATTCGCTTGGTGCTGTACCCAGTAATCCACCGGCAATATCGTGAGCCAGCCTGGCTATTTCATAGGGAAACCTAGTCACTAGGTGTTTGGTCACGTTTGCGTACATTGGGTTTACCCACCAACCACCATCGCTAAGTAGTTTAATGCCCTCCCAACTGGCTGTCAGACCCGCTGAGTACATGGTCTCGTTTAGGAACACCATCTCAGTGAGTTTACTCTGCACGTGAGGCCTATCCTGAATCCCCAACTGTCTCGCCAAATCATAGGTGGTCCCTATTATCACATCACCAAGTCCTGACTTACACCCGGCATAGCCCTGTCTGTGGTATGCCGAAAACACCTCAACGAGTGCGCCAGCCCAGGCCCAATCAAGGTAAAGGAAGACCCTATCCCACGGCACGAACACGTCATTAAATATCACTAGACCCTCATGATTAAACATGTATGGTAAGCCATCAATTTCACCACCCTCCAACCTCCTTGCATCGTTCAATTGACGGCCGACAACCACGGTAACCCCAGGCGTGTCCAGAGGTATTGCGAAGGATATTGCGTACCTGGTGTCCTTTTCCGTCATGGCCCTGGTGGGCATGACAATAACCTCATCGACGACGGCCACGCCGGTTATGTTAGCCTTAGCACCTCTGACCACAATACCGTCATCCCTCTCCTCAACAACCCTAACATATGCGTCGGGGTTCGGTTGCTCACTAGGCCTAAGGGTTCTCACTCCCTTCACATCAGTCATTGCGCCGGCTAGTGCCAGGTCATTCTTTTGAACGTATTTCAAATAATTAATGAACCTATCTCGATACACCCCCTTGCCCTCCCTCTCGGCTATCTTACTAGTAATTATGTATAAGGTATTTAGCGCATCCCAACCAACACATCTCTGGAAGCACGCACCGACCTTATGGCTCAATCTCCTAAGTAGCTTTACCTTGGCCACCAAGTCCTCTGGGCCCTGGTGTATATGGTTAAAGCGGTTGACCTCCTCATTGATGTACGGGCTGTACGCCCTCGCTAACTTCTTGGTATCTTCCTGGAAGGCCGCATCGAAGGTAGCCTTAAAGGCCAATACTGACGGCTTTAAAAAGGGGCTTGCCATCGCATCATTCACTGGCTTGCCCATGACGTACACCTTCACATACTTCCTATTCCTTATGCCCTCCACATACTGCTCGCCAGTCCTAAGGCCCATATCATCGGTAAATGTTATGGCTTATATAAATTTTACCACAAATTATGAACAAGTTAAGGATAAGATTTCACGCCTAGGTTCATTAATGGTACTAACTTTCTGAATCAAACCTGGCGTATAGACTGTATACCTAGGTCCGCAAAATGGAAATAGCAATCAACTACTTGCCGTGCTCACACATAATGGTCTTAATTACCATTCACTATTTTCCCAATCAATTACCAACACTAATGTGCTTAGTTAAACCCCTGCTTTTAATTACGGTATGTACCCACCGCTCCTGGTGATTATTCATAACCTCTGTATTATGAGGTAAACCATATAAATACTATATATTGAAGAAAACCAATGGGCCTAACACTAACTGAGAAAATACTCAATAGGGCATCGGGACAATCAGTAAGCCCTGGCGACGTGGTTGAGATCAACGTTGACTTGGCAGCATTTCATGACTTAACTGGTTACCACGTAGTTGAGGTCATGGAGAAAATGGGGAAAGTTAGGATTTGGGATGTTAATAAATTCGTCCTGGCCTTCGACCACCTGGCGCCACCACCAACGGAGAGAGCCGCCGAAATACAGGTTGGGCTTAGGAAATTCGCGAAAACAGCCAGTGTCAAGTTCTTCCATGACGTTGGTGATGGGATCCTGCACCAATTACTACTTGATCAATACGCATTACCGGGGCAAGTGGTTATGGCTGCTGATAGCCACACAACAACTGTTGGTGCTGTTGGCGCCTTCGCCCAGGGACTTGGGGCCAGCGACGTTGCTGCCATAGTCATAACAGGGAAGACTTGGATGGTAGCTCCAGAGCCCTTTAGGATTAGGGTGCTCGGTAAACCAGGTCCGGGGATTTATGGTAAGGACGTTGTACTCCACCTACTTGGTGTGTTTAAGGCTGAGGGACTCAATGGTAAGTCCGCCGAGTTCTTTGTTGAAGATCCAGGGGCATTCCCAATGGATTATAGGGCCACCGTGTCTAACATGGGCATAGAGCTCGGCCTTGACGCAGCCATGTTCGTACCTGACAGCGAGACTGTAAGGCACATTAAGGAGAAGAGGGGTGTCGAGATCAAGCCAGTAACGCCAGACCCAGATGCTAGGTATGTCGATGGTTATGACGTGGAATTGAATAAGCTCGAGCCACTCGTGGCTGCACCGCACAGTGTCGATAATGTTAAGTCGATAAGTGAGGTTGAGGGTTTGGATGTGGATTACGTGTTCATAGGTTCATGCACAAACGGTAGGCTCAGTGATATTGAGGTTGCGGCTAAGATACTAAGGAATGGCAGGGTGAGAAGTAGGTGCGTTGCAATACCAGCATCGCGCGAGATCTACATAAAGGCGTCAGAGCTGGGTTACATAGACACTTTGGTAAGGGCAGGCTGTGTCGTGACCTACGGCACCTGCGGTCCATGCCTAGGCGGTCACTTCGGACTTGTTGGACCCGGGGAGGTGGCTATATCTACAGGCAGTAGGAATTTCAGGGGCAGAATGGGGTCATCAGAGGGCAGGGTTTATCTGGCCAACGCTGCCGTAGCCGCCGCAACAGCGTTGAATGGTAAGTTCACGGATCCCAGGAAGTACCTCACGTAAACTGGGACTGACCAATTAATTTGGTTCAAATAAATATCTGCGTAGATGAGTATTTTCTTTATTAATGGTTCTGATCATGATCTGGTGATTGGCAATTGCGGTAGGGTGAGGAACGAAGGAAATGATATTTACTGACATGGGCTTTTGAAACTTAAGGATTATTAAGTTAGGTTATTGATAAACTAATTAGGACTGAGGTTGAAACCACCTTCATCAGCCTCTCCCTCCTCATCCCAGTCATCTATTTCGTCCTCATACTCGTCTTGTTCCTCATCCTCATTAACAATATCCATTTTCCTATTACCCAATGCGCTCTTAATGTTAGTGATTATCAGGTCCCAGAAATCCTCAGGTGCGTATATGTAGATTTCCTGCTCAACTGCGTCATTTGTCTCAAAGGGTTCATCAAAAACTATCGACCAGGTGGAGTTTCTTACATTAATTGAGTAGGAAACATCGTGATGGGCCTCAACACCACCGAAGATCATGACATCCTCTATCAAGATATTACCGTCGGTAAATATGTGGTGGTTAGCATCTACGGCACCTCCAAGGTACTCAGCCGTACTCAGGAACAGAACCATCGCATCAGCCCTTGAACTGTTAATAATCTCCTTAACCTTGATCAACGCATCCTCAAGTGAGCACCTGCATGTGCTTAGTGACGGTGCATAACGCTTAATGACGGTTTGCGGCGCGCTGAAACTAATGAACCTATACCTATGTCCTTCGCTACGTATGAATCCCATAATCACATCACTTAATTTTCTCATGTACTTAGTAGGTGCCTTTATACTTACATGTGCCTCACCCTCAAACTTCGATTTATTCCTCCTGCCATTGAACGTTAGTTCCCTCTTCTCGTAGGACCAAGCATCATACTTAACGGTTTTTCCCCTGCTGAGGGTTATGTGTATTCTGTCGATATTTCTCTCCTTAATCCAATCAAGTATTTCGTGCCATATGTCCTGGATGTCGATAGAGCCACTACCGCCCATCAATTAGTTATTTCCTAAGGAAATTAATAAGCATCTCACTAATTTCTTTATCAGAGAGTTTACTAAAAGTTTTTCGGTATTTTACTTTAAATTGAAATAATTAAATCACTAAATGAATCACCCTTGATTTAGGGTCTCACGTGACTTAACATACTCGAGTAATCCGCCGCTAATTAATATCTCAAGGGCCATGCCAGTTATTGGTCTTGCCCTCAACACCTTCTGGCCATTATTGACCAAGACCTCGCCAGTACTTACGTTAATCCTCACAAAATCACCCTCATTAACCTCCTTACTCACGCCGGGTACTACGAGTACCGGCAAACCATTATTGATTGCGTTTCTATAGAATATTCTCGCAAAGGACTCGGCCAATACTGCCTTAACACCAGCCGCCTTGAGGGCCATGGCTGCCTGTTCACGGCTTGAACCCATCCCAAAACCCCTACCTGCAACGAGTATTACACCCTTGCTTGCCTTCTCGAGGAAGTTCGGTATCAATGGCTCCATTGCATGCTTAGCAAGCATTGACGGGTCTGTGTAAACGAGGTACCTGGCAGGTATTATCACATCAGTATCTATGTTATCACCAACCTTGATCACGGGACCCTCAACAACAAACTCCCTAGTCTGCACAGTACCCATGTTTAACGGGACTATTTAAGCTTTATATCCCTCGAACATCTATAATTAGAACACCATTAAGATGGACAGAAAATAAAATAACGCAGTAGTAATTGTAGTAATGCAAATGATAAGCGCAGTCATCGCATCATTAATAATCTCGGTGGTAATAGTTACGTTACTGTTAATCCCCAGGATAGGCCCGCCAATTAATAACGATAATAATTACCCGAAATACAAAACTGCAGGTTGCACCTCAACCAAACTACCCAACAACCCAACCATCTATATAGTTGATAGAGGAAAAATTATCGAGGAGATCATTAATATTGTCGCTAATCCATCACAGCTAAAGCGAATAACCCCGGGTCAAGTTGCCTCATTACCCAGCAACAACGCGATGATGATAGAATGGGACTTAGTGAAACCCTATTGTTATTAACGAAACAACGATTAACCCAATGAGCTCTACAATTCAGGAGTTAAGTACAGCCCTTGCATGAACTCATTTACCGATGAATCACTTGCACTATGGATAGTACCCGACTACCAAGGTGGGACATCATTGCCAGTGTGCATGGGGATCATGGTCATTACAAAGACTAATAATTACGTGATCTATACATGCAGGGATCAGGAAATTATTGCGTCACGTATGCTTTGGATAGTGAATGTAGTGCCTATATTAGGTACTGAGGCTCAGAAACCACCAGGACTTTAGGGCCCTAGCTTCATCACGCCTGGGTAATACCATGGCTTCCTGCTCTCCTTTTATCGTTTTTCCTTAACTTCTATATTAATTAGCACGATCCTTAATATATTATTGTTGTGAGGTAATGCTTATATATACTTGATATAATCTGCACCTAGTATGGTAGGTGGTGTAGAAATCCACGAGAGTTGAGGTTCTGGATACGACGCTTAGGGACGGGGCTCAAATGACTGGTATATCGTTCACACTTAATGACAAGGTTAGGATCGCCCTAATGCTCGATGATTTAGGCATTAATTATATAGAGGGTGGGTGGCCTGGTAGCAATCCCAAGGATGCCGAGTTTTTCAGGGAAATGAAGAATCACCCATTGAGTAATGCCAAACTGGCTGCCTTCGGAATGACCAAGAGAAAGGGCGTTAATGCGAAGGATGACGTTAATCTAAACGCCATACTTGACTCGGATGTTGGCGTTGCAGTCTTGGTTGGTAAGTCCTGGATACTCCACGTTAGGGAGGTCCTTAAGGTTAGTCCAGAGGATAACCTGGACATGATATATGATAGTATTCGTTACCTCAGGGATCACGGTTTGACCGTTATATTTGACGCCGAGCACTTCTACCAGGGATTTAAGGAGGATCCGGACTATACGCTTAGGATCGCCAGGACCGCGGAGGAGGCTGGGGCTAGTGCAGTCGTATTGGCGGACACTAATGGTGCCATGCTCCCTCATGAGATTTATGAAATAACGACCAAAGTCGTGAAGGAAATGAAGACCATGGTAGGTGTACACATGCATAATGACTCCGGTTGCGCCGTGGCCAACACCGTGATGGGTGTATTGGCTGGTGCTCGCCATGTTCAGGGAACCATCAATGGGCTTGGGGAAAGGACAGGAAATGCCGACTTAATCCAGGTAATACCAAACCTAGTGCTTAAACTTGGCCTCAAGGCGCTTAGGAGCCTTGATGACCTTAAGAAGCTAAGAGCCGTGTCCAGGTTTGTATATGAAGCTGCAGGTCTAAGTCCAAACCCGTACCAACCATACGTCGGTGATTACGCCTTCTCCCACAAGGCGGGTCTCCATGCTGATGGCGTGTCCAAGGTGACCAGGGCATATGAGCATGTAGACCCTGAGTTGGTTGGCAATAGCAGAAGGTTCGTGGTTTCAGAGTTAGCTGGCTCATCAAACATACTCATGTACCTTAGGGACCTGGGCTTTAATGTTACTAAGGACGACCCGAGGCTAAGGCACGCCCTTGAGAGAATTAAGGAACTTGAAAATGAGGGTTATAGCTTTGACCTGGCGCCGGCGTCTGCTGTACTCATTGTACTTAGGGAAATTGGGGTGTTCAGGGATGAGTTAAGGATTGATTATTGGAAGGTTGTAAGTGATGATGATATGCACGTGGCTATGGTCAAGGTCAATGGTGAGTTAGGTGTTGCCGAGGGTGTTGGCCCTGTACATGCAATCGACAGGGCATTAAGGAGCGTTGCATCTAGGTTATTCCCTGAACTCAATGGCGTTATTCTTACTGACTATAGGGTTATACTCCCTGGTGAGGTTAAGAATACGGAGAGCGTGGTTAGGGTCCTCATGGAGTTTAGTGATGGAAAGACCAGGTGGAGGACTGTTGGCGTCTCCACCAGCATCATCGCTGCGAGTGTCGCGGCATTGCTTGATGGCCTTAATTATATATTGATGATTAATCATTATAAAGGTAGTAGGTAAATTATAGATGTAAAGCATTAATTCATTATTTTACAGTTTAGTACCTTATTATTGCTATTTATATCATGATCGTAGGTATATACTATACCCGAGACAGTAAATTTTAAATATGTGTTATGTTCGTGCCTATATAGAGGTGACCCGATGGAAATGGAAACCCTGTATTAGACTTGGACGTACGGGTGTCAAAGGTGGGTGGTTCGTTATTAACTAATGGTAATGTCCTGAACGTTATGAACCACGTCGTAGAGAGAGAACGCCCGTACGGTGGCAAATTAATAATAGTTGTCTCGGCCATGAAAGGAGTAACAGACCTTCTAATAAGGGCCTCTGACAATCATGACCCAAAGGCACTTGATGATGCAATATTAATGTATGTCAACGAGGCACTAAACCTTGGGCTCAATAAATTGGCGTCCTTCCTTGAGTTAACACGCGAGGAGTTACGCAGATTCATAAACCTGGAGGACCCATGGATTAGGGATTACGTGGTGATCCATGGAGAATTACTGTCAGTACTTCTCGTTGAGAACGTGCTCAGGGATTTACTTGAATTAAATGCAAGGGCTGTCTATGAACCTGGTATTATGACCAATGATTCCTGGGGCTCCGCACTGGTGAATCACGAGTTAAGCAGCAGGTATGTTGTTAACAGGTTTAGGAAGTTGCTTAGTGCATATGATGTAGCCATAGTGCCTGGCTTCCTTGGCGTTACAGAGGATGGTCGGTACACATCATTGGGCAGGGGTGGTAGTGACTACACGGCTTCATTACTCGCCAATTACCTGGGAGCGTCACGCCTAACCTTCTACACAGATAGTGGTGGATTATTAAGTGGTGACCCTAGGATAATAAATGACCCCGTATTAATTAAAGAAATTAGTTATGGTGAGGCTAACGTGGCTTCGATGCTTGGCGCCAAGAAGTTTCACCCCAGAACCTTCGAGCCACTTATGAATAGTAGGGTTGTTACGTTCATAACGGATCCATGGCATGAAAGCGGCACTTACGTAATTAACAATTGCATCACTGCGCCAAAGCTGGTCACGGTCAGTGAGACCGGCAGAGACGGGTTCAGAGTGTCTGTGGTTGGCTGCAATCTCTCACTGAATGAACGCTTAAGGAGCGAAGTCACGAAAATCGTTTCCTCATACGAAATCAATGAGGTCAGGAACGAACATAACCACGCAATATCCACCCTGGTAAACGATTGGGATGATGCAATAGCACTGGCTAGGGATGTACACAGATGGGTGAGGGTATGGATCGCGTGAGAGTATCAATACTGGGGGCCACGGGACTCGTGGGGCAATGGATGATTAAGTTACTGGCTAATCACCCATTCATTGAGATCGTTGGCCTATCAGCATCGCCAGGCAAGGTAGGGCGTAAGTACGGCGATGTAGTTCATTGGTTCATACCCGGTGATATACCTGAGTACGTTAAAGACATGGCGTTAGTGTCGACTGACCCGGCCGACCACAAGGCAGCTGATGTGGTGCTCTCGGCATTGCCGAACGATGTGGCCTGGCCCACGGAGAGCAAGTTGGCGAATGCTGGTTTAAACGTGGTTTCTAATGCATCCCCCGAGAGAATGAACCCAAGGATACCTCTGATAAATCCCGAGGTTAATTGGGAGCATCTAAACATACTTAGGGACCTTAAGGGCAACTGGATGGTGAAGAACCCGAACTGCACGGCAGCCATAATATCAATGCCCCTGAAGCCAATCCAGGACCTCATAGGCACGTTGCACATAGTAACGCTGCAGTCAGTCTCTGGAGCTGGTTACCTGGGCTTGTCTTACCTGGCAATAGATGGTAATGTAATACCGTTTATAAAGGGCGAGGAGGAAAAGATCGATATTGAGATAAATAAGATGCTCGGTAAGCAACTCGTTGATCACTACGATCCGTGGGGTAAACCCATCTATGTAACGGCAACCAGGGTGCCCGTCAAGTACGGGCACACCGCAGTGATACATGCCATACTTAATAGGAATGCAGATGCTAACCAGGTTATTGAAAGACTGAGGAGGTTTAAGTCACTGCCTCAGGAAAAGGAGTTACCAACAGCACCCAGGGAGCCAATAAAGGTGCTTGACAGGGTTGATGCACCACAGCCAGCCAGGGACTTGGATCCAATGGCTGTGAGCGTTGGCAGGGTAACAATAAGGGATAACGTGCTGAGACTTGTGGTTATTGGCGATAACCTGGTCCGTGGTGCAGCCGGGATAACGATATTAACAATAGAGACAATGAAAACCCTAGGGATTCTCTAAAATCATTAACTTCATGACCAAGACTAAGGCCCAGGGGTCCCGAGAGAGGACTCAATAGCCTTGGTTGTGCCGCTATCAATAAACTCCTCACTTAAGTGCATTAACTTTCCGTGGAGTATTGTGGCGGCTACGGCGATGTCAACCTCAAATCCCTTAAATGGAGAGAACCTTGCCTTGGTTTTGAATTTCTCAGGTTCGATCCTGTGTCTAGCCTTTGTATTCACTATTGTTAAATCGGCGCAGGACCCCTGCCTAATCCCTATGTTTAAACCAAGGAACCTGGCTGGTCTTTCCTGGATTGCTCTCATTATCGTACCAAGGTCTGCAAAGCCCCTACGCCAAAGCGTTAGTAGTAGTGGGGCAGTGGTTTCAAGGCCTACGATACCCGGCGGCGCCTCATCGTATGGCTTATCCTTCTCCCAATTGGCGTGTGGCGCATGATCGCTGGCTACCATCTGTACCTCACCCCTAATTAACATGGTCAATAGCTCCCTTCTTGTCGTCTCATCCCTTAGTGGCGGGTTTACCTTACAATAGGCCGGCTTCTCAGTCCTCGCCAGGCACTCCTCTTGGCTGAGGAACATGTGGTGCGGGGTTACGTCAAAAGTAATATCTAGCCCAGAGGATTTAATTATACCGATCGACTGGGGTAGTGTTAGGTGGGTTATGTGGGCCTTCGTGCCGTACCTATAAACCAGCCTTATCACGTTGTGTATGCATGATAGCTCGGCCCTTGGATTCCTAATAACATTGTGGTGCTCAAAGTCCCTGGGCCCACTGTACTGACCTATGATCAGTGGATCCTCGCAATGCATTATAATGGGCATGCCAACCCTAGCTGCCTCCCTGAAGAGGAGCTCCAGGTACTGGTCACCACCGTACTCAGCGACTTCCTCGGGAAGTACCTCACCCACGGCATGCGCGCCATTGCTTAGTGCATCCCTCAGTAGGGATGGGTCCTGCGGTGCGCCAAAGTAATGCCTAATATGTAGGCTTGTTTTCCTGCTGAACTCCTCTATCTTCCTTCTTAGTAGTTCTACGGTCTTTATCGCCGGCTTCGTATTCGGCATGTCACCGACAGCCACATAACCACCAGCTAACGCAGCCTGGGTACCACTAACCGCGTCCTCCTTGTAGGAAAGGTCGAAGTCCCTGAAGTGTACGTGAATATCCACTAAGCCTGGAAGGACCAGGTATTGATTGGGTAATTCAATCTTGTTTTCCGCCTCAATTGGTTCATTGCCGACATAGGACAGCTCACTGCCGGTTATGCCTATGTAGGTTAGCCTGACTGCGCCCCTTACGTAGGCCCTAGCCTTAATTAATGTATTAACCTTGGTACTCATTAGTTAATTATAGGAACCTTAGTTAAATAAATTACTTCGTCATGTTCATGTTAGCGATGTCCTTGAGAAACCTCTCATAACCCATGGACTCAATGGCCTTAACGACATCCTCGCCACCTACATGCACGATTGAGCCCCTTGCCATTACCACAACCCTCGTGGGTTTAACGTAGTGCAGTATTTCCGCGTGGTGCGTAGTGACAAGTATTGCTGTTCCTCCCTGGGCTAGCTTCGCAATTGACCTGCCTATTATGGCTATGCCATCTACGTCAAGCCCCGAGTCTGGCTCATCAAGCATGGCCACCTTGGGCTTGTACATTAGGAGCTGAAGCATCTCGGCCCTCTTGGACTCACCACCACTGAACCCAGCGTGTACACCCCTCGATAGGTGCTCGGGTTTTAGGCCGAGCTCAGTTGTTAACTTAGTCATCTCAGCAATGGCCTGCGGTGATGGTGGATCCGTAATGTGCTTACCAGCCCTTTTATTGAGCATGGCCGTTATTAAGGTCGATAACCTAACCTCCGGTACAGGCGTTGGACTCTGAAGAGCAAGCAAAACACCCCTCTGAACCCTCTCCTCTGGGTATAATTTCAGTATTGATTCGCCATCAAGCCTAATATCGCCATTAACCACGTTGTACCTTGGATGACCGGCTATTGTTAGAAACAGTGTTGTTTTACCACTACCGTTTGGCCCCATTATGGCCACAACCTCCCCTGACTCAACGGTTAGGTTAACATTGTTTAGTATCCTCTTACCATCAACCTCAACACTTAGGTTAATTACCTCAAGTCTTGTCATTATTGGTCACGTAGCTTCTGTGACACTGATTAAAAACTTTTCGGCAGTGTCTATGTAACCCAACCATGAGAAAGCTTAATAACAATGTAAAAACAGAATATTTAAGAGAATAATCATGAGCAGGAACGGAGTTAAACTCGAGATCTCAAGGACCGAGGAGATCTCAAACATACTGGGTCACGCTAAACCAATTAAGTGGAACGTTGAACTCCGGGGCAGGATCACCAGGGACGTCGTGGAGGAGATCAGTAGGATTAAGGGTGAGCCTGATTGGATGAGGAGGCTTAGGCTTAGGGCCCTGGAAATGTTCGAGAAACAACCCTGGCCCAATTGGCTTCCGCTAGAGGGAAACATAGACCTTGAGTCCCTAGTGCTCTACGCAAAACCGAATGTTGAAAGGGCTAGGTCATGGGATGAATTACCCAGGGAGCTGAGGGAGTACTACGAGTCCCTCAAGATACCTGAACTCGAGGCCAAGGTTTTGTCTGGGGTTATTGGGCAGGTTGATGGAGGCGTAGTTTATGAGAATGTTAGGAGGGACCTAGAAAAGGCGGGCATCATTGCCATGAGCATGGATGAGGCCGTTAAGAAGTACCCAGACCTAGTAAAGCAATACTTCGCCAGGGTATTCCCACCTGAGTATAAGTTCGCGTCACTTAACATAGCGCTTTGGGGCGGTGGCGTGTTTGTTTATGTACCGCCGGGCGTTCATATTAAGACCCCATTGGAGCTAGTCATATTGATAAGTAGCGCTGGTGTTGGTCAGTTTGAGCACTCTCTCATTGTTGTTGGTGAGAATGCCAGCGCCGAATTCATTGTTGCCTGCGCCGCTCCAATGTTCACTGGGCTTAGCCTTCATGATGGCGTGACCGAGGCATACGTACACAGGGGCGCCAGGGTTAGGTTCGTGGACTTGAAGAACTGGAGTAAAGACGTTATTTACTTCGGCAATAATAGGGCCATTGTAGAGGAAAGCGCCAGTGTTGACTGGGTGAGCGGTTCCCTGGGCGGTAAGGTGACGATCGTGTACCCAATGAGTATTCTTAAGGGCATCAATGCAAGGACTACGATAACGAGTGTCGCCCTTGCCAATGGGCCGACGTGGAAGGAGGAGGGCGCCAAGGTATTCCATAGTGCTCCACACACGTACAGTAAGGTTGTTAGTAAGGGCGTTAGCCTTAACGGTGGTACCTCGGTTTATAGGGGGCTTGTTTACGTTAGGGAAGGAGCGAGGCATTCAAAGTCCTCAGTCAGTTGCGAATCACTAATACTAGATGATAGGTCCCGGGCTTACACGATACCCCATGAGCAGGTCTTTGAGGATACGGCCACGGTAACACACGAGGCATACACAGGCAGGTTAAGCGAGGATAAGTTGTTCTACCTGCGTAGTCGTGGGTTAAGTGAGGAGGAGTCACGTAGTTTAATGGTCCTTGGTTATTTCCATGACGTGATGATTAACCTACCTGTGGAGTACATGTCAATATTTAATAGGGCCATTGAGCTGGAGCTTTCGAAACTCGGTGGTGTTGGTTAAATGCAGTTCATTGTAAATTAATTCCTGGATCCGGTTTTTAAAATACCCATAGTGCAGACACTCGGTGACACTGATGGTTGGTGAATCAACAGAGTCTTTGAAGTCCGTTATTGAGAAAAGCTCCGTCGAAGAACTACTTGGACCAGAAATGGAGAGATTGCCCTGGGAGGCCGTCATTAAGGGCAGGATAACGAAGGACATGATTGAGGAAATTAGTCGAATTAAGGGTGAGCCTGATTGGATGAGGAGGCTTAGGCTTAGGGCCCTGGAAATGTTCGAAAAATTACCAGAACCGAGGTGGTTACCTATTAAGGAGGAGATTGATCTGGAGTCCCTAGTCCTATACGCAAAACCCAATGTGGAGAAGGCTAAGTCATGGGATGATGTGCCGAAGGAGATTAGGAAATATTACGAGGCCCTGGGTATGCCCGAACTCGAGGCCAAGGTATTGGCTGGATTACTCGGCCAATTTGACTCAGAGGTTGTTTACCTTCACGTAAAGAAGTATCTCGAGGAGAAGGGCGCCGTGGTGACTACAATGGATGAGGCAGTTAAGAAGTACCCAGACCTAGTAAAGCAATACTTCGCCAGGGTATTCCCACCGGGCGAGCATAAGTTCTCCGCTCTACACATTGCCTTGTGGAGTGGTGGCACATTCGTCTACGTACCGCCAGGCGTCAAGCTTGACATGCCAATAGAGTCCTTCTTTCTAATAGGTAGTTCTGGGGAGGGTCAGTTTGAGCATTCATTAATAGTCGCTGATGAGGGCGCGAGCGTTGAGTGGCTTGAGGGTTGCGCAGCCCCTGTGTATAAGGGCTTCAGCTTCCACGATGGTATGGTGGAGGGTTACGCGGCAAGAAACGCCCACCTAAGGATCAACACAATACAGAACTGGAGCAGGAACATAATTAACTTTAATAATAAGAGGGCTGTGGCCATGGAGAACTCAACCGTTGAGTGGGTTGAGGGTAGCCTTGGTAGTAAGGTTAGCTATACGTACCCAAGCACAGTGCTTAAGGGTGAGGGTGCGAAGACAAGCATAATAGGTGTGACCATAGCCAACGGCCCATTCTGGAAGGAAAATGGGGCTAAGGCATACCATGACGCACCAAGGACGTCAAGCAAGATAGTCAATAAGAGCGTGAGCATAAACGGGGGTACAGTAGCGTATAGGGGGCTTGTCTATGTTAGGGAGGGAGCTAAGTATGCCAGGTCCACGGTATCCTGCGACTCATTAATCCTCGACGACAAGTCTAGAGCGTACACAATACCCCACGACCAGGTCTTTGAGGATACGGCCACGGTAACACACGAGGCATACACAGGCAGGTTAAGCGAGGATAAGTTGTTCTACTTACGCAGTCGTGGTTTTGACGAGGGGACTGCCAGGAGCCTTGTTGTGCTTGGCTTCATACAGGACATTACGGTGCGCCTACCCACTGAGTATGCAATGACGCTTAACAGGATTATTGAGCTTGAGTTTGGCAAGTTATCTAAGGTTGGATGATTTAAATACCCAGTCCGGTTTGGTGATTTTAATGAGCATTAAGTGGTTCAGTGAATTAAGGGACAGGGCAAGGGAGCTAGCGCAGAAAATACCCTATCAGCAAATCAGGGACTCACCATCAGTCAAATACTACACTGACTGGAACGCCTTTGAGAGATGTATTGAACCAAGTCCAGGTGTGATTGCTGACTCACCCACAATTAACCTACCCACTGAATTAAATGTAGTGTCGATGAATGGTATCGTAAGCACTATAAACACCCCAGGAGGCATCAACGTAATATCTCTCGAAGAACTCAATAACGAGTTAGGCAAACTAATCCTTAAGTCCATTGACATTTCGGAGTCCAAAGCATTGGCTAGGCACGCAGCCAACCTAGTTGGTGGTGCATACATTGAGATCGATAATGACCTGGACAAGCCGCTCAAGATAGGGATTGCCGCGGCAACGAAGAGCCCCGTACTGCTGCCTACCCACTATACCATACTTGTGAACGACAACATCAAGGCGTCACTAAGCCTATTCATGCTTGGAGCTGGTGGTTGCCCATCAACGACTGCGGAGATTTACCTAGGCGAGGGCTCAAGACTTAACATACTTACTGTGGGAATGCATGAGCAGGTACCATCCTATGCATTAATCAAGGTTATTATGGGTAACGACGCCGAGATAACCGCAAGAACCCTCCTAATCGGTGGCGCCATGAACCACCATAGGGAGGACTACGTACTACAGGGCAGGAACTCCAGCATCAATCACTTGGGTCTTGAGGTTGGTTATGGTAAATCAAGGATTGATTACCAAGTGAATATAATGCACACCGGCGAAAAAGGAACAAGTTACTCAAGGGTTCTAGGAATAGCCAGGGATAAGTCCTTCGTAATACATAGGGCGTTGGGCAGGATCACGGATAGCGCCAAGTGGAGCGACACCAGTGTTGAGGGTAAGGTATTCATAATGAATGAGGGCGCCTACGCGGCCTCAGTACCCATAATCATGGTGGACACGGGCGACGTGAACGGCGCAAGGCACAGCGCAGCCGATGCCTCACCAGACGAGGACCAGGTAAACTACCTCAGGCTCAGGGGAATAGGTAGGGATGAGGTTACGGACTTAATAATTCATGAAATGATCTCCCAATTCATAGAGTCCCTACCCACCGAGTATTCAGCGGATGCAGAGACCCTAAGATCACTAATAATGAGCAGAATACTGGCTAAGCCTCAGTGATCCCATGCACGGCCTCAATGCATGCAAACCCATAGTTCTCAGCCTCAGTCAACCCAACTGACCTGGGTTCCTCGAAATAATCACCAACGCCTCTGGATAGCACTGCAATGGCCCTATCATTTACGGAAAAACCTAGGGACCCCAGTACCTCCTTAAGTTCATGAATCGTATAGAAATGAGCCACGGTGTAGAATCTGTGACCCCTCCTGCCCAACTCCATGTAGTACCTACCGTGCTCGCTATTCCTCGGCACAATGCAGGTAATCAACCTACCACTGGGCTTAAGAATCCTGTAAACCTCCGCGAGGGTCTTCCTCGGGTTATCGAGAAAGCATATGGTTACCACAATGACTGCGTAGTCGAATGACGAATCCCTGAGCGGCATGGACTCGCCAACACCAACAAAAACATCAACACCTCTATCCCTAGCTAACTCGGCCATTGCCATGGCGGGCTCTAGACCAATTGGTATACCAACCCTACCTGCAAAGAACCCACTGCCGACACCGATTTCAATACCGAGACCGCCAGGCACTAGCATTGAGACTGCCCTAACCTCGGACTCGGCCGTGTTCGCGTGCTTCATGTACCAATTATCGTAGTCCCTGGCATACCTATTGAATATTGGTATTGATGACATGGTTATTACCCATACGTGTCAAGGGTTATCTCAGCAACGTCATAACTATACTCGGAAATCCTCCTGATGCTCTCCACAATCATCATCAACCTACCACCCACGTCTACATGAAGGCCGCTGCCATAAATCGACTTAATAACCTCAATACTCTTACCCCTCATGTTAACCCTCCTATCCAGGACCTCCATGGCATCATTGACATCGCCATTTATGAAGGCTATCACGGCCTCCCTAAGGATATCAGTGGAATTCAGGCCAAGTTCAACCACACTATTTGAGATGTGTAGCTCACTAAGTTTGCAGCACATTTGATGCGCCTCACCTATTATTTGCGCGATCCTCCAGGCGTGGTCACCAGCCCTCTCTATGGACTTGGAAACCATCAACGTGTTAACGAGCTCCCTGGAACTACCGGCCCCTAGCTTCGAAAGGATCGACTGATCGGTGATGCCCATCATAACCAACCTCTCAATGAGTAGGTACAGCCTGTCAACCTCATTATCCCTATTAATTATATCCTCAGTTTCTATACCTGATCCCCGTAGTATGTCCAGGGAGTCCCTAAGCATGCCAAGTACGGTAAGCATCATCCTATTTATCAATCTCTTAATCGGTATCTCGGGTATTGGTGTTACGAACCTAAGGACAAGGTGGTCACTACTCTCCTCAATAACCTCAGCCCCGGAAATCCTCTCCCTAACCAATTCCTTAATTTCGTCCTTAACATCAGCATAACCACCGAACTTAACCCTAACCTCATCAATGCCCTTAAGGTACTGTGTAATCAACTTCCTAAGCACGTAGTCAGGGTTATCCCTATCAACCTCAATGACGTTGTTGGCGCCGGAACCACGGACAGTGCGTCCCAGGGGTATCACAGCCACGTGATCACCCATGAACCTAAGAAGAACGTGGGAACCAGCACCAATGCCCAGTGCAGAGACCCACTTCTTGGGTATTGTAATGGCTATTGAAGACCTACCCGAAGCCACAACCTTCCTAACCTCCTCCTCAACCACACGTATAAGACACTAACCCTTAATTAATCTTATCAATAATAAGGATACAATGCTAAGGATATTAATCACGGGACAACCAGGCGTGGGCAAGACAACACTGATCAAGAGGTTGGCTGATCACGCAAGGTCAATGGGCATTGGAATTTATGGCTTCATAACCACGGAGGTCAGGGAGGGCGGTTCAAGGATTGGCTTCAAGATAATCGACATTAACAGCGGCAAGGAGACTTGGTTAGCGCACGTTAGCCTATTTGCCGGCGGACCAACGGTCGGTAGGTACAACGTCAATTTAAAGGCCATGGATGAAGTCGGGATACCGGCAATCAGGGCAGCAAGCCCAGGTTCACTACTGGTTATTGATGAGATCGGTAAGATGGAACTAATACACAACGGCTTCCTGAGGACCCTTGAGGAGACTGTAAATAACGTTCACATCCTCGGCACAATATACATGGCCTACAGGACCAATAGGCCCGTGGCATCCTTCGTGAGCAAGTACGGGTTTAGGGTCATTACGTTAACCAAGGTTAATAGGGACCAGGTACTCAATGATTTAACCAGGGAGTTAGATAAGGAGATCAAGCCGGTACAGTGATTATGGGGCAATAACCATTAATAATGATCACAAGGTATGTTTTATATTTAATGATAAGGCATAGTTGCGGCGAAGTACCATGTGGCCTGGGTGGAGGATCAGGTTACTGAGGCGCTTGGACATTGTATTGACTGTGTTCGAGTTAGTCCTGAGTATAGTATTTCTCTCAATATCCTATGTTACTGGGAACCCATACCTCAGGGGTGTTGGTGTTGGGTTAGTGATTGCCTGGGTAACGAGTGCGATAGCGCATGTAATCAAGGCCAAGGCCCCTGGAATTAATTAAGGCCTTTTAAACACCGTATTCACGGACTAGCCTGGCCATGTATCCATCAATAACCTCGTAAATACCTCGCTCAACTTCCCTAACCATGTACATGTTAACCAGGGCCTTTAGGCCCGTGGTGAAGGTCTTATCATCTATTGAATGCCCAATTAGGGATTCAGCAAGTCTCTTAATCTCAATCCACCTGGCCCTACTCAACGTGGCCAACGCCCTGTAAGTAACTAACTCATACCTGCCCAACTTACTGAGTTCATCCTTAATAACCTCCCTGGCAATGCTCCTCAGGGCCTCCATGGCCTCTGGATGGCTCTTACCACTCGACCTGAGACTTCCGTAGTACGTTAACCAACCAACAATGCCGTCAAATTCATTTACTGCATTCTCAATCTCGATGTCACTAATATTAATGCCACAGTTCCTCGAGCTAATTCTCAGGAATTCAATGGACTGTTCCCTGGTGAAGGGCCTAAGCTCAAATCTAATCAATGGTCTGCCCAGGGACTCGGGGCTCTTCATTATTAGGCGTGTGGTACCAACGAGAGAACCGCTAAAGATAAACCTAACCCTGGACTCGTTATAAGCCACGGAGAGAAGAGAGGGAAGCTTCGGACTAATTATGTTCTGAACCTCGTCAATACCAATAACAACATCGCCCAACTCCCTGATCAAGCCCTCAATAATTACCATGGGCCTTCTCTCAATATCTAACTGAAGCATGGCTAGGTTAAGCTTAACCCTAATGTTCAGTCTCTTAACCTCATCAATGAGCCTAAGTCCAAGGCCCTTAAGCCCCATTATTGTTGATACATCAATATAGATACCACCGAGTTCATTAATCACAACCCTCATAACCGTAGTCTTACCAACCCTCCTAGGACCAAGAATGACAGGCCAAAAGCCGCTATTCAATAAGCGTTCAACCTCATTAATCACATCATCCCTACCAAATACAAAATCCCTACTAACCTTAGGCCTAGTGTCAAAGAATCCGCAGGAAACTGGTGACATACCAGTAACTGGTGGAACACCAGTTTTATATCCCTTACCAAGCACATTATTGGGTCTATGCATGAAATAACGCATTAAACTAGGATTACCCTAACACCGACTTTCCCAGCCACATCAGCTTGGGCATCATCACTGGTTATAAGTTCCATATTTTGCTCCAGGGCTAGTACTATGAATATTGCATCGTACACAGTGATCCTGTACTTCACGGCAAGTTCAAGGGCCCTTATTACGTACTTTCTTTGATCAATTATTGGTATGGCCTCCTCAAGTAAGGTCCTCATGATGGTAAGTACGATATTATAGTCCACCTCGCCCCTGATAATCTTCCTCCACAGTGCATTCGCTACCTCTTTAATGGCTAAATCAACCGTCATCACGCCATCCAACATTAAATCCCTAACCCTTTCCCAACCGGTCTCGCGGGTGAAGTACTTTATAAGGGCTGATGAGTCAATGACCCTCACGATCCTCCCTCACAGAGCCCACTGAAAACCCCTCCTCACTCGGTTTAATATTTTCCAACAGCTCATCCCACATGGAGACATACCTCCTAATCTTAACCTTCAACGCAAGGTCCTCAAGGAACCTCCTAACCTCCTCATTAACATCAATACCACCCTCCTCAAGCAATCTCTTAACCTCCTCCCTAACCCTGACGCTGATTACCGTAGTTGTCAAGTAAATCACCAATCATCTTACTAACCAATATACATACTTATAAACTCATCTGTCTACAATACTGTAGACATGACAAGGAACACCATAAACATCCTAGTTTAATTTAACTTCTCAATTAATTAAGAAACAACCCATAGACAAGAATAAAACACGCAAATAGGCATGAAGCATATGGTGCTACCCAGGTGGGTTTGGGACTATATTAGGACAATAATGGAGGGCGGATCATACGCCGAATTAAGAGGCTGGTTTAGGGACCCAGTTGCGCCGAGGCACTCGGTTAGGCCAACGGTGTCCGAGGTCTCATCACCATGCCCAACAAAACGCGACGCGTACCTAAGGCGTGTTGCTAAAATACCCATGGAAGACACGGAGATCCTAAGGCTCGGTAGATTAATTCACGAGATCTTCCTAGCCCCATTTAGGGAATCAATACCGCTCTCTCAACTAGACAGTAGGTTTGAGAATATCCTAAATGACTACGGTGAACTAGGTAATAAGTACAAGACGCAGCTCTATGAAATCTACACCAAGGCAATTACCTTGGCACTCAATGCCCGCGATGAAGGAATACCAACCAGCGTTGAACCATCAATACCAGGCGCCCCAATTGGCCTCTCCGACGTCGTTAAGCCAGACATACTCGTAGGATTCATACCAATGGAGTTAGTGACCTCATCACCAACGGAGGAATTAATTAGCAGGAAGGATATAGCGGTTACGGCATATGCACTAGCCATAGAGGCCTGGATCGGCCACCCAGTGGACATCGGCATAGTACTCCACATAAGTATTAACGGCAAACTAAGATTCACCTGGAGGGTAGTTAAGATAGACGACACATTGAGGAGGGCCTTCCTAGACATGAGGGATGATGTGGCTAGAATCATTGAGCATGGAGATGACCCAGGACCAGCAAGTTCTTGCCCGAAGACCTGCCCATTCTATGGTGTCTGCCATGGTTAACGAAGTATACATAACAGACCCAGGGACGAGGATAATCGTCAGGAAGGGTTCAGTGATAATAATAGGCAAAGACGGAAACAAGCAGGTGCTGCCGCCAAACACGGAGGAGGTAATAATCGCAACATCAAGGGCCTCAATAACAACAAAGGCAATTGGGATCCTGGCCATGAAGGGCATAAACCTAGTCCTCCTAAACTCATTTGGAGACCCCGTGGTAACAATGCTACCGCCGGTTATTAACAAGACCGTAATGACTAGGGTTAAGCAATACGAGTTATTCCTAAACCATGAATTGAGACTTGAGTTAGCCCGCAGACTAATTGCATGTAAGATTGAGAACCAGGCAAGGCTTGTCAGGTACTTCGCCAAGAGCCGTAGGGAACCAGCGCTAAATGACATTGCCTACTCAATATCATCAATGACAACGCAACTGATATCCATGGAAACCAGTAAGCTAAACCCAGAGGTTATTGAGGGCATCGAGGCACAGGCAGCCAATAAGTACTGGGACGTAGTGGCGTCACTATTGCCAAGCCAATTGGGGTTCCACGGCAGAGACCCAGAGGGTACTGACCCAGTGAACCTAGCCCTAAACTACGGCTACGGAATACTCTACTCAACCATGGAAAGATACCTAATAATGGCTGGATTGGACCCATACCTAGGCGTGCTCCACACAATAAAGAGCGGGAAGCCATCACTGGTCTTCGACACCGTTGAGGTATTTAGGCCAGTAGCCGTGGATAAGGCATTAATAATCGATGCAGACAATATAAAACTAAGTATAATTAACGGCTTCCTGGACTACGACTCAAGGAAGGCGGTGGCCAGGTTAATACTCAATAACCTAAACAGGGACTACATAAATCCACGAACAAGTAGAAAATCATCACTAACCGAGATAATGAAACACGAGGCTTGGTACCTAGCCTCAATGATTAGGGATGGTAATGTGAAGGATTACGAGTGCTTCACTTGGGTGTTCTAAATGTACGTACTGATATCATACGACATAAGCAATAATAGGAGGAGACTCGAGATAATGAACAAACTAAAGGCAATGGGCTACGTAAGGGTACAAAGAAGCCTATACATAGCAAGGGGCGGCAACGCCCTAGCTAAAGACACCGCCAGAGCACTAACAAGACTCATGGATAGGGAGGACTCCGTGGTAATACTGATCATTGATGGGCAAACCCTGAATAATGCAATAAAATTGGGCACGGCAAACCTAGCCATACCAAGCGAACCAACGGTGATATGATGGACTACATACCAATAAGCATGATAAAGGAATACACCTACTGCCCAAGACAGGCATACCTAAAGATAATGATAATGAAGGAACCACCAACCGAGTCCATGAAGTATGCGAAGCAGGTATCAAATACGGAGAATGTAATAAAGTCCATAAGAGAACAGGGAATAGAGGGAGAGGTAAGTCTAGAGGTGCCCGTGAAATCAGCAAAACTCGGCATAGTGGGCAGGGTAGATGCCGTGGTAGTGAATAAAAACAGGGCAGTAATAATAGAGGCAAAATTGAATATAGGGAATAAAAAGAAACTATATACAAGGTATAGCCACGTACTGGCACAGGCAACAGCATATGCAATGGCCCTTGAGGAAACAATGAAGGTTACCGTGGATAAAATAATAATCATAAACCAAGAAAAAGAAACAACAATAACAATAAGACCAACTCCAAACCTAAGAAAATGGACAGAAAGAACGATACAGGACATGAGAAAACACATACAAAACCAAGAACCACCACCAAAAACCACAAACAAGGCAAAATGCAAAGCCTGCTACTTCAAGGATATATGCCCGCCCTAATCATAAAAATATCCTCTCTATTCTCTTTAGAGAATATCTTGAGCCGCTGCCGATCCGCTGAACTCCGCGTTGATTATGACCTTCTATTCTCTTTAGAGAATATCTTATTGCGTTTCTGGTGAATGTGGGTTTGCTCACGGAGATTTATCCTTCTATTCTCTTTAGAGAATATCACAAAATACAAAACATTCATTATAGAGGGCAAACTCCCACCCTTCTATTCTCTTTAGAGAATATCATTGGATGCTTATTATCCCTAGTAAGCGTTATGACGGCAATGATCTTCCTTCTATTCTCTTTAGAGAATATCGAAGAGGGTATTGTATCAGTAGCTAATGTGCAATCACTCATCCTTCTATTCTCTTTAGAGAATATCAAGCTCACTGAAGAGCGTCTTCAACTCAATCACCTCCAACACACCTTCTATTCTCTTTAGAGAATATCTCATTAATTACGAAAGAAAACGTGAGCTGAATAGGGAACCTTCTATTCTCTTTAGAGAATATCTTGGTAATGCCTCAGTGGGTTGGTAAGCCAAAGAAGGTTTTCAGCGACCTTCTATTCTCTTTAGAGAATATCAGACTCGTAGGTCGGTCCTATCAATGCTTCACCTTGGGCTTCCTTCTATTCTCTTTAGAGAATATCTGGGAATGGCATCGTCTACATCATCTACGTGACACCGTACGTATTCCCTTCTATTCTCTTTAGAGAATATCTTCGCATTGCTTGTCTACGCCGTGGTTGAGGGCAGGGAGTTCCTTCTATTCTCTTTAGAGAATATCCTGTGACTGGCGTAGAGTCTGTAGAGCTCTTTCTTGGGTAGTGTGTCCTTCTATTCTCTTTAGAGAATATCGTAAGAATTACCTACTGGATTGATAAGGTGGTGATCAGAACCTTCTATTCTCTTTAGAGAATATCACGCGGAAACGTGGAAGTACGGATAGGCAGACTCGCACTTACCTTCTATTCTCTTTAGAGAATATCCAGGGTTGGTAACCTTGAGGGTAAAGTCGCAATGATTATTACCTTCTATTCTCTTTAGAGAATATCACCTCAACGCCATTAAAGAAAAAATCACGGCGAACGCAACCTTCTATTCTCTTTAGAGAATATCTTGAATACGAACCCCACGGCTCTCTCCCCATCACTGTCCTCAACCACCTTCTATTCTCTTTAGAGAATATCAAGCCACAGCAATCCACAACCACCATGAATGATCACTTCAACCCTTCTATTCTCTTTAGAGAATATCTTAATGAACAAAATAACGAGTCTCGTTATTAGGATTGGAAAGACCTTCTATTCTCTTTAGAGAATATCTGAACCCGTGTAATCCACGTAATACGTCACATCACCATTCCTTCTATTCTCTTTAGAGAATATCTGGGATTACAATCCCGCTTAAGGAATTGGCGTACATAGGGTCCTTCTATTCTCTTTAGAGAATATCTTATTAATCACGCTGCGTTACGCGACGCAGAAATTATCCGTGACTAACCTTCTATTCTCTTTAGAGAATATCAAGAGGAGACGTCAATGAACTAACGCCATTGGGCGACATATCCCCCTTCTATTCTCTTTAGAGAATATCGCGTTATGGAGATGATAAGCTGATGGATATGCTTTATGAATTATCCTTCTATTCTCTTTAGAGAATATCGCACTACCGTGACGACAAATTAATTGAAATGTTGAATGAACTATCCTTCTATTCTCTTTAGAGAATATCTGGGCAGCACAATGTCCGTGTTCCTAACCTCCACGCCAATCCTTCTATTCTCTTTAGAGAATATCGTACTTCAGCACATACACGTCGTATTGCTACCCAGCAGTCTTCCTTCTATTCTCTTTAGAGAATATCATACAATCCCTTCAATGCCCTTATGTAACTTGGTTCACCATCCCACCTTCTATTCTCTTTAGAGAATATCACTATATCTGTCCGCTAAAAAGAATTGGAATAAGTACATTGCTAGAGGCCTTCTATTCTCTTTAGAGAATATCTTAAGCAAGCGTTCTACGATGCTATGGTAATGAGGGGTAACCTTCTATTCTCTTTAGAGAATATCCGATACGTATAATTATAAGGTTGTTTATAAATCTTTCTTCATACGGGTAAGTTAATTATTGGAACGTTTATGCTCACGAACATTTATGATGCGTTCTTATTCCTATGGTTTATTTGGTGGTTTCGTTATTGTTCCTTTGTTTACATTCAGTTACTCATTAATGTACCTGTTCCTATGAACATTGATTTCATGTTATTCATGATTTTCCATTTCTTGATTATTTGATTTGGTTGTTATGTTCAGTTTCTAAATAACATGGATCTTCCAACGACCATGCATTACGTGTTTAGACCTAAGTCTCATGAACTGCCTTGCTGGGTTTTACTATACCCACGAGCATCATGCCCAACGGCGTTAATTCATAGTGGTGCGCTTTACCCCTTTTCTCATACTTAATCAGTCTCTTCCTAACGAGCTTCACGAGTATTCTCTGTATCTTGGCCATGGACATGCAACCACTCACCTTCTTACAGTCCTTATTGTACTCGTTCAATATGTCCTTAGCCCTATGCCTACCAAGGCCTATTAGCCTAATAACCCTGTACTCATCGAACGCTAAGTCAGCTAACCTGGGTATCACGGGCCAGGGAATAACCCTCTCCTCAACGCTCCTAAACAAGGCCCTAACTGATGGGCTCTCCTCCTCAAGCATTGCGAAGACACTATCCACTGTAATACCCACATAAGGACCCACAGAGACCAGGGCAAGGGCCAGGAACATCAATGCCGTACTAAGCCACCTAAATCCACCAGCCATACCAATAATGACCCTACACGGAGCATAACCCTCAATGAGCGACCTGAGCTTGGCCACACTGGTTACAAGGCCGTCCCTCGGGTCAAGCCAAACATCAACAATATTAATCTCGCTATCCAACTCATTGATAAAACTGTGAATAGCCTCCATGGTATCCATGGGCTGCCTCCTCCTACCACCCCTAAGCACCTCCTCAGGCACAGTCCTAGGCTCACTATTCACGAGAAAAACCACATCACCACCCACAGGCCCGGCCCTAGCCAATGCATGCTTCGCATTACCTGGATAAAGCCCAACACTAACCACCACGCACTTCTTAACACTCAACTTCTCCATAAATTGAGAAGCATCTAAGGAAAACATATATAAAACTGACCCGGTACTTCAGCTAGTGAATATGAACCAACAATCGATTTCCCAAGAGGCTAGAGACTATGTGAAGAGTGCCGCTGATATCGTGAGGATCGTTATACACCGTGAACAAGCATACGATATTCTTGATGAACTGGCCAACAACCCTAAGCTCGAGACCTTAGTCGATGCATTATCTAAAATATCCAGGCTAGTAACCAAGACTTTGAACGACCTCAATGACCTTAAGAATAAGGTGAATAGGGATGATTGTAGGAATGTGATAACTAACGTCATGAATGGATTACAATGGTGGTTTAGGATACAGGATGAATTGTATAATTATCTTAAGAATGTTAAGGATATGCACATTGAAATAAAGCGCTTTGCGGCATATGCATTAGCACCAGATAATAACGTGGTTAAGATTAAAGAGTGTGAAGAAAGTATAAGGAAAAGTATAGGGTGATAACCATGGCCTATTCACCTTACGTTAAGATTACTGGTAGATTTACGGTGGAGGTTTCCGCCCTAACTGGGTCAGGTAATATTGGTAATTATAACCAGGTGGCTACCGCTAAGATAGTTGTTCCAGATGGTAATACATATAAGGTTTATGATGGCGCATCCATAATTACGGGAAATGCCCTTAAGCATTGGCATGCTGTTTATCTTGCTCAGGAGTACGTGAAGTTAGGAGGCTCATTATTAAATATTCTATGCAAGCATGGGGTTGGATTAAGAGGATATAAATATACTGTAAATAAAATGGATGCTGATTCTCTCAAATCTGCTTCTGCTGATAATGAGCAAGATGCCATAATTGACCTTTGTAATGACTTACATGGGTTCTTGATACCTGATAAGCAACTTAAGAGGGATTCACTTATTGAGGTTAGTCATGCCATACCTGTGTTAACTATCGATAATGTTGAAAATGTCGTCAAGTTTGCAGTTCAGCATAATAGGGTTGTTCCTAAGCAGGTCACAAAAGGAGAAAGTGAAGGTATGATGGTGTTTAAGCAGGAATACGTGTCAGGGCCTTTATATGGCTTTGCCATGAGCATGGACCTTGGGTGGGTTTTGAGACCTAGATATGAAGGTAATGGCAGTATTATAAACTTACCTAATAATGCGAATGTTGATGAAGAGAGGAAGAGGAGGATCAGGGCATCAATTTTAGCGGTCCTTAATATGTTGATGGGTAGTGGTTCTAAGCAAGCGCGTTCGTTGCCTATAAGTAAATTGAATGATTTACTTGTTGTGGTTTCCGACGCACCAATACCTAACCTGGTACATGGTGCTTACCCTGACTATGTTAAGCAATCAATCACCATATTAGAGACCTACGCGTCTATCGTAAATGAAGCCAAGGTACACGTTCATTGCTATGGAATAAGCGAATGCAAATCTTCTACTGTGCCTAAAAACATGTCTGTGAAGGTTCACGATAATCTTAAGGATTTATTCAATGATGTTATTAAGGAGGGTGAGGACATGGTTACGGAGCACAAGTAGGCGGTTTCAATGAAGGTCCTACTTGTTAAAATAATGCCTATGTATTCCATAAGGATACCCGAAACCTACCAGGTGGCCGTTTCTTACCCGTTAATTCCGCCATCAACCCTAATAGGCACCATATCCTATACATTCTCTGTACTAGGCTATTGCGGTAAATCGGGGCAGGTATGGCGTGACCGTGTTAAGGAATGTCTCGATTTTACGAGGAACCACGTACTTAAGGCGCGCGATACATCGATAATAGATGGTGAGCTACCCATAGTTAAGTGGAGTTTAGTGCTGCATATAATTAGGGGCGTACTTGAGGAGAATAGAATGCCAACAAATATTGAGGAATTTAAGGGGTTTTTAGATGCGATGGTTAGGGAATTCGCACTGTCACACCCAAGAACCGTATTGGTAATACCCAAAGATGAGGATTCCATTGACTTGTTGAAGCGTGCATTATGGCTAATGGGCAGGTTTGGCAATAGTGAGTCTTGGGCATCCACGACTTCAGTAACTGTTACTGATGCGGAAAGATGCAATGATAGGAATATCAATGTAATTGTTAAGTACAACCAAAACCGTATTAGCGGTGGGTTCACAGTAGTTAAGGCCACTGATGAGGTGGGTATTGAATCCATGTTTGCACTACCTGTCACATCCGGCAGGAGGGGTGACGTTTATTATCCATCAACGATGAGTTATGGCGGTGACACATTATGCGCCAGGCTTAATGGTGCAAGTATAGTGTTTCCTGGTGGTGAAGACTGGTGAATGCCAACTTTGAAGAATTGATTAGAGACTTCATAATTGAGTGGTGTGCAGCAAAGCGTGGTAAGAATGGGTGTACTGTGAATGAGGAGTATCTAAGGAACCAAGCCAAGGTAGCTGAGGACATATATAATGAATTAAACAATGCCGATAAAGGCAAGCTAGTAATTCTTAAGGCGCCAACGGGTAGCGGTAAGACGGAGATCCTGGCCTCCATATTCCTAATGCAGTGGCGTACGAAGGATTGGTTTGCAGGTAGACTTTACTGGGTTGAGCCGATGCACGCATTGCTTAGGCAAATGAGGGATAGACTGGAAATCTATGCTAAATTAGTCAATAAATCATTGAAGATAGGCGAGGATCATGGAGAGGTAATTAATAAGACGTTCCTATACACGGCACCAATAACCCTAACCACCGTTGATACGCTGGTTTATGGTTATGTGACTAAGAGAGTTCAAGCCTGGAGGGAACGTGGAGTTGAGACAGGTAGGTATACGTTACCCGCTGGGTTAATAATGAATTCATTGGTGATATTTGATGAGGCGCATTTAATACAGGATGAGGCGTTCCTAGGACCCAGGGTGCTTGCCAGGGTTATTTGTAGTATTGTTAAGGCTGGCGGGTTAGTAATTTTCGCCACCGCGACATTACCAGGGTCAATTAAGGAGAAATTCATTGAATTATGTGGTGATGATAACGTAAGGGAAATAACAGTTAAGGGACCCGCACGTCAAGTGGCCGTTAATACTGTGGATGCATCGTTAATTGAGAATATAGATACGATATCATGTAACGACTTCTCAATAGTAATATTAAATACCGTGGATAGGGCGTACAATGCGTATATTAGGTTAAGAGAAAGGTGCGATAAGGATGATGAAGGTAAGGTTGTGCTCATACACTCATTAATGACAAGAGGCGATAGAGAGGAGGTATATAGGAAAATAAGCAATGCTGAGAATCTACGTAATAGCGGGAAAAGTACTGGCTTTATCCTGGTTGGAACCCAGGCTATTGAGGTGGGTATTGACTTCTCCTTTGATAAGCTGTACACCGAATTATCGCCAATGGATAGCTTAATACAGAGAATAGGCAGGGTAGGTAGGAGGGGCATAAAAGGTGAGGTCACCATTTTTACAAAACTTGAAAGCCCAGCACCTTATAACGACGAAGTAATTAATGTGACTCACGGCCAGGTTAATAGGCTAAAAACCATTGACTTTAGCGATGTTAATGCCATATCAGGCTTACTGGACAACGTATACACAAGAGACCTAGTAGAGAAAATATCTAGCAAAGGTGATGAACTTTTCTATAAATCAATAGATTACCTAGAAAACTTACACCTCTTCGCCTACCCACCTGATGAGGAAACATATGAATTCTTAATAAGGCCATCTTATTACGTAGAGGTCGTTATACTTGATGCTGATAAGTTAATACATTATGACACTAATATTAGTACAGATAAAGTCTTAACGCAATTAAAAAATGGTCACTGCATACGTTATGAGATAGGAAATAAAGTAAGAATATTATGCGACGAGAACACTATACATATGAACATGTTTAAGTTATCAATCTCTGAATTACGCGAGGAGCCACTTAATAGGTATCGGAATTTGATAAGTAACTTAGGAAATATTGCCTCTCAGAGCATATACTTATTAACATTTAACGCAAGGGATGAGTTAGCTATTATTCTTATTAATAGAGCTAAGGAAATGAATATGCATATCGATATTTTCGCATTCGAAAATATTAACGAAAATGAAATAAATCGCCTATTATGGAACCCGCCACCATTAATAGCAATACTTGATGAAGCTGGTAATTTAGAAATATATCAACATTATATGGGATTAAATACTGAGTTAATTAAACCAAGCCAACAGGTTACAACTAAGAAGAGAAGTAGAAGGAGTCGTAAGAGGTGATGATTTGATGAATATCTGCTATTCATATAATAAGGAGGGGAAGGTAGAGAGGTATGAAAATCATATAAAGTCGGCTGTGGCAGCCTGGAGCGTCATTAAGCCTTATTATGAGAAGGTATTGGATAGGGTATTAGGGAAGTTAGAATTCGACCCAATAGCCGTGGCCTTGGCTATTCATGACCTTGGGAAGCTTACAAACGCGTATGAGATGAGTCCCAGGAACTTTAGGCACGAAATATTTAGTGGCTATGCCATGTATAAAATTCTCGGGAAAAGGCCTGAGGATGTGAAAATGATCCTCTCATTGGCTGTGACTCTTCATCATGAAAATATCCTAATGGGGGTATACGTAGGTGAATTAGGTGAGAGGTACTTAACAATAAGTAACATTAGGAGGATACTCGATACATTTAAGGACAAACTTAAGCCTAATTGTGACGTTAAGCGAACGTTTAATGAACTATTAAAGAACTTCCTAGTAAGAAAAGGACTTATTAATGATGAGTTCGTGAATGATATTATGGAGTTTATAGACCATTGGTTAAACGACGGTATTAAAATTGATGACATAATATATTCAATTAAGGATATGATTGCGTGGGCGAGCGTGGGTCCTTTAGAGGACCTGCTCATACGTAGAGCCAGGGTGGCGTCAGTGCTCCATTTAATAACACTGGCAGATTCCATCGCTGCCAATGTACTTAGGAGCGGAGATATGAAGGATGAGGGAAATTGGATAGTCGAGAGAGTATCTAAAGGTGCGGAGCCAGTGGATATTAATGAAATTAAGGACGCTATTAACAAGGTGATGGGTAATGCCCCTTGAGCTTTATACGCCGGGGCATAACCTGGTCACGGATTCGTTGATAATGCATGGCATGGTTAGGTACTTGGTTTGGGCGGGGGCTAGGCGCGGTTCCGTGGAGAGGATTGGCGAGAGGTTTAGGATCATCGTTAACGAAGATGTAGATGAGAACAAAGCGGTGAAAGAACTCGTTAGATTGCAGGGACAATGTAGGTCAACGATTGAAAAAATAGAAGCCATTGGTTTATTCCTTAGGAAGGTTTGGGCATCAAATGTTAATGAACCGGCATTTCCTGCATGGGTTAGATCATTAAGCCAATCAATTACGGCATTCAAATCAATAAAAACTTACACAGACATAAACCATGCAGCAAACAGTAATGAGGGCAGGAGATCATCCAGGGTAAATCCAACGGCATACCTACCGTTAGGCCCCATTTACGGCAAATACCTCAGTAGGGATTACGTAGTTAAGGAAAATGTACAATATACAATATGTCCCACCTGCTTCCTAATGGCTAACATGGGTCTCGCCTACGGATCATTTGTGCTAAGGGTCAATAAGGGCAATAGAATTAGCTCAATAATGGTTACATTAATCCCGTCCGTTAAGGCTGATTTAATCGATATCGTGCTGGTGCAAAGGGCATTTGAACATAGGTATAACGAATTTAACCTAGATATACCAATCCTCGCAGCACCATTAATAGTATTATCCTTTGGAGAAACCCTCTACGCATTCGAAAACATGGATGCACTAATATGGATCTATGAAAAGAGTGGAAACTTCATGAGAATACCAAATTATATCCAGATTAATATAGAGGGATTATTGAAAGCTATCTCAGACATTAAGTACCACATACCGCAATGGCCGAGAATCCTTAATGATTGCTTCCTTAAGAATGAAGACGGGCCTATCATTCTCGCAGAATTAAGCGAAGCAATAATCAATAATACAATAAAAGATAATATATACAACATTACTAGAGAAATTGTAGAATTCCTAAAGAAAAAAGAAACATGCATAGCACACCTAGATGCCATAAAAAAATTAGTCGATGTACTGGCGGAATTATAGTTAATTAATATAAACTATAGCTTAATTGTTATTATTATGCATTTATTACCTTTTGAAATTAAATCTATAATACTATTAATAATATTATCATTGCATAGATCCATTAGATTGATCCCTGGCAAAAATTCACATTTAACATTATCACTTTTTAAGCATCCTATTATTGTTCGAATGGCGGATACCTCAATGATTACGAAGACTTTAGCCTTATCATCTTTGGTACAATACTTATTACGTAATTCATCACATTGTATATTTAGTCCATTAGTAAATTCAAACGCTATTACATCATTATTATACTTCATAAAACAATCGACAGCCTGATCATGTTCAGACTCACATAATTTACCATTTAATAGTTCAGATGCTATTGATATATCATAGAAAAAGTATTTATTATCATTAAGCGTTTTAAGAATATTATTAAGTATTCTTTTAAAATGACAGTACTCATTTTTATCACATAGATATAAGCATGGTATCCTTAAGTAAAGCGTTTTATATTCTTTCATCATTATGCCAATGCGTGCTAGGCATGAAATACATCCATTATTCATATATAATCACAATGCTGTTTTTTCGTACAATCTATAAACGTTGTAAGTTTCAATATCACTGGTTAAAGGCGATTGTATAACGCAACCCTGCCAGGGCTTAGGCACCACTATACTCATTTCACTCCAATCTTTATATACGTTGGCATTATAATCCTTAATCCTTATGTGCCTGAGTGTGTCCAGGAATATTAAATCGTGTGTTGATAGCACCACTGTTACGCCATTATTGACCATGGCCCAGAGCATAAGTGCTAATTTGTCCTGTCCCATTGCTGGATGTAGGTATGAATCGATATTATCTATTAGCACTAGTGAACCTTCATGTATGTATTCGTTAAGCATAAATGCTTCAAGTGTTAACAATATGTTTACATAGCTCGAAGAGTACGCAACGTCTATGGTTGCACCAGCGACGTGCTCAATTATCATAATTCTACCCTTATCAACCCTTAATTGTTCTACTGCCTCACTAAGGAATGGCAGTTGTTTAAGCATCTTCTCGTTACGCATTACTCCTCTTAGCACTAAATCATTTATATATTGGCTTAGATGCGCGTAAGGCTCTGCCATAGTTGGTACAAACCTATACCTTAATATGGCCTCTACATCAGTTGGTATAAGAATTACGTCATGGAATGGATTATACCCCCACTCAACTTTACAGTTAGGTTCCTCAACATTAGAGCACGTTAAGAATATCCCTTTATCCCTCCAAGTTCTAACGTCGGGATTCTTCTTGAATTCGTCTAATTCATCCTCGGCTATGTTGACTATACTTAACATAATTGAGCCATCCCTTAATTTACCAGATAAGTAGTTACTAGCCATCGCCACTAAGTCGTTGGTTGTTGTTAATTTGTTCAGTGCTGCATAGACCATGTTAAATATTAGTCTCAGTAACATGGATTTACCGCTTCTAGGTGGTCCCATGATTACTGTGAGTGGTTTTAATTCAAAGTCACAGTCCAGAAATTTTTCTTCCCTGCCTGAAATACTTATTAGCAGGTATAGCATAGTCATGTAATGATTGGTCTGCTTATAAAAATTGCTTTTACCGTTGATTGGGAGGTTAGGTTTAATACGTGGTGTGGTCGTTTTGTTAATCGTTTAATTAGTGAGGTACTTAGTGGTGCTGGCTTTAATGCGCCTCATACCGCTAGGGAGAAGCCGTTCACAGCATCCCCAATACTCGACTTTAGGGGTAATGTGGCTAGTAGGCTCGTGCCCGGCGAGCCCTATAATGTTAGGGTTTCCTTGATATGTTCTGAAATTGATTGTTCCGCCGTAACTAGTTTATTTACTAGGGGTGAGCTTAAGTTGAGTGATGGTGAGGTCATTAAGGTAGTTAGTGCTGAGGTTGATGAGGTCAGGTTAGGCATGTATGAGGGTGGTGATTATGGGGTTGTTGTTCGTTGGCGTGTTAGGTTTTGGCCTACGTCCTTTATTTTTAGGAGTCATTACGTTGCTTGGCCTAGTCCTGCTAGGTTCTTCTCGTCGGCTGGTCTTACCCTTGCTAGGGTTTTGAGGGATGTTGATTTGTTGGTTGGTAGGGGTGGTGAGTCTTTGGTTGGTGTTATTGGTGATGTTGATCTTAAGGGTTTTGTTAGGGACTTGGTCTTTAACACGGAGGTTCTTGGCATGAGGGTTAGGAGGTTCGTGATTAACCTGGGTAGGGGTAGGAGACTCCCTGTGTTTAGTGGCGTCGCTGAGTATGTTACTTATACGGATAGGCCTGGCTTGTTTAGGCTTCTTCTTGATGTTGCTAATGCCTATGGTGTGGGTAAGAATAGGGCGTTGGGTCTCGGCTATGTTAGTGTTGACGTGCTGGAGCAACATATATTGCGCTAACCGTGTTTTTCGTAATAACCATTCTCAACCTATTTAGTTAGATGGTTAAGGTGTGACTTGTTGTACGCGGTGTCGTTATTTAATAGGGCAGTAAATGCCTTTAATTGTGTCGTTACAGTAGATATTTCCTAATGGCGTGTTCCAGCACTGGATCTGTTATTTTATACGTATCGCCTTGTTTCTCGATTATGCTCATCTTAATTAACTGCTTAAGTAGGTCTGAAGTTGTGACTGTCCACGGTGACGCCCTCCTCAGCCTCCACCGCCCTCTTTATCTCGGACCACCTCCTTGGCCCCTCTGCAATAGTCCTTAGCATCACCCTATACCTACCCTCAGCCCTTGATTTCATTAGGATTACCCTCAATTTCCTGTCTCTAGCCGCTGTGTCGATTATTGAGTTCAAGTCTTTATTACCGTGAACGTAATTCCAACCAAACAAGGTTAACCAACCGATTATTCCATCAAGCCTATTCACGGCCGTCCTAAGCACATAATCCTCAACGTAAATCCCATACTGCCTGAATCCACTTCTCAGGAAGTCCATGTATTCCTCATCCATTAGTCGCCTAAGTTTAATTTCCATTATTGCCCTACCGTAAAGCGGTGATTTAGGGTCATTCAATCTTAGTGTGTCATAAACCATACCGACTTGCGAGTTGGTCAGCATGCTCACTATATTGTCCAGGTTATCATAAATGTAGGCCAGGAGCATGGGTATATTAAGTCCCAAGGCCCTCAGTTCCTGAACCTCATCAATTGCTAGGACAACCCTTTCGCCTAGATCCTACGCAACTTTATTCACAGTCTCTAGTAATGATGTTAATACGGCCCTGCCCCTATGCCATGATACGGATGCACTCAGTGGCAATGTATTTACTGAGATTCCATCAATGTTACGCAATAAACCCAGTAATCTATCCCTAGCATTAGACCTCTGCCGTAGGAAGTTGGTTAATGCCTGTGAAAGCTCAATCATGAATCCCTAATGCTCATCCTCCCCTCATTAGTCACTATTCTTCTTGCATAAATCAGTATATGCGGCACCCCATAACTATTTAAGAAACTCCTTAGCAGGCTAGACTTGCCCATACTCCTAAGGCCTAGAATCACTGCAATCCTGCCATCCCTATAGCACGACATTAACCGATCAAGTTCATTCTTGAAGTCGTATAATTCCTCAACACGTTCCTTAGGTTTTAAATCGAAAAACGCTGGTACTACTACCAGTTACTGGTGGTGGTACCAGTTAATAATTCCTTGCCTTACTTTTTGTTTAATTATTTGTTTAAATGACTTGGTTTGTATTTCCTTTGTTTTGATGGGTTAGGTTTAAATATTGTTTAAAACGGGATTCCCCGTGGGTAGGTTAAGGATCTTGCTTGTTTCGGACCTGCATGGTTCCAGTGCGGCTTATGGTAAGTTGTCTAATGCCATTAAGTTCTATAGGGCTGATGTTGTGGTCTTCGCAGGTGACTTGACTGGTAAGGCCCTTGTGCCCATCGTTAGGGATGATGGTTCCTTCAGCCTTGGTTCCGGCGTTAGTAAGTACTTGGTTAATGTCTTTGGTGATGTGAAGGCAGTGGGTGATAAGGACCTTGATAAGGTAATTAAGGACCTGCGGGGCAGGGGTTACTACCCACTGGTTACTGATAAGGCTGGTTATGAGGAACTCGCGGGCAATAGGGATAGGGTTAGGGAGACCTTTGTTAAACTCATGATCAACGCCCTAGAGGAGGACCTGGGCAAGGTAGTCACTAGGTATAGGGAGGCTGGCGTTAAGTTATTGGTAATGCCCGGTAATGATGATTACCCAGAGATTGCGGACTACGTGAAGAAGAACGCCTCAGACGTACTGGTGCCAATTGATGAGGACGTGGTCGAGTTCAACGGCTATTACTTCCTTGGCTTTGGCTATTCAACGCCGACACCCTGGAACACACCAAGGGAGGTCAGTGAGGAGGAGCTTAGGGCTAGGGTTGAGAAGTTAATTATGGATGTCGATCAGTCGAGGCTTGGCAAATTGATAATGGTTCTTCATGACCCACCATATAACACACTAATTGATCAGGCATATCAATTAAGCAAGGACTTCAAGCCTGTGGTTAGGGGTGGTGAGGTTTTGAGGAATCACGTAGGTAGTAAGTCCGTGAGGGCCTTGATTGAGGGGTACTCACCATTAATGGGAATGCATGGGCACATACATGAGGCGCCTGGCATTGATTATGTGAGGAGTAACGCCGGTGTCAAGGTGCCCGTCATCAATGCGGGTAGTGAGTACTCGGAGGGCGTGCTTAGGATGGCTTACCTAATAATTGAGGATAATAAGTTGAAGAATTACTTCCTACTTAGGGGTTAGGTAGGATTTTTAAATAGAGAAATCGAGAACAAATCAACGTGGAGGTTAACCTTGAATCACTCATCAAGGACCTAGCTACCAGGGCTGGTTCGTTCGTTAAATCTAAGTCTAATGACCTTAGCTACAGGCAGATAATGAAGAGGGGCTCAACGGATGTCTCAAGGCGCATCGACCTGGAGGTTGAGGATATTATAATTAAGGGTGTAGAGAAGGAGGGATTAAACGCCATCATCAGTACCGAAGAGAGGGGTGTCGTCAAGATCGGTGATGGCGAACCTAGGTACATATTCGTGGTGGATCCACTAGACGGATCCCTCAACTTCGTCCTAGGCATTCCCTTCTACTCAATATCGATTGCGGTTGGTAGGTACAGCAATGGGTTCAGGTTTAGTGACCTAAGTGACGGTGTTGTTTACTACGTGGCTAGGGACGCCCTATATTACGGTGGCCCCAGGGGCATTGACATCAGGGGTGATGATCTGGGCGATCTTGGTGAGGATATTGACAGGCCCGTGGTATCCATTTACGTGGAACCTGATGCCAATGAGAAACTACTGCTCGGTCTTAGGGAAATCTATGGTAGATTTGGTAGGTTTAAGATTAGGAGCCTTGGTTCGGCAAGTCTCGAGATGGTCATGGCATCGCTCGGTAGGTTCCTTGCCTTCATGGATCTTAGGAGTAGGCTTAGGATATTCGATATTGCCGGTGCATACGTAATAGCGAGGGCCATGGGGATCGGTGTATACACCTTGGGCGGTGGTGACTTGGGTGGTGAGTTGGTGAGCAGTGATAGGAGGTTTAGTGTAATTGTTAGTAGGAGGCGTGACTTTGCCGGTGAGTTCCTTAGGTTGATCGGGAGTTAAGTGAAAGTTTCATTGTTCTAATTAGATAATTAGCTAGTAGGTATTAAATAGACGTTTACTTAACGTAGGAAGTAATGAGGATTAGACTAAACCTGGAGTGCCCAAGATGTGGCGGTGCCCTGTTCATGGAGGAAGATGGGGAAAGCGTTAGTATAACCTGCAATAGATGTGGTCTTAGGGCCAGTTGGAAGCTACGTGATGCCGCCAGGAGAGCCTTGAAGAACATCGACGGTTCATTAATATTTGATTGGAACTCCGTAATTGATGAACTCTACCTGGAACTGGCAATAAGCATACGCTAGCCCCGGTAATATTAATTCACGAACTAGAAAGATTAATTTATGCTCCACCAATAATAGACAAAACAGCTTTGGTGATTTAATTTGACTGAGGAATTAACATCACAATTAAGCAAGAAATTGAAGGAGTGGCTCCTGGAACTAGCCAGTAGACTTAATTGGAGGATAGATAAGGTGCTAGATTCATACAGGTTGGCGCAGCACTCGGTGATAATCGATGTTAGAGACAGTGGCGACTCAATAAGTGGTATAAGACTTAAGGTGCCATCAGAGACCAGGGACGACATTCTTTACTACGTGTCAGTGGGGCCATACGGTGCAAAATGCACTTGCGAAGCCTCGGTAATTAGGGGAAGTGTTTGCAAGCACATTGTTGCCGGCCTAATAATGTGGAACATGCTGAGTGTGATTAAGTACGGTAAGTGGCTTGACCTAAGTGAATTAACGTGGCTTAAACCATTGCAGGACGATAAGAGCGAATAGGCACAACCTAAGGTTACTTACGATGGTAAAGGCACCGCCCAATGCGTTGGCCCTCTAATCATCAAAAATCCCAATTTCAATACCACTCCTCTCTCCAGCCTCGAAATGGTATTCCTAACTATGTCGAACCCGTGGTACACGCCTTAATTAATCCCCATCACTGAGAAACAGGTAGGCCTCTAGGTCTTCATGCCCCTTCGCATTTTACCGGGGTGTTTCCTCACTGAAGCCCAGTAACTGGACCTAGCGTTATTTACCTCAAATCCTCGGTCTTAGTTCCTGCATGACCGTAACCACACTGATCCTAACCTCCAATGCGGCCCAGCGCTTCCTTTATCGTGAAAGGGATCACATGAGCATTTTTATGCGGACGCCGTAAATTGTGATCAAGCAAGGCTCCAAGGATGCGTTACCGCATTCCTAAGCCCATTGATAGCGAAGTGTTAAGAGGGACTGGGTAGTTAATGGCCCTGTGGAGCACTTGAGGAAATTAATGAATGCCTATGATGCCATTTCAAGGATTTACCCAGAGACCAGGGAAGGGGGGTTGTTGGCCAGGAAACTATTGGAGGAAGTTAAGGATCTAATCAGTGGTTTGACGCCTGGGGTTGTGCTTGATATTGGCGCCGGTGCGGGTGGTAACCTGGGCATTACGAGGACCAGCTTGAGTAATTCGCTTTATATCGGTTGTGAGTTAAGCATGGGTATGATAAGGGCCTCCGGTGGAATCATTGAGTGGGTTAACTGCTCAGCGACGCATTTACCCACTAGACCAGGATCTATTGATCTAGTGATGTCAATATCTGCATTGCACCATGTTCCCAGGGAATTAATGAGACATGTTTTACGTGGTGTTTACGAATCATTGAGACCCGGTGGGTTATTTATAGCCACTGTGTGGGGTTGCGACAAAAACACCCTAAGGAGGCTAATACCCATTGGTGATTGCGAGGGTTATATACCATGGAGTCACGGACTCAGTGAAAGAATCCACAGGTACTACAGGCTTTTTAGGGGTGGTGAGCTCGATGATGAGGCATTGAAGATAGGCTTTAGCATTATTAGGAGTGGTGTTATTAGGGTTGGTGCATTTACTAATTATTACATAGTATCACGGAAGTAAATATATAATCAATATATACATAATACTTTATTATTCAACCTTTAACTAATGTAATTCCGTGATTAGTAATGAATACGCAACACTATGAGTATCAGTTAACGTTGGATAAAATAATACGTAAAGCAGCCCAGATATACCCAAATACAGAGGTTGTTCATGCACCACCAGGCGGGCCTATAATTAGGTCAAATTATGCTAAGGAGTGGGACAGGATACAGAGACTGGGCTCGGTGCTTGAGGAATTAGGCGCGATCCCTGGTGAACCAGGTAAGTTCGGCAGCAAGATTGCAGTGCTTGATTGGAATACCATAATGCACTTCGAGCTTTACTATGGTGTACCCATGTACGGCGCCGTGCTACACACAGTTAACGTACTCCTCTCACCAGAGGACATAATATACACGATGATGCATGCACAGGACGACATCCTCTTCATAAACGAGGACTTCACATCACTGGCAAGGGTCGCCACCTCACTCATAAAGACTATCAAGAAGGTCGTGATAATGAGTAACAAGCCAGACCACGAGGAGGTGACATTTGACGGCGCCGAGGTTTATTGGTATGAGGACCTCATCAGGGACGCAAGACCCTACAACTTCCAGGAGCTTAGTGAGAACATGGTAGCCACGATGATGTTCACCTCAGGAACCACGGGGAGGCCAAAGGGCACCTACTTCACGCATAGGCAGTTGGTGCTCCACGCAATGTCGGTGGCCCTGTCACTATCTGCACCACCAATCAACGCCAACATATACGATGTGGCGATGCCCCTGGTCCCCATGTTCCACGTACATGCCTGGGGACTGCCATACATAGCAGCACTCACGGGGATCAAGCAGGTATACCCAGGGCGATTTGACTGGGGTTGGGTACTAAAGACAATCAAGGAGGAGGGGGTGACCATAACAAATGGCGTACCAACAATACTATACAACCTACTCTACCACCCAGACTCGCCAAAGTATGACCTAAGTGGGTTAAAGTTCATAATAGGAGGCTCAGCACTACCTAGGGGACTCCTCGAAGAAGCAAACAGAAGGGGTATACGCGTTGTCCAGGGCTTCGGACTAACAGAGACCGCTCCCGTCATACTACTTACAATGGAGAAATCAAACATGAAAGATTGGCCGGAGGAAAGAAAGAGGGAAATAATACTCAGTGCAGGGCTGCCGATACCCCTAGTTGACGTAAGGGTCGTTGATGAAAACGGCAGGGATGTCCCCAGGGATGGAAAGACGATGGGCGAACTAGTGGTTAGGGCGCCATGGATAACCAGGGAGTACCTAGGCGACCCAGAGAAGACTAGGAATGCTTGGCGTGATGATTGGTTCCACACAGACGATATAGCGGTTTGGGATAGCGAGGGCTATGTATGGATCATGGATAGGGCGAAGGATGTGATCAAGAGCGGCGGCGAATGGATATCAAGCACAAGACTCGAGGACTTAATAAGCACCCATCCAGCTGTTTATGAGGTGGCGGTCATCGGAGCTCCACACCCAAAGTGGGGTGAGAGGCCCGTGGCCATTGTCGTACCAAAGCCCGGGCAAGACATCACCGAGGGTGAGATAAGGAAGTACTTAATGGAACTCGTTAATGAAGGCAAAATGCCTAAGTGGTGGGTACCCGACAAGGTCATCATTGTTAATTCAGAACTGCCAAAGACAAGTACAGGGAAAATAGACAAGAAGGCGCTTAAGGACAGGCTCTCAATAACGCTTGACTAACACTAAAGCCTATAAATTAAAAATGGCCATTAAAAATAATCATGGAGGTCTACATAATAAAAGGCATGTCTAACAGTTATCTAACGAGTGATGGTGTACTAATAGACGCTGGCGCGAAGGCCGACAATGTAATTAAAACCACCAAAGAACACGGAATAGGCATCAAGTACCTATTCATAACACACTATCACATAGACCACATTAGGTACGCCTGGAGCATAGCCAAGGCCTTTAATTGCAGGGTGGTCGCATCAATACCTGAATCAGCGATCATCGAGGGCAGGGAAAAACCAAGAAACGCAGGGCTATTGCAATCACTATTTTCCTCCATGGTTAGGGTTAAGTCAGTGAACGTGGATATTAAGGTAAATGACGGTGAAGCCATAGAGGGTTACAGGGCAGTATATGCGCCGGGCCACACACCGGGCAGTACCGCATACCTCAAGGGCGATCTACTATTCAGTGGAGATGCTGTTGTGGAGCGGGGAGGAAAACCGGCGCTACCGCCAAGGATGTTCACACTGGATGTGGGGAAGGCCACGGAGAGTTTCAATAAGTTACTTAGTTTAAGGCCAAGGACTATCTATCCGGGGCATGGAAGCCCAATAAGCTTAGGTACTTAGGTTCTCGTTGATTCTGAACCCATGGTACTTAAACAGGTCAATTGCATTATTCATCATAATCATCTCCTTATCAACATTACTAACACCATCACTACCATCGACGCACTTAACATCACCCACCAGGTCCCTAAACCTCCTATACGGATAACCACTACCGAATAATATCCTCTCCGGGCCCAGGGTATTCAACACGGGCTTCGCTGACTCATTATTAAACAGGTAGCAATTAATCCCTGGTGTACTAAGGTAGGTATTGTCGTACTTCCTCATTACCCTGAGGACCTCCTTAATCCAAAGGCTAAACCTCTCAGGTGGTGTCCCAAGTCCGCTGATCACCATGTACGGCCTAAACTCACTAAGAACCTCCGCCAGATTCTTAGGCATTATGTGAGTAATAACCCTCTCATCAATATCCTTAGGCATACCCAGGTGCATCACAACCAACACATTATTCTTCTCAGCATACTCCATTAACTGCATGAAGGCCTGACTATATGCCGGGTTGAAAAATTGAAGAGTTGGAGAAACAAACACGCCCCTAAGGCCCAGGTGCTCTAATTCCTTAATCTTCTGCTTAACATACCTAGTGCCAAAGCTTGGGTTAATGCTTGAGAAAGGTATGAAGAAGTCACTGACGCCCTCCTTAAAGACCTCATACCAAAGCTTCATATTGTCAATCATATACTCAGGCCACTTATTGATTAAGTCGTAAACCTCCCGAACCACGGACTTAACATCAATGTACATACCCAGGTCCCTAGCCAACCTATATAATCCACTAAGCGTGAGACTAAGTGTTGGGTCCACATCAATTGGATATAGTGTGGACGCAACGGCACCAATACGGCGAAGCCTATCCTGCAATACCCAGAGCTCTGCACCAGGATGGACATGAAAGTCAATAAAGTAATTATGCAGCATTATAATCTCTATATCACTTAGGATTTAAAAATTATTCGCTAATATTTTAATCAATAGCCATAAATTCAATTACTTAACTCAAATATTTTTACATAAGACAAACACTCAAGAACCAGTGAACCTCGGCCTCCTCTTCTCAAGGAAGGCGCTCACACCCTCAACAAAGTCATGAGTATTACCCAACTCACCCTGCAACCTAGCCTCAACAGCCAAGAACTGATCAAGGTCCTTAAACAACGCCTCATTAATCAACCTCTTACCATACGAGTAAGCCCTGAAGGGCCCCTGGACGATCTCATTGGCGAACTTCAAAGCCTCGCCCAGTGGGTCATCAACAACCTTAACAAGGCCCATGGCCTCCGCCTCCTCAGCCGTGAACTCACCACCAATGAGCAAGTACCTAAGCGCCCTGGCACCAACTAATCGAGCCATCATAAGCGTCAAACCCGTGTCGGGGGCAATACCAAGATTCTGAAAGGCCAAAACAAACCTAGCGTTCCTGGAGACAAAGGCAAAGTCGCAAGCCACGGCAAGGCTAATACCAGCACCTGCTGCTACGCCATTAATAGCCGCAATGAATAACTTATCACTAAACCTTATCTCCTTCAGAATTAGGTGGAAGGAATTCCTAAGTTCATCCTCGAGATTGATTGTTCCAGGCCCACTTGGCTTGGTTGATATTTCAGCACCAGCCGAGAACGCCTTACCAGAACCAGTTATTATGCCAACCCTCTTTTTTGCGTCATTATTAAACTTACGTAGCGCATCCAGTAACTCAGCCCTGAGTTCAGGTCCTAATGCATTCAGCCTCTCTGGCCTATTGAGCGTGAATATTGTTACGGAATCCCTATCATCAATAAGTATGTACCTATACATTCAGCATCACCTATTGCTCCGCAGGTATGAATTCATACGTTAAGTAGCCCTCGGGCTCCCTCTTAACAACCTGAAGCTTAACCTTCATACCAACCCTAACCTTCCTGGAGTCATCAACCCTCAACCAAGCCAACACATTGAAGCCCTCCCTCATCCTAGCAATAGCCACTACATAATCGGGGTAGTGTGAGTACGTTAATGGCTTCGTGTTTATTATGGTGTACGTCAGTAATTCACCCTCACCACTAACCTCAACCCAATCCATGTCGCTGGCCTTACAGTACGGGCAATCGGCCTGGGGCGGGAAGTAATACCTACCACACCTCTTGCACCTCGTTGTATACACCTTACCCTCCCTCAAGCCCTCAAAGAACCTCTTAATTCTCTCAACACTAATCGAGAACCTAAGCCTCATCTCCCTAACATCATACCACAGGCTATACTGACCCTTCTCATCAGGGGCTATGGGCAGGCCAGTGGCCTTGACAACCTCATTCAACTGCTTAATAGATTGCCTCCAAAACTCCTCATACCTAGCCTCCAGGGACATCACCATCACCTCCTGGGCTTCACCTTCGGTGAACCATCCTTATCAAGTGAGTATATTGTTATGTATGCATAGTGGCCAGTACCACCAACATTGTGGGACAGGGCCCAACCAGTATAGATATCGGCCTGCCTATCCCTAGGCTCAACGCTCTGTCTCAACTGCTTAGTCATCTCAACAGCCATGCTCGTACCCGTGGCGCCGATGGGATGCCCCTTTGCTTTTAGTCCACCGTCTAAATTAACAGGTATCAAACCGCCTTTATATGTTTGCCCATTTCTAATTAATTGTATGCCCATGCCTCTTTCCACAAAGCCTAGGTCTTCGTATGCCATGACTTCGGCTATTGTGAAGCAGTCATGTACGTCAGCCACATCGAAGTACTTCCAAGTGTCTTTGTGTTCGATGCCTATTCTCTTGAATGCTTGTTCGGCTGCTTGGTATGCGGCATCTAGTCCTATGAAGTCTGGTCTCTTGCTTAGGTTTGCCGTGCCCGTGGCGACGCCTACGGACCTAATCCACACGGGCGTATCCGTTATCTTCCTAGCCAAATCCTCACTGACTAGTATCGCCGCGGCTGCCCCGTCAGTTATTGGGCTTGCGTCGTAGAGCTTGATGGGCCAGGCCACATACCTGGACTTAAGGCATTGGTCGATGGTTATTTTCGTGCCATAGAACTGGGCCTTTGGGTTTATTGAACCATAGTGATGGTTTTTAACGGCTACTTTGCAGAAGTCCTCCTCGGTGGCTCCAAACCTGTTCATGTAGGCAGTCATGTATAGTGCATAATAACCTGGAAACGTTAAACCGAAGTTCTCAAATTCCCAGAAGTAATTACCTGCCCTGCCAATGAACTCAACAACTGTTGGTGTTGGTGACTCGTACATCTTCTCCACACCGATGGCCATGGCTATGTCAGCCATTCCTGAGGCCACGGCTAAGTAGGCATTATAGAGAGCAGCACTACCAGTGGCACATGCTGCCTCAACCCTCATAGTACCCTTCGGACTTAACCCGCAGTATTCGCCAACAACCACGGCGGGTAAGGACTCGGCGCTCCAACCACCCGCGTTACCAACGACGAAGTACTGAATATCCCTCTGATCAAGCCTTGCATCCTCTAGGGCCTCCTTAACGGCCTCCCAAGCCAATTCACCCAGGGTTGTGTCGGTTCTACGCCCAAATTTCGCATGGCCAACCCCAACAACCGCAACTTCCCTCATAATTCCCATATTACTCCTCGAAAAACGCCTTAAATAATAATGCCCCTCTGTTCATTATTGCTTAGCCATTATCACTATATTCATTATATACACCCTCGACACAAATAATTTGAGTAAATTGAGATCGCACTTAATAACTTACCTAGGAGCCAGAGCAATTGATGAGCACGAAAATTAGGAAGGTCGCAGTCATAGGGTCAGGTACGATGGGTCATGGAATAGCTGAAGTAACTGCCCTGGCTGGTTATGAGGTTGTAATGGTTGATGTAGCACAAGACCTACTTAACAAAGCCCTGGAGAGGATTAAGTGGAGCCTTGATAAGTTGGCCGAGAGGGGCACCATTAGTAAGGAGAAGGTTAGTGAGGTTATGGGCCGCATAAAGACTTCGCTCTCCGTGACGGAGGCCGTTAAGGATATTGATTTAATGATTGAGGCAGTCCCTGAGAACATTGACTTAAAAAAGAAGATTTTCTCGGAGGCTGATGCCAATGCACCTTCCCATGCAATACTGGCTACGAACACGAGTAGCCTGCCAATAACCGAAATAGCCAGCGCCACGAAGAGACCCGAGAGAGTTGTTGGAATCCACTTCTTTAACCCACCAGTGTTAATGCCCCTTGTTGAGGTTATCAAGGGTGCCCAAACAAATGATGAGGTCGCCAAGAGGGCTTACGACTTCGTTAAGAGCCTTGGTAAGGAACCAATAATGGTTAATAAGGACGTACCCGGATTTGTGGTGAATAGGATATTGGTGGCCCTGAACTCCGCTGCATGCCTGTTGGTCACTAATAATGTTTACTCCATAGTTGAGATAGACTCAGCCGTTAAGTACAGGGCTGGTTTACCCATGGGTATCTTCGAACTTCAGGACTTCACTGGTGTAGACGTTGGTTACCTGGTTGGTTTTGCGGTTGCCGTTAGGGACCCAATGCTTAGGGTTCCGTGCCCACTGATTGAGGAGTTGTATAAGAAGGGTTGGCTTGGTCAGAAGAGCGGCCGTGGTTTCTATGAGTATAAGGGTGGCCCGTATGAGAGGGCTAACATACCCAGGGAGGCTGGTGAGAAGGTTGACCTAGTGCTGATATTTGCGCCGGCGATAAACATGGCCGCTTGGTTACTCAGAGAGGGTATAGCGAGTAGGGAGGATATTGATAAGGGCGTGAAGATGGGCCTTGGCTGGCCTAAGGGTGTTCTTGAGTACGCTGATGAATTCGGCATCGACAAGGTAGTGGAGGCACTGAATCAGTTATACTCTAAGTATAATTATGACCTGTTCAAGCCGGATCCATTACTCACGCAGATGGTTCAGGAGGGTAGGCTCGGCCAGAAGAGTGGTAAGGGCTTCTACGACTATGGCGCTACCGGCGTGACGGAGTTCAAGGAGATAATACTCAAGAGGGAACCACCACTCGCCTGGATAATACTCAACAGGCCGCACAGGCTTAATACCCTAACCATGACAATGCTTGATGAGGTCAGTAAGGCCCTTGACATGCTTTGGGATGATAAGGAGGTTAGGGTCGTGATAATTAGGGGCGCTGGCGACAGGGCATTTTCAGCCGGTGCCGATGTGACTTCATTCCAGGGGCCGCTGCATACGTACTACTTCTTCGTCTACAATAGGAAGTTCCAGGAAGCTGTGAGTAAGATTGAGAGGTTCCCTAAGCCCGTAATAGCGGCTATCGATGGTTACGCCCTTGGCGGCGGTTTAGAGACTGCAATGGCTTGCGACTTCAGGATAGCCACGGACAGATCAGAACTTGGTCAACCCGAGATTAACCTAGGCATAATACCAGGTGCAGGAGGCACGCAGAGGTTAATTAGGTATGTCGGCCTTGGTAGAGCTAAGGAATTAATAATGCTCGGCGACAGGATAAAGGCTGATGAAGCCTATAGGATAGGCCTAGTTAATAAGGTTGTACCCAGGGAGAAGTTTGAGGATGAGGTTAGGTCATTCGCGTTGAGACTCGCCCAGGGACCCCCTGTTGCCCTAACCTATGCTAAGTACGCTGTGAACTTCGGAACACAGGTACCAGTCGACATTGGTTTAATGCTTGAAGCAGCGTTCTTCAGCATGGCCGTAAACACGAAGGATGCCCAGGAGGGGGTTATGGCCTTTGCCATGAGGAGGAGGCCTGAGTTTAAGGGTGAATGATAAGTATATAGTATAAGTAGCAACATTACTTAAAACATACCCTTTTACTACCCTTATAGTATGCCCGAAGACCCGTTTGAACTACTAAACTCAATGACCCAACAGGCACTACCAAAAATAGCCAGTAAGGTCACCGGCCCTGTTAAGGTGTTTCAATTTACTGGGGAGGGCTACGAACCATTTTATGTGGAGATTGGAGGAGGCACCGTGAAACTCACCAAGGGTACTCACAAGTCACCAACGGCCACAATACAGGTGAATAAGGACAACCTGCTGAAGATGATTAAGGGACAACTCGATGCCATGCAGGCCTACTTCTCAGGCGCGATTAAGGTGATGGGTAATATAATGGACGCAGCATCACTTATAGACGTTATTAACACTGCACGTAAGCCATAATAAATAAGTAAAATTAACAAACTTAATTACTTAAAATTACTAGAATCTTTAATTCTATATCATATATATTATAAACATTTATTTATCAACTCAGGGATTAAGCGGCATATGAGAATCCTGGTTACAGTACCACTTACAGATCCAGACGTTGGCCCACAGGCCATGAAAATGCTCAGTGAGGTTGGCGAGGTTGATGTTAGGCCCGTGACCACCGAGCAATTGAGGGAGATCATTGGTGATTATGACGCAGTAATTGTCAGTGTTTGGCATAGGATCACCAGGGATGTTATTGACGCCGGTAGGAAACTCAGGGTTATTGGTACAGCGTCAGTCGGCACGGACCACATAGACGTTGAGTACGCCGAGAGCAGGGGTATTAAGGTTGTGAGCGCTGCTGGCGCGTCAACGTACTCCGTGGCCGAGTTCACCTTTGGTCTGTTGCTAATGATGGTTAAGAGAATCCCTGAGAACATGAACAGGGTCAGGGGTGGTGAGTGGGGTTCATTGTTAACGCCTGGTATTGAGTTGTTTGGCAAGGCACTGGGCGTGATTGGCTTTGGTAGGATTGGTTCCTACGTGGCTTCAATAGCCAATGCCTTCAGGATGAGGGTTTTTGCCTATGACCCATTTGTCGATAGGGAGAAGTTCATTGAGGTTAATGCCGTTAGGTCCGAGAATATCGATGACTTGCTCAAACAGTCGGACTTTATAACAATACATACGTCACTAACCAGGGAAAGCAAAAGCCTAATCGGTAGGAGGGAGGTTGGGCTCATGAAGGATGGCGTTTTCATTGTTAATACGGCTAGGGGTGAGGTTGTTGATGAGTACGCGATTCTTGACGGTTTAAGGAATGGTAAGATCGCTGGTTATGCAACTGACGTGCTTACCGGTGAACCACCCACCGAGGAGTCATCACCACTACTGAGGGCCTTTAAAAGGGGTGAGATTCCCAACTTGTTTGTGACTAGTCACATTGCTGGGGTTACGCGGGAGTCCGTTAAAAGATATACGTTGTATGTTGTGAAGGGTGTTAGGGACGCATTGATGGTGATTAGGAGGTGATGGGTGTGGTCAGTGGTGGTGAGGTCATAGTCAGGTCCCTAATTGAGGAGGGCATAGACACTATTTTTGGTTTGCCTGGGACACACGTACTTGGACTTTATGCAGCATTGCATGATTATAGCGATAGGTTTAGGCATGTGCTTGGCCGTTTTGAGCCTAGTATGGGGTTCATGGCAGATGGCTATGCAAGGGCCAGTGGTAGGGTTGGCGTTGTCGTTGTTACCGCAGGCCCCGGCGCAACGGGTTTAGTAACACCACTCGCCCAGGCGGCTGTGGAGGGAGCCCCAATTGTGGCGCTCGCTGGATTAACCCCAATAAAGGCAGCAGGTAGGGGTTATTACCATGAGTTTAGGGATGTTAATGCGCAGTTAAGTATTTTTAAGTCGTTTACAAAACTAGCCGTTAGGGTTGAGGATCCTAGGGAAATACCCAGGATCCTTGCCAGGGCGTTCAAGACCGCTAAGGAGGGCAGGCCAGGCCCTGTCTATGTGGAGTTGCCCAGGGACATTATCGAGAGCGAGACTGAGTGGGTTGGTTACATAAAGGAGGAGCCGACCAGGACCAAGCCTGACCTGGACTTAGTGGATCTAGCCGCCAGGGAGTTGCTTAATGCGGAAAGACCTGTTATCTACGTTGGTGGTGGCGTCATAGCCGCTAATGCGAGTGATGCCCTAATCAAGGTCGCAGAAGAGTTAGGTGCCCCAGTCGTTACCTCAGTCATGGGTAAAGGCGCAATACCCTTTAATCACCCACTGCACGGTGGTTTGGCCGCGGGTTACTTCGGGGACCCACCTGCCGTTAAGCTTGTTGAGGGTGCGGACATCGTGCTTGCCATAGGCACCAGGTTCAGTGAGTTGGGTACTGGCATGTGGTCATTACCGATAAGAGGAAGATTGATCCATGTTAATGTTGACCCCCATGACATTGGGAGGAACTATAAGGCTGACCTCGCAATAGTCTCTGATGCGCTGGAATTCCTCAATGCACTGTATGATAGGATCAGGGGCAAGGGCCCAGGTAGGGATAGGGGCATTAAGCTGATTAGTGAAGCCAAGGCTTCCTTCGGTAATCAGTATCTGAGGGAGCTTGGTTATGACGAATCCAAAATAAACCCAAGTGACCTAGTGAATGCTCTTGCCCACGTTATTGATAATGACATGCACGAGGGAAAGGCAGTGGTCACCTGCGATGCTGGGGGTAACCAGGTAGCTATGTTTCAATTACCCGTCTATAGGCCAAGGACTTACTTCAACCCGGCGGGATTTACCTCACTGGGTTTTGCAATACCGGCTGCAATCGGCGCCAAGGTGGCCAGGCCTGATGCCACTGTTGTCGCTACCACGGGTGATGCGGCCTTCTTCATGACTGGCATGGAAATAGCCACAGCCGCCGAATTAGGGCTTAGAATAGCCTTTGTTATATTTAATGATAGGGCCCAGGGAGTCTTGAAACTACAGCAGAGGCTTCTCTATGGCGGTAAGGTCTATGCGTCGCACACATACCCCATGGACTTCTGTAAATTCGCCGAGTCACTTAACGTGGATTGCGTCAGGGTTAACGATAGGAGAGAACTTGAAACGGGGCTTGAGAGATGCATATATAAGTCCAATGGACCGTGCATTGCGGATATCCTTGTTAACCCAGATGCTGTACCAATACCTATAACGAGACAGTTAATGACAATCCTTGGTAAAAGACAATAATACTTAGTTTTAATTCATTAGCAAAATAACCTGTTAATTAACCCCACTTAACGATTGCCCTTGCATGTAGTCCCTTCTCGAGGTTTTCATAAGCCTCGTTTATCTGTTCAGGTTTGTATACGTGGCTAACCAGTTTCTTAATGTCGATCTTGCCCGAGGCCACTAATTTTATTATCTCGGGTAAGTCAAGTCTTGGTCTGTAGCCTAGGCTTCCAATGATCTTCGTACCATTTATGACAAATGGCAGTGTATTAATGCTGAATGTTGATTTTGGCCCACCAAGCCCAGTAACGACGATTGTTCCAGCCCTGGTTACTGCCTCCACAGCGAGTTTAAGGTCTGGCTCTGGCCTGGCCTCGTGTACCACGTCAGCGCCGTCAGGTAGTATATCCCTTATCCTGCTAATTGGGTCTTCCTTGCTTGAGTTTATCACGTGGGTAGCGCCGAGTTCCCTAGCCTTATCTAGTGCGTAGTCCCTGATGTCCACGGCAATTATTGGGTACGCACCCATGGCACTGGCCAGTTGGACGGCCGATAAACCAACGCCGCCGACGCCTATAATAACAAGGCTAGTGCCTGGTTCAACGCCTGCCTCCCTGAGTGCGCGGTACGCAGTGCCGTAGGCGCAGGCAATCGGTGACGCGTAGTAAACGTCAACGCCCTTCTCGAGGGGTATAACGGCTATCTCTGGTACTGTTAAGTACTCAGCATGTCCACCATTAAGTCCGACAAGGCCTGTCATCCTGCCTGCAGCGGCTGGGCAGTAATTCTCCTTACCACTGGCGCAGTACTTGCAAATGCCATCTGGGACAATCCAGGAAACAATGACAGGGTCACCCTTCCTTAAGCCCCATGGATTCTTAACATCGGGTCCCAAATCCTCAACCCAGCCGGAGATTTCGTGACCGGGTATGAAGCCCTGTCCAACGGGTCCGAAGTCCCCTTTGAATAGGTGTATGTCGCTGTGGCATATACCTGTGCTTGCTACCCTGATAAGGATCTCCCCAGGTCCTGGTTTTGGTGTTGGTACATCCTTAATCTCTAGGTATGGCCTGCTTGGTCCTCTGAAGGTTGCCGCCTTCATACTTCACTCTTGAATACATCTTAGGATTTTAGTTTTGCTTATATTTAGAACACGTATATTAATGATCGATAACTTATATTAATTTAAGAATAAAAATAATTTAAAATTATTAATTTTGAACCTTGAATTACACACCTAGTCTATGAACTTTGTTGGTACATTCCTTGTGGTGTTCGCGAGCTTCACCGCAGCTGATGAATACTGCATTAGAGTTAGGAAGCTACCCTTCTTAACCTTTATCTTCCTTGAGAGTAATGAGGAGACTGCATCAGCCTTACCCAGGATTAGGTCCTTCCATAGTGAGTACGTAGCCTCTAGCACGAAGTCCGCATCCACCTTACCAATCTTTATATTCCCTGGTAGCTTTATCTCCGTCGGTAGATTAATCGGTAAGTCAATGTAGAACTCGCTGCCCTGGCATGTTCCATTCCTGAGCACGAGCTTTATTGCGCCGGAGTCGACCTTGACCCCGAGGTCCTTTGGTTTGGGTAATCCGAGAATTTCTGATAGCTTATCAACGACGTTTTCCGGAATGTTCATCGCCACGAAGGCTACGTCCCACCTCCAGTCCTTGGCGGCCTCCCTGTACTCCTGGTTCTCATTCAACGCCTTACAAAATGCCTCAGCCCACTGGGGACTTGGATATATAAAGCCCTCGCTTGACATACATAATAAATACATACCTTCAGCATTAAAGATTTATTAATATAAATGCTATATATTATTAATAATGAACTAATATATAGTATATAGTAATTACGTTTAAAATATCTATACATAAGTAGAATTAATGAGTTTTGTGGATCTCGATAGGACGAACGACGAGGACGAATTAATGAGAAAAAACATACGTAGGTTGGCTGAGGAGGTCCTTAGGCCATTATCCATAAAGTTAGACAAAATGAAACCCAGGGATCGCGTTGCCCCCGGCTCGCCATTATTTGACGCAATTAGGGAACTAAAGAGAATGGGACTGCACAGAATCCATTTACCCAGGGAGAACGGAGGCCTTGGTCTAACTAATTTGCAGAGGTACATGGTTGATGAGGAGCTTGGTTGGGGTAGTCTGGGGTTTGCAACACTCATTGGTGTCGATGCAATACCACTAACAATAACCGCATTATTTGGCTCGGAGGGAATTAGGGATGAAATTGTTAAGCCCTGGATTGAGGATACCGAGGGTAAGTACATTGGTTGTTGGGGGGTCACCGAGCCCGAGCATGGCAGTGACTACATACTTGCCTTTAGGGATGAGGACGTGGAGTCCTTCGGCATGGGTAACGTGATTATCGAGCACGATGGCGATGAATGGGTCATAAACGGACAGAAGTCTGCCTGGGTATCAGCAGCGCCAGTGTGCACCCACATGGGCCTCCATGCGCAGTTAAGGGATGGCAAGAGCCTTAGGGATGGCGCATTCGTTATAGTGCCTCTCAACCTGAAGGGCGTTAGGAAGGGTGAGCCAGTTGACATGCTTGGCAATAGGGAATGCCCACAGGGACCGGTGTTCTTCGATAACGTGCGTGTGCCTGACGACTACGTAATTGCCCAGCCACCGTTTTACGAGTTATTCTCGGATCAATTACTTAATTTAACTAGTGTTAACATGGGCGCGTTCTCTGTGGGTCTCGCCAGGGCAGCCTTTGAGGAGGCCCTAAAGTACGCGAGGAGTAGGATACAGGGTGGTAAGCCATTGATTGAGCATAAGAACATTAAGTTGAAGATTTATGAAATGTTTGAGAGGGTGGAGGCTGCTAGGTACTACGTTAGGAAGGCCATGGACTTCGTTTACACGAAGTTCTTTGTGGACCAATCCTTCACCACACCACCCAGGTACGCCAGGGCCGCCCAGGTGTATGCCAAGAAGATTGCCTTTGAGGTTGCTCATGATGCTTTACAGATATTTGGCGCCTATGGACTCAGTGGAGAATTCATTATTGAGAAGTTGTTTAGGGATGCTAGGGCGTTGCTCATTGAGGATGGCACGGTGGAGGCACTGAGCCTTGATGCTGCTGATGATATTGCCCGAAATTATGGTTTATAAATAGTATAGATAGTAATAATGCTTAAATTTATATAGATATATTTCAAATATATGGTTCTAAAGGGCGGCGATAAGGGGTTTGGAATACCGTTAAATGCACCCTTATACCCATCATCAACTACGGCGACTAGGATCGATTATAGCAGGGTTAAGGTGGCCATGGCGCTTACGAATATTGAACCGAGGTCCGTGGAACCATTACTGCCAGAGGGTGTTGACTTGGCCTTTGAGATGGCTGCCTTCTGGGTTGGTGATTACGGGATATCGACGGTTGGGGTCTACAGGGAGGTATTGATAGCGCTGCCCGTGAGGACTGAGGGCATTGAACTTGCCTATTACATACCATACATCTACGTAACTAACGACGCGGCCATGGCAGCGGGTAGGGAGTTGGCAGGTGCACCTAAGAAGCTTGGTGACATTAGGTTTGTGATTAATGATTATGGATTAGTGATAGGTACGTTAGATAGGGGTGGTGAATTAATGAGGATCGAGATCGCAATAAGTAATAGACTAGGCCTTGAGCAGTTGGATACCTTCAAGGCGTTAATGCCTAGGAAAGATAACACCGTTACATTACCCCTACTCTCAATAAGGACACTACCACCACTGCCTGACGGCACGCCCGGCATCGCCCAATTAATACAGTGGTATGCAAAGTTCACCTTCATGCCAAGGGAGAACCCACAGATATGGAGTGGCGAGACCAGGGTTAAACTAGGAGGTACGCCTTTCGACCCACTTGATGATATTAAGGTAAATGGGGTAATCGCAGGTTTCTATATTGAGGGTGATATGGAATTAGGGATCATCAGGAGCATCAGGGAGTGGAAGCTTACCTGGAAATAATTAAATATATAGTATATAAAAATTATATTAATTAGAATATAGCATATAAATTACAAAAGCTTTTAACTATTTTCAAATAATCAATATTAAGACTATGCATAGAAAAAGCATCAAAATCTTTGTTCTTGGAATAATATTAACAGCACTCCTCACGTATATTGCGCTATTAACAACACAACTAAGAAATGAACACGTAATAGGCCAGAAGAACTTGGCAGCTGGAGGCGACCCAATAATATACATAAACTCACCCGTGGTTAAGGCCTCAGGTTTTATATCGTTCACCGCAGGTAATTATGATGGTATACCCGTCGTGATTTACAAGGCTGGAAGCCTTTACATGCCCTCCGGGCAGGTTATAATAGGCATAGGCCCCAGCTACAACATAACACTTACCATGAGCTCCGCTGAAATAAGCGACGCTACGATATACGCGGCCAACATAACCGCAACGGCCTACGTAATAATACCAATTACCATAACGATAACCCCACAGAACGTTTACCTACTATCAATCCTCTCAACAATAGCCTCAGAATTACTACCACTCTATAACGTGAAGATCTATGCATATTACATAAATTCAACGTCCATCTCGTACTCCTCGATTAACGTATACACTGGATAAATGTAAATTTTTTAACAAAGAATAGACCGTTTTAATGCCTTATTTTACAAAGATTTAATTCATAATGAAGGATATATATCATATTTATGAGGTAGATTTTTAAATTTTAATCAAAGCAATTCAATTTGTATGAACTGGAAACTAACGGTGATAGGCCTGGGGTTTGTAATAGCACTGCTCGTGGCAGCCTCAGTATTTGGCATCTCCACTGATGCAGGTATACCTGGTCCTGTAACAATTTATTACCCAACAGCCACGTTAAATGGAGTCACGATGTACGGCTGGATTTACTCAACATCAACGGCGCCCGATCAATATGCCCCCGTAATAGCCCAGAGCATTGGCTCAATAAATGCACCTCAGGGTCAAACCATTAGCAAGTCGGTAACCGTCTCGCTACCCAACCTGTTTATGCCAAATTGCCCAAGCTCGACAGTAAAAATAACAGCGTCACTGAGCATGAGCACCGCAAGCCTAAATAATATACTTGTGTATGCGTCGGGTATTACAACCACCTCAGGTTCTCTTAGCAATGTTCTAATAGTATCCTCTGGCTTACCATATGTTGTTAACCAGACAATTGGTAGTGCTACAATGAATGGGTTGACCGTTAATGCGTATTATGTTAGTGTTGGTAGTATGTCATACAGTAATTTGGATGTAACCGTTACTCCAGCACTAATTACCTGCAACACCGCTGGGGTGTCAACAAGTAATATTGTACCTGGGTCCTAGTGAATAAATTATAAAAGTATAATTGCTTAAAATAATTTTCCTTCTATTCTTATAGTAATTATATTTATCTAAAAAGACTATATATAGATTAACCTTTTAAAGAAATTCCCCAGTTAATTACTGTGGATCTCTTTACAAAGTTTGGTTTTATCCTGATAAACCTATGGAAACGTAAGGCGCTCGTCTTGCCAACACTCCTTGGATTAAATTTACTTTCCTGGGTTTATTTTTGGATCAAACCCTCGTTACTTGGTTTCTCATTGATTGTTCTTACCCTGGCCCTCTTCCTCACGGTTATCTTCATAGGGGTGATCCCGGTGGCTATTATTGAGGAGAATAATTATAGGGTTGATGTTGTCAGAAGTATGGGGCTTAATTCATTCATCTCTATTATTGTAATTTATGTCCTGTTTATTTACGTCAGTTTGATGCTAATGGCTGTTATTAAACCGCCACCACTCCTCATAGTGATGATGGCACTCCTCTTTGCGCTACCCCTGACGCCCTTCGTGGTGATTGCAGTGTTGGTGCCGCCTCTCGTGGGTTACTTCATGAAGCAGAAATGGCGATCGCTCAGGAGCAGAATACCCTTCTGGGGCATTTACCTGGGTTTATTATCGGCATTGATCCTATTGCTACTACCCGTAATGTATTTCAGGGTGCTTTTCGTCAGTATGTCACTGGTGGACTCCTTCATACTTGGTGGCGTGGTAACCATACTCTCCCTAATACCGTTGTTCTACCCCAAACCCATGGTTTGCAGAGTGCTGGGGCTTGTGATGATCTTCCTGGGCATATTGATGTGGTTAATAGTTGCTGGTGGCTTGACATGGGGTTCCGTGCTTTCAATAATAAGCGGTGGGTATCTGTATGATTGGAAGCCGCAGGGTAAGTGAATTAAATATAACACGTTGTTTATGTATATAAATAAGTATTGCCAGTGTTTAAATAATAATGCGTAAACAACAATATTGTGTTAATCAATATGTATGGTTTGAAATTGACCATAATAATCACCGTGGCGGTTGCACTAACCCTGGCGCTACTTGGTCTCTTTATATACGGTGTATACCAGGGCAATCTACTGGTTTCCTCAGCACCGCAGTGCCAAGCACTACCTGCCTCTCAATTGAGTACCAGAACCCCCATTAAGCACGTGATCATAATATTCCTGGAGAACCATAGCTTCGACAATTTCTTCGGTGCATATCCAACCAACGGTACGCTTAATAACTCATTAGTTAACCAACTAGTGGTTCCCAATAACCTACTTACCCTGGGTGAAGTACCTGCTTATCTAAGCCCCGTATCTGTAGGTACCTACTACACGAAGAATCCGAATGAAGGGTATATACCATATCATACTGATTGGGATTACGGGAAAATGGACGGCTGGGTAAGTGGTTCAGGCCCGCAGTCACTTTATTACTACACAGTCGCCCAGGTGGCGCCCCTTTGGGACCTGGCTGAGGAGTATGGGCTTGCCGATAATTACTTCACGCCATACCTCTCAGAAAGCGCGCCGAACCACCTCTTCCTATACGCGGCGTATACACCAGTTATTGATGATTATGGGCCACCACCATACATACCGGTCCAGGAGAACATATTCGCTGAACTATGCCAGTACCAAGTGAGTTGGGGTTACTACGTGGATCCCAGGGAACCCACGTACCTCCTCGACATTAAGTACTTCTACGGCATTAATAAGTACTCATCGCATTTACAGACATGGAGTGACTTCATTAGTGAGATCATGAACGGTTCGTTACCAGCAGTTTCATGGGTTATGCCAAACCCAGTAAACGACATGGGCGCGCCGGGCAACATACTATATGGTGAGGCTTGGCTTCTTTACATAATTAATACGGTTGAGGAGAGCCCAATATGGAATTCAACGGTCATTTTCATAACCTGGGATGAATTCGGTGGTTACTACGACCACGTACCACCACCGATAGTAAACGGCGAGCCACTGGGCGTCAGGGTCCCGTTAATAGTCATATCACCCTACGCCAAGGAGGATTATGTATCACATACCCTACTCACGCATGCCTCATTGATAGCCTTCATTGATTATAACTGGGAATTACCTGCCCTGAACAAGTACGTGCTAAATAGCAACATACCCCTCGACTTCTTCTACTTCAACATGAGCAGGGAGCCAATAATATTTAGTGAATCGGAGGGGTTCCCGTTAATAGGTAATGTGTACTCATTACCCAACGCATCCAACTATAGGGATTTATCAAACCTATTCCCATTAACACCGCAGATACCGCTTAATGAGCTTCCATACTCAAGGTATGGCCTTAATAATATAACGCTCGCTGAATTAGGATCACCGATATACGTAAATGGGGACTCTGCGTATGTACCAGTGATTTATACACCATTATTCCTATGGCTAATCATGGCCCTAATCATAGACTTAACAACAGTGTCATTACTACCCATAGGCAGGGAGACGCTTAGGACATTACCCGTGAAGACGCTTAGCGTTATTAATGGTTCCGTGGTTACGGCATCAATGATTGGACTAATAACCCTGACAACAGGCTTCCTTAATTACTTGGGCAACACTGGCGAGGCGCCACCGTTACTTCTGGGATATTTACTGGGGTTAGTATTGTTCTCAATAATTGGATTGGTGCTGATGCGAATTAAGTATGGCCTGCATGCATCGATAACCCTTTCGATAATCATCCCAGTACTTCTGTACGTACTTATTTATGTTCAAGCCATTCAATCCTTCTTAATGAGCAACGAGCCCTTACTGATTTACGGATTGCTATCCACAGCGCCAGTAATGCTAATTACATTATTAACGCTTAGGGCATATGTAAGTAATAATACCTGGGCCGTGGGCTTGGGCTATGCGGCTTCAGTGGGGCTCCTTTCCTACATAGTAATGCTAATGATCGCCTCCATGTACATAAGGCTATACCAGCCAGGGTTATCGACATTGTTACTACCCACGGAATTAATAGGCCTCCTACTGACCGTTGCTTGGTTCGTAATAATCATAAAAGGGACAGGGGGTGTTGGTAAATGAACTATGACGTAGCAGTAATGGGTTCCGGCGTTGTTGGATTATTCATAGCCTATGAACTGGCGCATTACAGGGTTAGGGTTATTGTTATTGATAGGGAGGCTGAGCCTGGTTTCGGTGTCTCAAGGGGCCATGCCGGCGTCATCCATGTTGTTCAGCCACCATTCAATTCACTAAGGAGTAGGTTGGCCGTTGAGGGTAATAGGCTATACGATGACGTTGCCAGGAGACTCCATGTAAAGGTCAGGAGGTTAAGCACATTACTGGTGGCTAGGAACCCAGGTCAATTAATTGCGCTACCCGCCGTGTGGTTAATCCTTAATCGCGTGTACGGTAGGCGTGGATTTAGGGTTAGGATCCTTGGACCGCGGGGATTACGAAGGCTTGAACCCAATGTTAATGGCCTGGGCGCAATTGAGGTCGAGGGCTACGGAGTCATAAACTCCTTCGAATTAGTATCGCAGTTATACAACTTCTGCAGGTTGAATGGTGTTGACTTCGCCCTAGGTACTGAGGTCAAGGACGCCAAGGTACTGGGTGACGGCGCGATCATCATCACGAGTAGTGGTGAGTATAGGGCCAGGTTCGTCATTAATGCAGCTGGGCTTTACTCAGCGGACATTGCCAGGTTATTTGGTGATGAGTATAGGCTTGAGTTCGGTAAGGGCGTAATGCTTGTGTTCTGGGGTGAACAGACCAAGAGTATTGTGACACCGCTTCAGTTAATACCGAACCCTAAGACGAAGGGTGGCGCCATAATACCCACGGCGTTCGGCACCACAATATGGGGGCCAAGCCTGTCAATAGGCAGTAGGGATGACAGGTCAGTCAATGAGGGGGACATCGATGTCCTGTATAGGAAGTTCAGTGGCTTATTGAGGGACAGGAAGTTCACACCAATAAGGGCCTATGCCGGAGTCAGGCCAATACCTGAGGGCGATGATTTCATAATAACTCATAGTAAGGTAAGTAAACGTATTGTACACGTAATCGGCATTGAATCACCTGGACTCACCGCAGCACCCGCAATAGCCAGGAGAGTCATTGACATGCTCAGGAACGCCGGTGCGGAGTTGATACCTAAAGATGATGTTAGGGAGGTGGAGCCCATGGTGATGATGAAGAACGTAATTGGGTCCGGCGGAGCCATTAAGGGCGATCAGGGTGAGGTTATTTGCCCATGCATGGGGGTTACCAGGACCGATATTCGTGAGGCAATAAGGCACGGTGCCAGGACACTAGACGGTATTGCCTTCAGGACCGGCTTAGGCATGGGTATTTGCCAGGGCATGTGCCTTGGCAGGGCGATTAAGGTTATCTCTGAGGAGTTGGGGATTGACCCAAGGGAATTAACCAAATCGGGTGGTAATTCATGGCTGGTTACACGATAATTGGTGCTGGTTTGTCCGGGCTTTCGCTGGCAATGGAACTACTTAAGTTCGGCATTCATGCCGAGATCATTGAGTATAGGGACTACGCTGGTGGCATTCATGCATTAATCCCTGGGGTTAGGAGTATGATCAATGATGCGTTGGGCAAGGTTAATGTTCAATTAGCCACAACAGCCATTAGGGGCGGTGATACCGTATATCTGGCCTGGAGAAACGGTTACAGGAGGCTTAATGATTATGCAATTGTTGCCACGGGATTCAGGGTAATGACAATGCCTGAATTGGGCATTTACGGTGAGAGACCTGCCGGTATTTACCCGCATCATGCGGTATTAGATATGTTGCATTACGACTTATTACCTGGCAGAAGCGTGGTGATCTATGGGTATAATCCATACGCCCTGTCATTGGCTAGGGAGTTAATAATGCACGGTGCTACCGCCATCATCGTGTCACCAACGGAACTGAATAATGGGGCTGTGGGTGATGACGTTAAGGTAATTATTGGTAGGGTTAGGTACGTTAGGGGCCTGGGCAGGGTTGAGAGGGTCCTGGTGAATAATGAGTGGGTTGTTGCGGATACACTGGTGATATCCATGTTCAAGCCATTTAATCCATTCCCTGATCTCAGGGCTGTTGGTCAATCGGTCATTGAGACCTATGACCCACAAATCATCATTGAGAGTAGTAAAATAATGGCTGGCGAACTCGTGGGTAGGTCCGGTGAGTTCATGGTTATAGAGAGCGACTTACCTATCTACCCGGGTAATAGGGTTAGTAGGGATGTGCGTAGGGTAATCATTCCCTGCAGGGGATGTAGGGTCATGGTTAATGATAGGGAGTACGTAATTAACGGTGACGCCTCCGTTATTGAACTGCCGGATACGGAGAGGGTCATTATTAGGAGGGTGATTTCATGAGTCTTGGTGTAGTTGATGTGGGGACCACTAACATTAAGCTCATAATATACGACAATGAACTTAACCAGGGGTATTCCGAAACCATAAATGTGCCGATGCTATTTCCAGGTAATTACTACGTTGAGCAGGACGCCAATGCGCTTAGATCAGCCTTCAGGCATCTGGTGAATACGGCTAGAGATAAGGGCGTTAAGTACCTTGGGATCTCCACCTATAGGGCGTCGATCATTGCCTGGGACAAGTCAGGTAATCCCCTCATTAACATAATCACGTGGTTAGACAGGAGGGGTTTAGAGGTAGTTAATGGGTTTCCATGCTCACTCATGAGGCGTTTACCACTATTGAGCAGTATACTAATACCAACGTCACCCGTCACCCAAATACTTTGGTTATTAAGGCATAGGCAGGACTTAATTGAACGTGTTAGAAAGGGGGAGGCGTTCATTGGTACGTTGAGTTCATACCTGGCGTATCTCGTTAGTAATAGGTATGTTAATGATGCTGGTAATGAGGCATTGACAGGCCTTTGGCATCCAGGTAATTTAAGGAGGATCGACCTAGTTTATGATGTTCTGAAGATACCTAGGGAGGTAGGCCCTGAGGTTGTTGATAATGTTCATGAATTCGGCGAAGCCAATGGCATGATGATTGGTGTTTTAATCGCCGATCAACAGGCTGCAATGGTTGGCGAGGGTTGTCTAAGTGTCGGCTGTGGTAAGATTACGAATGGCACGGGCTCCTTCGTGGATGCAGTTATTGATAGATTCAGGCTTGCTGGTGACGGCTTATTACCGCTCCTCATACTTAAGTACGGGGGTGACGTATTTTATGGAGTTGAGGGCTTCCTACCAGCAACTGGGTCAGTAATTGATTGGTTAGTTAAGCTTGGGTTATTGGGCTCGCCGCAGGAGTTGGATGGCTTAACCGGCGTGGATACTCACGGTATAATTATTGTGCCGGCATTAGCAGGTATTAATGTACCGCCTAGGCCATGTGCGAGGGGTTTAATTGACGGTTTAACGCTTGGCATAACTAGGGAGACTTTCGTGAGGGCGGTCATTGAGGGTATTGTTCAATTAATAGGCATTATATTTGATAGGATTAGGGATTATTCCAGGGTAGATGTTGTTAGGGTTGATGGTGGGTTATCAAGGAGCATTTTGTTCCTTAGGTTATTGGCTACGGCACTGGATACTACCATTGAGAGGCAGAGGGATACGGAGACGACGGCTAGGGGGGTTGCGGCTTTACTGAAGGTGTTTAGGGGTGATTGGTCACTAAATGATATTGTTAAGGGTGTTCACGTCAATGTGGAGCTACGCATTAAACCTGGCGAGGAGAGGCTATCGTTAAATAAGGATGCTGTTAGGAGGATTGTTGAGGGGATGAAATGCAGGGCGTAATTAACAGGTTAATTAACGCGTTGGGTAGTGGCAAGGTAATAACAAGCGACGAGGTACTGGGGAGGTATTCCAGGGATTTTTGGCCGTTGTTGATAATGCGTGAGCAGGTGCTTAATGAGGAATTACAGAAGCCCCTGGCTGTCATCATCCCCGAGAGCGTAGATGACATTTCATTAACCCTTAGGGTAATCAATGAAAGCGGTGATGCAGTACCCGTGGTCGTTTATGGAGGTGGCTCAAGCGTCACGGGTGCATCCTACGGGGCTGGATCAATAATCATAGACATGACTAGGCTGAATAGGATAATAGACATTAACACCTATGATTCGCTGGTAACCGTTGAGGCAGGCGCTAAATTGAGGGACGTCGAGAATAAACTAAACGGGGTGGGTTACAGCCTCAGGCATATTCCGCAGTCGTTCAATTACGCGACGATTGGCGGCTTAATAGCGACAATGAGCTCGGGTCAGTATAGTACGTTATACGGTAATATAGAGGACATGGTAATAAACATGGAGGTCGTCCTACCCAACGGCAACATTACCTGGCTAAGGAACAATAATGCTCCCCGGGCATCCACAGGCCCGTCACTGAAGTACCTATTCATAGGCTCGGAGGGTATGCTAGGCGTAATCACAAAGGCTGTGCTTAGGATTGTGTCATTACCAACATCCACAATATACGGCGCATACTCATTTAAAACCCTTGAGCAGGGCGTGGAGGCCCTTAGGGAATTAATGATTAAGAGGATAATTCCTGTCATTGCCAGGTTATATGATGGTAATGAGGCAGCGCTTAGGTTTAGTGCTAACGAACCATTACTGATAATTAGCTTTGAGGGTTATTATGACGATTTAGTGCAATCACTGTGGAGGAGGGCTGATGAGATTATTAGGAGCCATGGTGGAGAATACGTGGGGAGTAGGTACTTCGAGGATTGGTTAAGGACTAGGTTTAATGTTGAGGAGGAGATAGAGATGGTTAAGAAGTACGGTCTGTGGTTTGACACAATAGAGATCTCAACCACCTGGTCCAAGATTAATCAATTGTATAGGGACTTCAGGGAATCCCTGCTTAAGGTTAATGGTGTTGTGGGTGTCATGGCCCACATATCACACCTCTACATCAATGGCGCGTGCATATACTTCACAGTACTATTCAAGCCGGGTGTAAATACCTACTGGGAGTTATGGAGTAGGGCCATGGAGGTTACATTAAGGAATGGCGGATCCATAAGTCATCACCATGGCGTTGGTATTGTGAGGTCTAGATGGTTAGGTCATGAACTTGGCAACGCACTTAACATATTGCGAATAATAAAGGCTGCATTGGATAGTAAGGGAGTATTGAATACAAAGAGCAACATGTTCTTTACCGGCTCAATGGGATCTCGGTAGTAAAACTTAAAATGATTTAGTAAATTATATAGTAGTATGGAGAAGGTTAAGGTTACTAGGCATTACCAGATCACGATACCCGCTGGTATTAGGGAGAGACTTGGGATTAAGGAAGGTAATGTATTAATTGTTTATGTTGAGGACGATAAGATCGTATTTAGGAAGTTATCAGATAATAGAAAGAGACTTACATTTGGTAGGAAGTTAACGCTTGAGGACATTGAAGCTGGTATTGAAAGAGGCGTATTAAATAATGGAAGCGATAATTGATACCAATGTCATAATTTTCGACTTATTCACTGATTCTGAATCCCCATAATGAGGCTAGCGTGCTTATGAATTCGTTAGAAAATGGCTTATACCACCTATTGTTATCCATGAGCTTATTTGGCTTTTTAGAGGGCATGGGTTTGAGGATCGCATTGATTACGCAATACAATACATAATCAATGATAAGGCTGAAATACCCTGTGAATGTGGTGATAAAGTACTAATGCAATTAATTTAATGCGTACAGTGGGCATTAAGAATTACAATGACATGGTAATACTGGCACATGCGCTTGCTGAAAATAGGCCATTTGCTACCTTCAATACTAAACTAGCCAGGGTAGTTAAGAAAGTGGGTATTGCTACATTACCCAAATGAACTTTTTATTTTAATTTTTAGTATCAATTCTTAAACATCGATCTCGAGAAATCCATCCTGAGTAACCCTAACCTTATACGTTGGTAATGGCGCCTTCACATCGGCATACTCACACTTCACATCAGGCCTAACCTGCGGTTTCTCGATCATCTCGCCGGTCCTAACATCATACTTAGCCAAATGCGCTGGGCACGTGGCTACGTAACCATTGGTGTCAGTTAATAATGCACAGCCCATGTGGGCGCATATTGCGAGCATTCCGTAGTAATTATCGCCGTACTTAACCACGAGTATTGGCTTATTATCGACCCAGGTAATCACGGAGTTCCTCCTTTCAAAGACCTTAACCAGTATGGATACTCTCTTCCACATGACAAGACCCAGGGCATAGGCACTAATTAATTAAGTTTGTTGCACAGTGGCTATCCAAAATAACTAGTTAGGGGCGTTCACATGAGGATTATGGGAATACCCAATCCCTTAACCGTATTAGTTCGCTCCTTATCACTCGTTAATAGGATTCTTCTCCTCAATGCCTGGGCTATGTATATGGAGTCATACGTGGTAATGCCAGCACGTACTGCGATTGTAAAGGCATAACGCATATACCGCCCCTCAGGTTCCGGCATTGCCTCCTCCTGTCGAAGCTCAGTAATCCGCTTAATGATGAAATTCCTAATCCCCTCACTCCAAATTAATGGTGCTGGAGTACCTGTCCATGGTCTCCTTCAGCTCCACCGCACATCAGTAATACAAAATTAAGCTTCTTACTTCATTAACATCCTGGCTGGGTGTAATTCCCTCCTGGGTAGGTCTAAGACTAATCCGAATATCCCTAGCATGGTTGTACCGAGAAAGTTCTCATCCTCCGTATCACCAAGCACGGGTCTCTCGCCATAGCCCCTTAACTCATTCACAGTCCCCCGGGTCCCACCGCTTAATTACTGCGCAGTTAGTAAGGACAAACTCCGTCTCCCTCCATGGGCTTAATCCCAAGGTGCTCCTGAACGTCTCTCCTTAAACCGTGTACATGGCCCCTGGATCAACAAGTTGGTTTGACTGGTACGGGTTCATCCCCGTGCTCATACATGGCATTAATATGGATCAAGTCCATGAGCCACCTAGGCGGTACTTAGTTATATACCTTGATCACCTTGTACCAATTATCTCTCTCGGCAGGTATTAACCCTAGGCCCTTGATTAAATCAATTACCGCATCCCTAGTCAGTACGGGCATCTTAAGCCCTGTGGCTGGTATAACCCTCTCCTCATAGAGTGTGCCGCCGAAGTCATTGGCGCCGAACTTAAGGGCCAGCTGCGCAACCTCTAACCCATTCGTCAACCAACTTGACTGTATGTTGGGCAATTCATTCTTAAAGACTAATCGGGCCACGGCAACGACCCTCAAAAGCGTAGCCGAGGTCAGTGGGTACGGGACATCCCTAGTCAACTCGCTATTGCCCGGTTCAAAGTTCCAGGCGGTGAATGATAGGAATCCGTGGGTCCTCCTCTGAAGCTCAATTATCCTGTATAGGTGCTCAGCCCAGTCGCTCATTGTCTCCACGTGGCCATACATCATGGTTGCGTTGCTCATTATGCCCATTTTATGGGCGGTCTCCATTATGTTGAGCCAGGTGTCTGTGTCTATCTTGTGTGGCGCAATGACCTTCCTCACCCTATCAACCAGTATCTCGCCACCTCCTCCAGCCAGTGTGTCCATGCCGGCGCCCCTGAGCCTGTCGAGAACCTCGCCATAACTCATCCTGTGCTTCCTGGCCAGGTAATCAACCTCTATTGGGCTCAATCCGTGAATGGCCACGTGAGGAAGTTTAGCCTTCAAGGCCTTGAATAATTCCTCGTAATACTCAATACTAAGTTCAGGGTTTATTCCTCCCTGAATCAGTACCTGCTTAATGCCGAGTCTGTTGTTCATGTTCATGATTCTGCGTATGGCCTCCTCAACACTCAACGTATAGGCCTCGGGATGGTTGGGCGGTCTATAGAAGGCGCAGAACCTGCAGGCTATTGTGCACACATTTGTGTAGTTAAGGATCATGTTTGGTATGAAGGTGATGACGTTACCGAAGTACTTCCTTGTTAAATACTCGGCTGCGGCGCCGAGTTCCCAGAGGTCAGCTCTGAATAATTCTTCAATGTCGCGTGGGCTTAATCGATCCTCGTAAATCGCCCTCTCCACAATAGGGCCCCAGGCCTGGGGCATATCGTTACTGTCTCCCTGTGATTATTTAAACTATTGCCTATTTGGCAAATAGCAATCAATACTTAAAAAGCGGCGCGGGGCTCAATGCACCATTATGTGTACAATAGATGATGTACGTAATGCGATCCTCAATGGCATTACCAAGGCCGATGCGGAGGAGTTAATGAGGGAGTGTGATTTCAAGGTCCTAGCCCAGGTGGCGAATGAGTTAACACGGAAGGTAACCGGCAACACGGCCACTGTGGTTAATAACGTAGTAATTAACTACTCAAACGTCTGTGTGGCGCAATGCCCAATATGCGCCTTCTACAGGCCCAAGGGCCACCCGGAGGCCTACGTTAGAACTCCTGATGAGATAACAAAGGGCGTGCTGGAGGCCAGGGCGCGTTTCGGTGTTACTGAGCTACACATAAATGGTGGTTTCAACCCAGACCTAGGCATTGAGTACTTTGAGGATGTTTTCAGGTCTGTGAAGAAGGCGGCTCCTGAGGTGGTTATTAAGGGGCCCACGGCTGCGGAAATAGACTTCTATGCCAGGGTCTGGAGGATGAGTACGAGGGAAGTCCTTGAGAGGTTCAGGACTGCTGGGCTGGACACCCTTAGCGGTGGTGGCGCAGAGATACTGAATGAGGAGGTTAGGAGGTTGATAACACCCTATAAATTCAACGCCGAGACTTGGCTTAGGGTTCAGGAGGAGGCCCACGGGGTTGGGCTCATGACTAATGCCACGATGCTTTATGGGCATGTAGAGAGGCCAAGCCACATCATTGAGCACGTCTTTGCAATTAGGGAGGTTCAGGAAAGGACTCACGGTATCCTAATGTTCATACCGATAAAGTTTGTTCCCTGGAACACTAGGCTGTTTAGGGATGGGTCAGTCAAGGGGCCTGCCCCTACGGAGTATGACGTGAAGGTCACGGCGATCTCCAGGTTAATACTTGGGGACTCAATAAGGAGAATAGGCGCCTACTGGATCTCCACTGGAAAGAGGTTGGCGTCCACATTACTAATGGCTGGGGCTAATGACCTTGTGGGTACCATGGTTAATGAACAGGTACTTAGGCAGGCAGGTTCCGGGGAATCAGTAACACTCGGTGAATTAGCCCACATAGCCCATGAGGCGGGCCTTAGGTTGTTCCTAAGGGACACATTCCACAGGGTAATAACCGAGGTGTTCATCAAAGCGCCTGACCAGTTTAGGTGATAAATAATGAGTATTGTCAGGCTGAGGTATGCCCACTCGGACCCGCTGTTCTACCACTCGGGGCTTAACCCAATATGGGCCAGTAATAATGAGTCGATAAAACTACTTCTAGAGGGTAGGGCCAGCGTAGGCTTCACGCCATTGACCTACACTGCACAAAACTGCGACTTACTTTATGTGGTTCCTAGGTTTGCGATATTCAGCGATGGGCCCGTGATATCGGCAAGGCTGTTCAGGGGTTCGGGAACTGGTTACGCCGCTGTTAGCGACACAAGCGTTAATGCCATGGCCCTGAAGAAACTACTGGGTATAAATTTCGAGGTAGTCGATGATCCATACACAGCACTGAAAAGGTTTGGCGCCGTGTTGGTTATTGGAGATGACGCATTGAGGATGGTTGACGCTGGTTATCAACACGTGGCTGATGTTGGCGAATTATGGAGGGAGAGGGTTGGTTTGCCCCTGGTTTATGCGGTGATGGTTGTAACCAGGAATTACAGGGAGCAGGACTTAGATCGAGTGATTAACGGTATCGAGGATTCACTTACTGCATTTGAGAAAGACCCGGGTTCCGTAATTCAGTATACGGCAAATAGGCTTGGTGTATCCAGGGAGTTGATTAGGCAGTACTTCAGTGCCATTAGGTATAGGGTTGATGATAGGGTTATTTCGGGTATTAATGAGGAACTTAGGTTATTCAACATAAACAATTGCCTGCGGTACCTAACTATTAATTGAGTCCTTCATGGTAAAACTTAATACCATTGAATGCCTTGACACCTTAATGGAGTTACTGACTGGACACAGTCCCGACCCAGACGATGCCTTCATGTTCTACGCCCTAAAGAAGGGCTTGGTGAAGGCGCCATTTACCATTAGGGAGTTCCTGGTGGATATTGAGACACTGAATAAGTTGGCCATTCACGGTAGGATCGATATCACGGCAGTGAGCACCCACGCCATGGCCTACATAGGCAGCAAATACTTCATACTAAGGGTTGGTGCATCAATGGGACTTAGGTACGGTCCGGTGGTGGTGGGCAATACCACGAAGCCCGAATTAGTGGCTGTACCTGGCACCTACACCACGGCGACACTACTGGTTAGGCTGGCAATGCCTAACGCCAAAACCGTGGAAATACCCTTCGATAAAATAATGGATGCCGTAAGGGCAGGGGCTGTTGACGCCGGTGCCCTAATACACGAGGGTCAAATAACCTATGAGAGATATGGGCTCAGGAAAATAATTGACCTAGGTGAGTGGTGGTACGAGGAAACAAAATTACCAACACCCCTGGGGCTAGACGTTGTTAGGGTGTCCCTGGGCATTGACATGGCTAGGGCGGTCAAGGAAGCATTACTGGAATCCCTTAGGTATGCAATGGGTCATAAGGATGAGGCCTTGAGGCATGCCGCGGAGTTCTCAAGGGGATTGAGCATCAATGATACTGATAGATTCGTCAGGATGTACGTCAATGAATACACGGTAGACATGGGCGCCGATGGCGAGAAATCAATCAGGGTTTTACTTGAAATGGGGCGAGAAAGGGGATTATTACCCGAGCATCAATTAGTTTTTATTTAGGGTAAGGTCACTTCGCAACAATACCCAACCTAACCAGTTCATTCACCTCATCAATCGTTAAACCAAGCTCCATTAGGATCTTCACAGTGTCCTCACCCCTCCTCGGTGGCTTACCCCGCCTCATTAACCTGCTTCCATTAACCATTAGTGGATTGAGGAAACCTTCCCTGCTAAAGCCCCTGCTTGTTAATTGGGGGTCGTTCTCGAGACCCATTATTGTATTCAGAGGGGCTGCTGGTACATCGTGATCCCAGAGAACTTTTAAGGCCTCATTTACACTATGCTTAGCAAGTTCCTTGTTGACTTCATTAATTGCCTCCTTATCGAATTGCCTATGGATTAAGTCCTCACGATTTAACGCCCTGCATAGGTTGCTCCAGAACCTATTCTCTATGGCGCCAATGGTTATGTAACCATCCCTACACCTATAAACGTTGTAGAATGGGTACTTACCCGTTAGGGTTGGTTCCTTACCTTCATAGGCCATGGCAATGTTCAGGGTATTAAAGAGCAGGGCCGCCTCCAACATCGAGGTCTCTATCCTGCCGCCGATGCCATTAAGCAGCAGGCCTAGAACACCTATGACGCACAGTAGGGCGGAGCCCACGTCAGCCACCTGTGCAGTCAGCAGCCTAGGTTCACCATCACTGAATAGGCTCGGGTCCAACAGACCAGCCACGCCAACACAGTTAATGTCATGATTTGAAAGCCCAGAGTATGGCCCGGAGTTACCGTACCCATTTATTGAGCAATAAACAATCCCCTTATTTACGCCCCTAAGCGTTTCATAATCAATACCCAGCCTCTCCGCCACGCCAGGCCTGAACCCCTCAATCACTACATGGCTCTTCCTCACTAATCTATAGAAAACCTCCCTACCCCTAGGATCCTTTAGGTTAATTGCCAGGCTCCTCTTCCCAGCATTCAACCAATCAAAGAGCCTTGGTGAGATCTCCCTGAGGTAATCACCGACCTCGGTGTCCTCGACCTTAATAACATCAAAACCAAGGTCAGCCAACAACCTAGTTGCCACGCCACCTGGGTATAGCCTCGTTAGATCCAGGACCCTATACATTACCCAGTGCCTTGCGTATTAATTAATAAAGTATTCATCGTTGAGGAATTACCTACTGTGATCCATTTGTTCCATTTTTATTATTGTTTTTCACCATGAACCACGTACCAACACCCAGGGCGCAAAGCTTGCCGTTAGCGTCATAAACACGCCCCTCAGCAACCGCCAAGTGCCTACCCGCCCTAATTACCCTGCCCTCCACAGTGAATGGCCCGTTGATCAAGGGCTCAAGGAAATGAACCTTCAACTCAGCGGTAAATTGATTAATCCCATCATTGATGGTCATCACGGCGGTGCCAAGCACGCTATCTATCACGGTCATCACGACGCCGCCATGAACCATACCACCCTGCCTAAGGATCTCCCGCTTGAATGGAAACGTAGCCTTAACTATACCGTCACCAACCTCCACAAATTGAAGACCTATGAAATTAAAGAGCGGCTCAGTGCTTAGGTATTTGTTCATTAGTTCAGCTACGTTTAGCCCAGCCGACCTGGCCTTAATGAATAACTCCCTCATGCTACTTACCTGCCCAGCAGCCTTCATAATCTCTTCCCACGCTGACACGATTATTATGGAGCAAGTAACCCTATTTAAGTAAAGGTCTGCTGTTACGTAAATAGTAATAAATAGATTATATAGCAGGGCCAATTAACGGCCACAAGGAATAAACACGGGGGTTCCGGCATGGGGCTCCAATCAAGTTACCTAATTATTTTTACGCCAAGTACCTCCTGGAAGTACTTCATTGCCTCCTCTCTGGTGACCCTATGCTCCCTACCAACATCGCTCCTAGCCCTCCTCCTATACATGATCCTCAACCCAGGTCTCGCAAGGACTGTAACCACGTTCAGTCCCCAGACACCCACGGCAGGCTCATACTTCGTACCAGGTATCATTATGTGTTCCCTAATTCCAAAGGACACGTTACCCCAATCATCGAATGAGCCCTCCCTCAGTGTGAAGTCCACTGCGGCCAATGCCCTGAGTAGGAACCAAACTGCCTTATTCCTCCTTAGGGTAACCGCCACACCGATTGGTTCTCCCTTCCTGACATCCCAGTCCTTAATTGACCTCTTGGCAAGTCTATAACTGGGTTCCTGCTGCGTCAATTCCTCAAGCACCTTGGCAGCCCTCTCAAGCCTCTCACCGCTTTGTCCAACGCCTATGTTTGCAACGACCTTCTCAATCCTAATAACCCTCATTGGGTGGTCTGTGGGTAATACGAACTTCCTCCAGTCCAATTGGTCCGGGGTTAACGCCTTTAAATCCACCTGCGCTAGGTCTATGACAGGCATCGCTATACGTGGCTAATAAGCATTAATAAAAATTTGCCTCATGGGCGTTGCGTTGATATATATTAATATTTATTAATAAATGTGATCATTACTTTACTGGCAAAAGCCCTATTAAGGGTTCAGCCACACGATACATGATGTCGAATAAAACGCCCTTTGAACCGCTTGACTGGTCGAAGCCAACACCAGGACACATAAAGCTATTATTCATATCAGGCGCAGGCTTCTTCGCGGATGCCTATGACCTATTTGCAATATCAATAGCCCTAGTTTTCCTAAAGCAGGTCTGGTCATTAACGGCTTCGGAAATAAGCCTAATATCATCAGCTGCGCTGTTCGGCGCTGTTATAGGGCCCTTCATATTTGGCAGGATAGGCGACGTATTCGGCAGGAAGTACATTTACGGTGTTGAGGCAGCGTTACTGGCGGCTGGCGCCATAGTTTCGGCATTCTCAATAAACCCAACAATGCTATGGATAACAAGGTTCATACTGGGTCTCGGAGTTGGTGGTGACTACCCAATAAGCGCCACGCTAATGAGTGAATACGCACCGGCAAGGAATAGGGGATTATTCGTAGCCGGCGTCTTCTCAATGCAGGGATGGGGCATTGTTACAGCTGCACTACTCGGCCTCGGACTACTAAATGCCAAGATAAACCCAGACACTGCCTGGAGAATAATACTTGGGTTCGGCGCAGTGATGCCCGCCCTAGTCATTTACTTTAGGCGTAGGGTTCATGAAACACCTAGGTTTGAGTACTTCGTTAAGGGTGATGTTGAGGGCGCCAAGAAAGCCGTTAAGGACGTGCTCAGGCATGATGTGGAAATTAATAAAGCAAATAATGCCAACAATGGTATTTACAGGAATTTACTTAGGTACTTACCGGTAATACTTGGTACTGCAATACCCTGGTTCGCACTTGACGTGTTCTTCTACGGCACAAACATATTTGGTCCCTTCGTAACCTCAGCAATGGGCCTAGCCAAAAACCCACTGGCCGGCATATACATACAGCTATACGTGGTCCTGGCCTTCCTGGTCCCTGGCTACTACGTGGCAGCCTTCCTAGTGGATAAAATGGGTAGGAAGTCCATGCAAATAATGGGTTTCTCAATAGTGGCTACTGTGTATTTAATAGCGGCGTTAATGCTTAGGAGCGGCATGGTAATGCCAACAACGATACTGGCGCTCTATGGGTTGGCGCAATTCTTCACTAATGTTGGCCCTAATGTAACAACATTCATACTGCCGACTGAGGTGTTCCCAACGAGGTTTAGGACCACTGGCCACGGCATAGCCGCAGGCAGCGGTAAACTGGGAGCCACACTGGCCTCACTACTAATACCACTGTTCTTCCCAATAACAAGTAGCGCATTAAGCGCAACGGCTAAGTACCTAATCATGTCAAACCTATTACTCATACTTGTGGCCATGGCAATAGTTGGCGTAGTATTCACGGCATTGTTTATAAAGGAACCCAAGGGCAAGCCACTGGAGCTATCCTCAGGGGAATTGGCAACGTGATACATTAAAACCAAGCCTCAACATAGGGATTGTGTGGGTGTTTCCAGGGAATTCATTAGGAATCTCGCTAGGGACATTGAGAACGCAATAAGGGAGGTTAGTAGGATTGTGAGTAAGCCGTACGATGAATTGAGTGATGAGGATAAGATGGCCATTAGGTACGAGTTGATCGTCATTGCCGAGGCATTAATGACCCTGGTAATGCACGTAGTGCGTAGGGACCTGAACGAGAGGCCCAGGACACCCATAAACGCGTTAATGATTGTCAGGGACAGGGGCCTACTGACTATGAATGAGTACGAGGACTTGACGAAGTTGGTAAGGCTCAGGAACCTCCTCGTCCATAGGTACTGGGTGATTGACGATTACTTAATATATCGAAACATTAAGTCGGACTTTAAAAGCCTGACGAGCTTTATAGATAGGCTGAGGAGTCGCTATGGCATTCAATGAGGGTTATGTCTACCATTCAATGAGTCGTGAGGAGAGGGAATCATTAATTTCGAGGATTAGGGGCATCCTTAGGGAGTACGGCGTCTCCCTAGGCATTGTATTTGGTAGCTTCGTGGACCTCGATGAGTTTAGGGACATAGACATCGCGGTTTATGGAAGGGGCATCGACCTAAATAGGGTATTAAGCCTTGGGGCCAGGCTCGAGGAGGTCCTTGGTATTCCGGTGGATGTGGTTTCATTGATGGATGTCGATCCCGAGTTCAGGCTTTCAATACTGGAGCGCGGCATCGTAATTCTCGAGGATGTTGATGGCCTATACGAGGCATTGGTAAGCGAGGCCCTCGATGAACTCTATCTGGTGAGACACGAGGAAGACCTAGTACAGTAGGTATGGTGCCTCCTTGAGTGTGCCCGTCGTTGGGTCTATCATTAGGCCTAGGATCTCCAGCGTCGTTATGCCTATGAGGACCTTATCAATTACGTCACTAATAACGACCCTGACCGTGGCCTCCCTACCCATTAACCTAACCCTAACCTCACTGAACTCAACATTAACAGGCCCGCCGGCGGTCATGACCACGCCCCTATCCGTAACCCTCAGCCCAAGCTCCACGGCCAATGCCCTGGGTATGACGGTTAAGGTGGCGCCGCTATCCACCAAAGCCTTCACCCTGATTTCCCTATCCCCACTTATTAATTCGGCGTCAACCCAAACATGGCCCATACGCTTCACCAATTCTACCAACGCAGCGCTTATAAAGCTTCTACAAAGAGCTATGTCGATGACACCTCAAGTGGTGTTAATTCCTCCCTCCAGGTGAGTATCCATACGTTGCTCCTCCTAGCCTCTTCAATGGCCTTGGGGATGTACCTCATGCAGTGGAGGACCTTAATAATCCTAGGCCTTAAATACTGGGAATACCGACTCCTTAACTCATCAATAGTCCTTATCAGTTCCTCAACCTTACCAACCCTGAAGTCTAGGGTTGCGTCACCAACCACGCAGAGGTCGTCTGAGACTCCGTAGATGTTTAACTCAACGACATCCCTACCATCCTCGGTGACGACAAGCCTACTTAACTTAATATCCATGCCGAGCTTCTCCCTAAGCCTCCAGGATATTACATCAATCGCCTCATCCTCAATACCATAAGTTTATGAATAGCGATATAGCCATAGCCCTTTCGTGATGTACAAAACTACTCATTAAATTAGGTGATTATACACGAATACCTCGATAATGGCTAATGATAGGTAATAAGCCGAGGCGAGTAGTAAATTACATGGAATATTAGTCTTAATCCTAGGTAACAATACGAAACCGAGTAATTCGGCAATGCTTAGAATAAACGTAAATCCAACCCAACGTTAGGCCTATACCAAGTATTGCACTTGCTACGAAGTAACCAACTAAAGCGCCATTTAGGGTTAGGATTAATCTATACAGATAGCTCAGGTTTAACCTAATCAGTACAAATATGATTACATAAATGAAGTAATTATGTAGGAAGATAGATGCGATGTCCTGTAAAGTCAGTGGATGTACAGAAACACTAAGGCGATGAGTGAGGGCAAGTAATGAACCCACGATATACGATAACGCAATTAACGAGGAATCAATGGGTATAGCCCTATCCATAGTGCGGCCACCAATGAAGGTATTAGGGCCAGTAATATCCAAACCAATAAGGACTTAGCCATGGGCCTCCCTAAAATAAGCGATGCACCAACAACCGCCAATGCGTCACTCACGGCATAAACCACCAAGTTCCGCACAGGCCATGCGAAGCCCAGTGAGATAAATGTTAAGTAAAATAGTAATGACTTCCTAGCCAATGATAGAGGGTAGTCCAACGCTGTCAATAGTTTAAGCACGAGAAAACTATACACAATTAAGAACGTAAGGACAGACACGAAGTACGTTAATATAAATATTACCATTACAATAATGTTACTCGCAAATTATGCATAAAAAGATGGATATATAGTTAAGTACTTAAGAATCAATAAGGCGGTCAATAACGACAATGGGTATATTAATACTCGGACCTGGGCGGTAAGGCCTAGTTTTGACTCATTTATCTTATACCTTAACTCAATTGGGTCATGAGTGTCGAAGAATTTACTTAACAATGACTTAGGATTGCGAGCCTTATAAAGCGCTGATTTGAGAGCTTCCCTACCCACGGCCTTCACGGCATGTAAGTCGGCTTCTCTTTGCAATATTATATTGCTTTCTAATTACAACTAAGAAGAGATAGAAGTAAATGATTATTAGTACCGGTAACGAGAACATACCAATCCTTAAGTATTTAACTAGGTATGTTGTGATAGGTAAAAAGGTGATGAGCATATATGGTATAAGTATTATGTACGCTGATAAATAATCCTTGTTTAAAACATGTGCATATTCATCTTTATAACGGCCATTAACTCCTCCTTATCTAATAATTCGAGGTACTGCCTTGTAATTATTATTATAGGAAGGCCCGTAGGCACAATGGCGTTATATATTACAATGGGTTTACTTGGTAGTTTTGTACTTATTTCACCATTAACTACATAGACCTGTACATTATTTACGTAACTTATTTCAACTTGCTTATTCCTTACCAATAGATTCAGCCATGTCCCAAATATGACTTTTGATAAATAGAACATATAAAATAAATAGAGAAACTCAACAATTGGGATAATTATAATACCAACCGTAGGTTTAATAACTACGACTAAATATGTTAAAAATAATATTGATAAAATAGAGCCTATTTGATATACATCTAAGATTATACGTATTTTTGAAAGATTATACATTTTATACATTTCAGTACCACACTTAAGCCGTAACAGCCACGGCAATTATAAATCCCCAACCAATTGGCCCTAATGCTGCAGCCGTTCCAACGATAACGGCCCATGTAATTGGACCATCAGCATAAGTTAGTACAGCCCGAAGAAAAGTCCTAAACCTGTACTTATACCGCCAAATACAGCGCCAGGTACGCTATACGTCGTGAAATAGATAGAAAGAGCATTTCCTGTTAGTAAGGCTGCGGCAAGCATTGATAATATCTGGAATAACATTATTTTACACTAGGTACTGCAAGTCCGGATAGGATATTGACGGTGAGTTACACGGACTCCATTAATAAGCCCCTAGAGATTTACGTTACAGCCCCTGGGCAATGGAGCCAAAAATATGTTAATGGTTATTACGTTGTTGCCTATGCCGTATTATCCGGTAAGGGTAACCTATATTTGATAAATAATTATTCAATACCCGTAACTGTTACATACTACATTATTAGCGGGCTAAGAACTGGTGGTGTATTCGAACTCATGGGCATAGTAATTGGTATTATAGGTGTGATATTGGCTATACTTGGTGCTGTGCTGAAGCCGAAGAGGTAATTGGGTTAATAAGCTTACCTAGGTAAGTTACTGGTATATGCTCTTTGATCTTGAGCCTAAGAGTAGGAGGGAGGACCTTTACGACTTTGAGGCTGAGTTGAGGAATTTAGTTAATGGCATCATCAATGATAGGATAACCGTCATTAGGGGCTTAAGGAGGACTGGCAAGACCTCGTTAATGAGGATTGCGCTTAATGAGGTTGGTTACCCATACATTTACCTGGACGTGAGATTCACGGGCAGACCTAGGCAGGCAGACCTCATTGAATTAATTAGGCGTGGGCTTGAGGATTTCCTTGCCAGGAATAAGCCAATAATCGATAGGATTAGGGATGCCCTATCTAGGATTAGGTGGGTTAGGATTGGGGCATCACCGATGCATGTGGAGATTAAACTGGGTGAATTCCGTAGGCTAAGTATTGGCGAGTTACTTAATGCCATTAATGACCTTGGCACGGAGTTGGGCAAGCCCGTAATCATCGCGATTGACGAGGCCCAGGAACTGAGTAGGGTGACTTGGATAGACTTCAATGCGTTGCTCGCGTATTCCTACGATAATCTAAAATACGTGAAATTCCTCATATCCTGTTCCGAGGTTGGCGTGCTGGATAAGTTTCTACGCGTTAATGATCCAGAGGCTCCATTATTCGGTAGATACATGCACTTCGTGAGCACCGGGAGACTTAGTCCTGATGAGTCCCTGGACTTCCTGAGGAGGGGCTTTGAGCAGTATGGGGTTAGGTTCAGTGATGAGTTGTTGATGCGCATCGTGAATGAGCTCGATGGCGTGATTGGTTGGTTAACATACATTGGTCACCAATACGTGGTTGAGGGTAGGCAATCACTTGATGAGGTCCTCGAATCCGCAACGGCCTTGGCACTTAATGAACTTAGGAACTTCCTAGCCAATAGGAGCCCCAGGCATAGGGTATTGCTTAGGGAGTTGTTCGTTAGAAGAAGTTGGAGGGAACTTAAGGCGGTGCTTGAGACTGCAGAGGGTAGGCCAATAAATGATAAGTCATTGTACGTGCTCCTCAGGGAGTTAGTCGACCACGGAATTGTGGAGAGGGCCGATGAGGATTACGTGATTGCAGACCCAATACTCAGGAGGGCCGTACTTAGGCTATGACGCATTACTTTTGAGGTCATGCCGCCGATGCCTTCGCCTCATTCATAGCGCAGGGTCTGGGCTGGCGGTATTCTCATGGCCCTTATCGCCGGTACCAGGGCTGCGATTATGTTTATGGCAATTGGCAGTATGAATATTGCCGCGAAATCCAGTGGCGTAAGCGTTATGGGTAGTGCTATTGATGATGAACTGACGGCTGTGGCTGCCCTGGCGGTTGCCCTGCCCGCCCCTCCGCCGAAGGCGGTCCCCATGAATGATGATGGGCTTGGGAAGGCACTAACGATGACCATTAGTAGCGCGACACCTATTACCGACCCTATTATGGCTATCATGGTTGCCTCGATAATGAGGAGTAGCGGTATTGACCTGCCGCTGAAGCCCACCGCCCTCATTATACCGAACTCCCTAGTCCTCTGAATCACGTTTATCATCATCGTGTCAAACATCCAAATACCAATTATAACGAAGCTTATCCCAGCTATGAAGGCCAGGAAGAGCTCGAGCACTGTGAAGAACTGGTTAATGCTTGATAGAACTGTTGACAGGTTGAGCACCTGGTCCATTGGGAATAATGCCTTTAGCTCATTGGTTACGTAATTAATATTGCTCGGCGAATCCACGTATACGATTACCCCAGTCACCAACCCGGACGGGTCGAATTGGGATAGGAATGTGTTCTCATCAATGAATATGGCATTGTTCGGGTTCAGGCCAATAACCCCAATGCCGCTTTGCTGCATTACGGCGCCCACCGTGTAAGTAAGCTCGGAACCCCCTGGTGTCGTTATCACCATTACCTGCCCGGGGTATGCAATCTGCTGCCCAGTGCTTGTGAAGGCCACGCCATAACCGACGAAGGCCAGGCCAGGCGTAAGCACAGGCGCACCGGCTAGTATGGCGTTGTTCAGTGAGGTCACTCCGTAGAGCTGCATTATCTCTTGTTCCGTAGCCCCTATTATAGTGGCGGTAACCTCATGTCCATTGATATTCGCCCTAGCCACCGTGGAGAGTATGGGTATTGCATTTGTCACATGCGGTATATTCATAACCTCATAAACACTGGTAATCGTTAACTGCGAGTTCTGCCCTGGGAATAGGAACACCGTGTTCGTCCCGAAGACCCTCTCGAAGAAGCTCGTAGTTAATGTTTTATAGCCCTGCCCCATGCCAATGGCAAGGCCAAGGGCCACTATGGCTATCACTATGCCTACAATGGCGCCTATCGTCCTACCCCTACGCTCCCAGGCAGCGCTCCATGCAAGTTTAAAGTAGTCGGTAATCCTCATGACTCGCCACCGTGCCTCCTACGTAGAACCAGAACCACGGCAATGATCACGACCACGGCCACTACGGCCAACGCAATTATTATGTAAGTGAAGTAATTAGCCCTGTGATGCGTATAATAGTAATATCCACTGTAATTGGTGCCCTGCGAGCCGAGTTGAGAGGCTGATTGCGTGAGTAGTGTTGCGTTCCTAATCACAGTTATTGGCACAGTGTAGTACTGCACATGTTGTTGCCCAAACTGGTCAGTGTACTGTATTTGGAAGGTTATGGTGGTGTTCATCACCCTCATCACAGTGAAACTGAAGGCCACAGCACTTAATTGCTGGGAATTCAGCGTGCCCATGTACGTGCTTGACTGACTAACCAATTTAATTCCTGGACCTGGTATTGCCGTTATATTCAGGTTATAGGCGGATACTGGCCCCGTGTTAACGAAGTTTAGGGACACGGAACCCGTATCACCAATTGTTAATGGTGTTGGCGCCACCTGGTAACCAGTGACTAGTATTGATGGTTCATTTAGTACGGAGACGGTCATAGTACCCTGAACACTGCCCGGATACCCACCGGTGTATTGGTAGGTTAGTGAGTATGTTATGGATGCTGAGGATGATGATATGGGCACCGCGACTGGTACGTAGACGTAGTCAATTGTCCCAGGCGGTATCTCTGCAATGTCGTAGGTTGTATTACCAGCTAGGCTTAGTCCCTGGGTTGACGTGAGCACCAGGGTCACGTTGTAAATGGGCACTGGGTTAACATTCCTAATGCCAATGATTAGTTCACCAGAGCCAATGCTCAGTGAGGAATTGACTGGGTAAACAATCACCTGGCTTGAGGATACGGCGATCACGTTCATGCTTATTGAGATACTGCCGCTAACGGTATTACCACCTTGGTCAAGGCCCGTGTAACCAACGTTGATTGTAACAGGGCCGCTACTGGTCGGCAGCACATAAAGAGCCACTGTGTAGTTACTCCCTGGGTTTAGGGTACCAATCACCACAGTATTGGAGCCAGCGGCCAACGTGGCCCCACTAACCCCTACGTTAACCTGCAGGTCATAAATAGGGCCACTACCATTATTACTCACCACAAGCCCCACTGGATTAACCAGGTTACTAACCAGGTACTGGGTCTTCGTGTACGCCGTGATTATTGGTGAACCGTAAATGACCATTGGGAAGTTCATGTTCATTGAACCAGAGCCAGCTACCTCAATGTATGTAGTCACCTGCGCCCTTGCTGAAGTCTCGTACTCAGCACCCCAACTTATGGCAAGCGTGGATTGGCAATTAATGGGCAGTGTGGAGTTCACTAGGTAGGTAACAGTGACCTCCTGCCCAGGGTTTAACCAACCAATGAATACTGGGTTCTGCGAAACCACGGTTCCGCTGCAGGGCGTTAGGGAGAACTCCGTGTTGTATAGGTAGTAACCACCCGTGTATATTAGGGTTATCGTTATCCTGGAGACCCCGGTGATCGTGGGTGATGGCACTGAGGAGACGCTGACTATTGAGAAGGGTGGTGCAGTGTTTGAGTACTGCTGCGCGTGCGCCAGTGGTATTAAAACCAGCATCGCCAGTAATGCGGTCATTATTAACGTGTACCTATTAGTTATCATTTTCGACATCGGGCTTGAGGCCACGAATGATCTTATAAACCATACTCTCTTTACAAGGTATCATTACCACAGCCCCACTATGCGGAATTCTGGTGAGTATGTATTTTAAAGAGGTACCATTCCCCTTCGTTGTGTCATTCATAGAGGCTAGGGATGTGTGGAAGTACTATGGTGATTACCCAGCTCTTCGTGGTGTGAATATCGAAATTAAAGAGGGTGAGTTCAGGTGCATAATTGGGCCAAGCGGCAGCGGCAAGACGACACTACTCAGCCTAATAGGCGGTCTAGATAGGGTCAGTAGGGGTTACCTGAGGGTTGGCCCGTATGAACTACATAAACTCAGCAACACGGAGCTAGATAGGTATAGGAATGAGTTTCTGGGTTTCGTATTCCAACTATACTACCTAATACCGAGGATGACGGTGCTCGAGAACGTGGAACTACCACTGATAGCCAGGGGGGTTGACCCAGGCAGGAGGAGGAAGCTGGCACTCGAGGCCCTTGAAATGGTCGGCCTCCGGAACAAGGCAAGGAGGAGACCCAACGAGCTCAGTGGCGGTGAGCAGCAGAGGGTCGCAATCGCCAGGGCCATCGTGTCCAGACCAAGGCTCCTACTGGCCGACGAACCCACCGGTAACCTGGATAGCAAGACTGCGGCCGTGATAATGGACATATTCAGTAAGTTGAATAGGGAGCTCGGCATGACCATAGTCATGGTAACCCACAACCTGGAAATAATAGGTAATTGCCACAGGGTCTCCAGGATAAGTGATGGTGTAATAACGAGGACATACGACGTACCCCAAACCCACGAAACCCTAGACACACTAATTAGGGAGTTAATGACGACGGTGTAGGCCCCTAGGAAAGCCATTAAAAGATAAGCCCGAATTAATAGAGGTGATGGACACAAGGAGCATATTGAGGCTCACCGGTATCGCGGGCTTCATGATTAGTGCCGTAGCCACGTACATATACGTCACCCACATACTCATGCCCGCCATAACCCCAATACTAATGCAACAAATAGAGTCGCAACTAAGTAATGAGGGTGTATCGATAAACCAAGGCGAGGTTTCAGGCATTGTTTCTTTCCTAACCACAGTAATGCCAATAACCACCCTAGTGGGCATGGTGATTGGTTGGTTAATAGAGGCCGCGGTACTCATGGCCCTACTAAGGGCCTTCGGGATTAAGGCAGGATTCACAGACACCTGGCTATACAGCGGGAACTACTTCTACGTGAGTGTGGTGCAGACGGCCATTACGGCAACAACACCACTCTTTAACTACTCAATAAACGCAGTGGCGATGCACAGGGGAGTCTTAGGTGAACCAGCGCTACTTGCCGTGGGTTTTGCATTCACGGTATTAGGCTCACTACTCCTAGCCTACATATTTGCCAAAACCCACGAAACAAGCACCACCAAGACACTAATACCAACACTAATAGCCCTCATAATCTTCTGGGCAATATCAACAATAACCTAATACAACAAGGGGAAAAACAAAACCACTGAATATGAATTAATCCTCATTTTCAGCATGAAGAGCCACCGTGTATACTACATACATCAACCCTCCGGGCCAAAAACACGAAAACAGCACTTAATGAACAGGCTCTAGTTAAGCCAATTCATTCAACCTCCCGTTTACCTAAACCCCCGTTAAGCCTCGGGACAACACCCCAGGTCAACTCCACCAAGACCTCAATATATTTTAAGCCTCTCCCTACCTGGCCCGAACCCAGTCAATAATGGTGCAACCCTCACTGGGATTGATGAGGCTCCCTCATAAGCACAGCCAGGGATGAGGCCATGACCCAAGGCACAGGCACTATACAGGTAACCAACACCCAAATACTGAGTTCCGGCGTTAATGTAAATTACGGCAATACCGACAGTAGGAGTAAGTTAATGATGACCAACTTTGTGATTACAGAGGGAAGAGACATTGAGAGTTACAACGACCAACCCCCCGTGGATACACCGATATGCGTCGATTACGGATTTACAGACACCCTAATATACTGCAATGGGCTTGGCGGTTAATTAAACTCCTCGAAAGGCATTACCACACCCCATGAACAAAGACCCAATACTTAATAGGTAATACGCATCAAAGGCATGTGCTACTCACCAGGGAGGAAATCATGAAATCCCTACCACAGGGCTGGAGACTAGAGGACAACTACATAGTCAGGGAACTGGAGTTCAAGGCATTCATGGACTGCATAACCTTCATAAACCAACTAGCCCAAATAGCCGAGGCAGAGGAACACCACCCAGACATGATAATAACCTGGAAACACCTAACATTAAAACTAACGACGCACGACGAGGGCGGGATTACACAACTCGACATAGAAATGGCGAGGAAAATAAACGAATTAATAAATAAGTGGCGGGACAAAATACAGGGCTAACCCATGGTAACTCAGGCCTAGGCGGCAATAATGATCATACCAACACGGTTTTAAACCCGCGAAGGCACGGGCAAAGGCTATGAGGCAGTAACGGTGAGGGACTCGGCTAAGGAACCACTGGTGCCATTCAACGTAACAACTATTGTGTATGTGTCGCCAGCCCCAACACCACTGCACTGGCCAACAATTCCGTAACTACCACCCGCCGCCACAATGGTGCCAATGCCGTTCCATGAACAGTTAAGTACTGTGCCATCAGATCCATAAATCTTAACGCCACTTATGGCGAGCTGCGTGGCACCTGCATTATAGATATTAATCGTGACAACACCCGTAGACGCCGAAATACTACCCGAAGCCTCAGCCTCAGGTGCGTTAAGGGCGCGCTGGCTCATTGATTTTGCACCATGGTAAAAAAGCATTATCAAAGTTACGCCAACGACGATGAGGACCGCCGCAATGATAACTGAAACCAACGGTGACAACTCACCACGACTAGGCATAGTAAGTCTATAGAGGTACTCCTTATTAAGCATTATCTATACATAGACCTATGGGCTTAGCCACAGTCAAGCCTTGGTTCAGGGCTAGGCTTGAGGAGGCATTGCTCATAACACTCGCAACACCCCTATTCCTAGCCCAGCCAGTGGGTAGGGTCATTGATACCCTAGTCAGTGAGGCCCAAAGACTCGGTTTTAACCGTCCCTTAATTAAACGATTATTAATGGCTGGGGCTGTGATTTCAATGAATGAGCCTATCACGAAGTACGTGGGTAGTCTAGGCAGTGTGCTTGAAACCATGGTTAATACTGAGAGGCTAGGTATTGAACCGAGTACCGCCGTGCTCCACATACTAAGAGAGCTCGACGACTACTTGGGAAGGCTTAGGAATGACCATAGAGACTTGGTAATGCTGCTCGACATGCTCACGGTAATTACATTAGCCATAATGCCAATGACAATAGTCCTAGTGAGTAGGGCCATAGGCATAGACCCAACAATGTACTTAGTAACGACATACGTCTCAGCGGCCCCAATAACCGCATTGCTGGGCTGGAGCTTGGACCCGGGGCTAGTGGTTATTGACAATGAATTAATCATGTACATGGGAGCCGCGTTAATACCAGCGGTACCTGCCTACGTAGTTACCAGGTCTATTGAGTTGGCATGGCTTGCGTTCTCCACGGCCTTCCTAGGCCTAAGCCTCAACTGGTACGTTGGGAAGGTTAGGATAATCAATGAGGTGAGGCACACGGCAATTAATAGGGTGATGAGGGCCGCGGTCACGCTTAGGCTCGGCGATGCACGGTCAAGGAATTGGCTCGAGGGCTTCATTAATGAGTATACGAGGGCGGTGGCCATAACGGGTATGGGGAGACCTGACGTAATTAACGTGGCAGTTACGTCATTAACCCACGTAATAAACACCATAATGGAATCCAGGAGGATTGGGTACGCCTCTGTTATTGTGTCTATATCCCTCATGGAGGTCATGCTTGTGATAACCAGGTTGATAGCAACCCAAGTGGCTGGGGGTGCAGCCATGCTACAGCTAATGCTTCCAACAGTCATACTTGGGGGCTTCATGAGTGGTTACGTGCTTGACTCTGTGGTCACGGGCATCTACACCACGGTACCACTGGTGATCACGTACATAGCCCTGACAATGACTTAGCGGGTAAAACCTTAATAATGCCATGCATAGTTACAACCTATGTTAACAGTATTGTTCCTAAGCCAGAAGGGCGGTGTTGGCAAGACATTAATAACCACGAGCCTAGCCACAGCACTGGCAATTAGTGGTTACAGGACTTGGTTCATTGACCTGGACCCAAACGCCACGGCCTCTAGGGTACTAGGCGTGAACAACCCAGGTAGTGTTAATGGTGCCTTGACGTACATGATGGGGATTACGAAGGCCGTTAGAACCTCGACGGCGTTCATTGAGGATGGGGTTGTGGGGAACATAAAGGTCATACCACCCGGTGCCTCGCCCATCACGAACCCATACACTGCATTACCGAGCACCACGGTCCTGAGCTCGAGGATATCATCACTGATTAAGGGAATAGGCAATTACAGGGTTAGGCCCAACTTCATACTGATAGACACACCAGCCCTATCACTGGCCCTAAACCCGGGGCTCATGATGGCGTTGATAGGCAATGCCGATGTGATAACACTGGTGGCCACAGACGAGCCTGGCGGCATGGGATGGCTCGGTAACATGCTTGAGTACGCGTCAACAATGGGCCCAGGGAAGGAGGGCATTGTGGTGCTGAATAAGTTATCGAGTATAAGGGGTAACCTGGACATTGGCGTTAAGAACGTGGTGAAGATACTCAGGAACCCAGCCATTGAGGCGGCATGGCGACTGGGCTCAATACCTTACCTGGTCAAGGACCCGGAGCTTGGTCAATTTAGGAAGGCGATTGATGAGTTAACGGCATTACTGGAGAGACTGAATGCGGAGAGGGTTTGGGTGAGTCCATGAGGTTCCTGCGTAGGAAGACCACGGCATTAGACGAGGATGAGGAAATAACGAGGCTCATGAGGAGGATCAACAACAGGCCGAGGTTCAGGACTGAGGGCGGCAAGCCAAGTAGGGATGCAGTGGAGGTGTACGTGAGTAACGGGTTGAGGCTCCTAGAACGGGCTTTGAGGGATTTGGGCGCAGGTGATGATGAGGTTAGGAGGTCGTTGAGGACTGGCAAGGAAGTTCTGATTAGTAATTACCCAAACCAACTCGACATTAATGAGTTGGCAAGACAATTGCTGGCTAGGGTCAGGGCTCCTCAAAGACAACGTCACTCCTGACCTCCCTGGGCATGACCAAGTTCCTAGCCCTATGAAACAGGGCTATTAACCTAACCCACTCTGCCTCATCAACGTCAAAGCCCGAGTAATGCCCAAGAAACGCCTCCCTATCACCCACCTCCCTAATCACGAAGTCCTCACCAACACGCCCACCCAGGAACTTAACCAGGACATCCTCACGCAAAGCCCCATCCCAGGCAACCAATGGCTTACCACCATCCACAACCCACACACCCACAACCCTCCTAACAACCCTATTACCCTCCTCAGACCTACCCATTAGAACGACAAGCAACTTAATCTCCTCGATGGGTACACCATACTCCCTAAGCCTCACCAGCGCCTCCTCAACACCGCCGGCATGCATCGTGGTTGCACCACCCACCTGCCCACTCATTATGGCGTGAAGCCACGCCCTAGTGTCCTCCGGACCCCTAACCTCATTAACAAATATGTAATCAGCACCAACCCTAAGCGCATGAACAAGCCTCTGGAAGAGCGGTATGGGCCTGACACCCGCCCCATGACCCTCACGACTAAGCAGCGGAATGACACTACTGGCGTAATCACTAACCAACTCCTGGGGTAGCAGGACCTCGTCGATATCCTCAACCTTGGCAATCACCGTGCTAGGGGGCAACGCCGACATAAGGGCCGCGGACATACTGGTCTTCCCGGACCCAGCAGGACCGATCATTAGTATTGGGTAACCGATCTCGAGCGCCAGCCATAGGTAGGCCGCTAGCCTTACGTCAATGGAGCCTAACCTAACCACGTCAATGAGCTTCCAGGCCCTGGTGGGGAAAACCCTAATACTGACCCTAGTCCTATCCGTCACATCGAAGGAATCCACGCTTACCCTAAGCATTGGCCTGTGGGCCCTATCATAGGTCTCAATGGATGGACCGTAGTAAGTCGGGTAGGCTCCGGTTCTATCGCCAATTACGTTAATGAGCAAATCAACCTCAGACGCACTCGGCACAATACCCGTTTGGCAATCACCAAGACTACTTAACTTAACATGAACCCTAGCCCCCGGAGTCACGTAAATATCCGTAAGGCCAACCTCATCGCCAGTCATTATAATGGGCTCCAGGGTGCCATAGCCGTAAAGGCCCCTAAAAAGGAGAGATGCCCACCTGTTGAGGTCATCACCTGATGCATTAACGCCAACACCCCTCAGGTACGTATTAACCTCAGTCCTTAGTGCATTAATCACGGAGTCCTTAAAGCCCAAGCCCGCTGAAACACCCCTAATCACGGAGTCCCTGACCCTAGGCATGTGGCGTGTGATGAAACGCTCAAGATTAAAATCATCAACACCAGGTAGAGCCGCATCACCCACATCAACAAAACAACCAGTTCCCCAGGTAGTACTGTAGACTACAACCGAGCTTGGGAAGCCCTGAAAAGAAACCCTACGGCTAAAAACAACTTCACCATCCACGGCACCCACGGAACGACCATAAAACAAACCCATACTGAACCCTCAACAAACCCCTTAATAAGTTGTTGGAGGGTAAAACTAATTAATGAGAGGCGTGACTAAAGGATCATGTTAAAACCGGGTAACAGGAAAAGAAAGCTACCAAGTAATGAGGAGATTGAGGAGGAGCTCGTAATAGAGGAAGAGGGCAAGGATGAATTCGGGCTCAATACGCAACCACCACAACCAATTAATGCACAGTCACCAATGACCCGCCACCAAGACCTAGTGGATCTGAGGAATTACATTGATGAGTTGAGTAGGAGGATTGAGGAGGTGGCTAACATAAGGAATGAAATGGATAAACTGATTCAGATAAAACCCACGATAGAGAACTACATAAGCACCCTAAATGAGGTCATAAAAATACTCACCGAGATCAATAACCTACTGAACAAACTTGAGGAGTTAAGGAAAAGGCTATGACCATAATAACAGTAACTAGTGGTAATATTGGGGGAGCAGGGAAAACAACCATTACATTAGCCCTACTAATGAGCACAAGGAATGTGGCCTATATGGACCTGAGTCCTGACAATCGTTCTCTATCCCTTCTCCTTGGCCTAAACCCAAGGTCTGATGTAATAGATAGTGTGCGTGGTGGGAGGTACATGATGTACATGAGGGATGGCAATATAGTAATGCCAATAAGGCATAGGGAGTACCCAGAGATCAGGCAGTTATCCGCGATCACACCGCAGGATATGCAGCGGGCATTAAAGTCCCTGGAAAGGACGCTAATTAATAAATACAATGTGGAAAACCTCGTAATAGACACAATGAGTGTGGTAAACATAGGGTTATCACTGGGTGCAATAGAGGCAGCTGACAGGTTATTAATACCACTGATCAGCGGGAGGGAGGAATTAGTGAGGAGGACGATACCCAGGGTGGGCACTAAACACATGATCTATGCCATGAACATGGTTAAGGAGGACCTAAAGTACGACGCCGCGGCGGTAATACCGTACGTGGATGGCACGAATAATCAACTTGAAGTCGCTGAGAGGATTAGAAGTTATGTGAGGAATTTAATAAAGGTGGCCCTTGGGTAACTGGTTAAATCAAGGATGATAGGTGGTTCATGACCATGTTCATGAAGTTATTAAGTGCGGTGGCTATTGTCGTCAAACCCACTGAGTTAAGTACGGCAGGCAGTATGCCCATTAATAAGACGAGAACCACGCCCATCGTAACCATTGAGCCTATTATTCGCCTAATGCTGGACCATTCAATGAGTGAGTACCCAATCAAGGATTGAACAAGGGCGAGAAAACCAACTAGGACCAAGCCAGCTATGGTTATTAGTATGAGTACGGCGGCCACGAATGCCATGAAATTAATTGCATTATTCACAATACCCTGAATGGCACCCTCGGCAGTGGTGAAGGGATTTGTTGCATTTACACTGAGCAGTATTGTCATGGCATTTAATGACCACTAAGTCCTTAATTAAGGTTAAACAACGTAGGAACCACAATGCACCAGAATCAGTGTGATTCCCTAGTGCCTAATGGCCCTGAACAGTTTGTTTAGTGCGTTATCAGCGAAGCCAAGTCTATTCAGGTAGCTTGGGCCGAGTAGGTTTTTGGCAGTCGTCACCAGTTCCTCAATGGGTTTCGTGTAAGGCATTAAGGCGTAGTACCACTTCAGGGAGATCTCAACGCCAATTATGGCGTACGGGTCCCACCTATAGACAAGCTTCGCCTTAACACCATCAGCCCCAAACTCCCTACTAACCCTCTCAAACCTGGCCTCACCTGTGAAGCCCAGGTCATCCGTGAGCCTAAGGAAGGTTCTGAAGTTAGTGGGCTCACCGACAACAAAGAAGGGGGACTCAGGGGTAACCTTGAGGTAGTGCCTACAGCCCTCCATGGAGGCCCTATTACAAACCTTAACAATCCTACTGCCAGGGTAAGCCTCGAGAACTCTCTCCATGGAAACCACGGAGTCCGGCTCATAGGAACTAACCACAACAAGGGCATCAGCCCTACTGAGCAAATCAACGAACTCGGGCTGGGCGAGGCTCATTGGCGGCAGGTCAACAATAGCCAGGCCCCCGTAGTCCTGTGGAGGCAGGCCCTGCTTGATCTTCACCAACCTCGACAACCTATTAACGCCATCAACGAAGTCACTTAGGTAGTAATAAACGCCAGTACACACGCCCAGGTTGCACGAGTAATCAAACAACTCATGACTAAAGCCCCTAAGCGAAAGTATGGCTGACAAACCAAGGGCAACCGTACTCTTCCCTGTACCTCCCTTACTGCCACTGGCCACCAGTATTAGCATTTTGGTTCCGGTTATGACGACCTTAATGTAGTACTTAAATCACTTTCGGTTTGCCCTCTGGGGTTTTGCGAGGGTATTATCGGCCATGCCTTGGTTTGTGCCTGTGGCCACCCCCTCGTGACTGCCCTGGGTTTACCGCTCATTAATACATACGTGACCTTGCATCTTTGTTTGGCTATGTCATTGCCCAAGCCTTTACTTGCCTAGCAACCTTGACCTCCAGGTAATAGCCGCCTTTGCATTCCTGATGATCCTGCATGGGTTAGTTGCAACAACCCGGAGTACTCCCCGTGTAGGATCACAACCGCAATTTAAGTGCAAACCACGCCCACTACGTAGCCCCACCCCTTCTCGAAGCAACTACGGCAGTACCCACAATCTCTAAGCCTAGCTATATTTAATTTCCTTCACGTTTAAAAATTCTCAGCGGTACCATAAATCTCATACCACTAAGAAAAAGCGGGCTAGTCTCTCCCGGAGCTCATTGCCTCATGTTGCCATACTTAGTATTATTAAACCTACAGCAATTATCCCTAACATGAGAGCGTATGAGATATATGGGTACCCGTAAACCACCAAGTAATATATGGCAATAGGTAGTAGTTCTAAGTTAGAGATCACGTTAACAATGTTCTCCTTTCTCTTTGGGGTTAGGATCTTAAATCCTCTTGCTTCCAAGTTCAGTGCGGTGGCGAGACTTACTCCTGCTATAACGTCCCAACCTAGAGTCAGGAGGTTTGGATCCCTGATGTAAAATGGGAAAAAGAATAAGACCTCACCGGAGAAAATTCCCAGGGTTGAGGTAGATATCCATGAGGAGGATATGACTGAGTAAAGAATAAAGGTTCCTAGTGCGTAGAGGAGGGCTATCGTTTTACGAAATATTTCTTGGCATTATGATAGCCCTCCTTGGGGCGTGTAATAGAACCCAGCCATGCCTAATACACAGAGTAGTATTCCTATGAAGTAAAGAGTTAGGCTTTTAGGTTTGGACTTGGGAAGGGTTAATATTGAAAAGAATAGTAGATTTATCGATGAGAAGGCACTTGCAGCCCCCTATTCCATCCTTCGGAATTAGGTAGTAGAAGATGATGTTTCCTAATACGAATAGGATTCCACCACCCATGCTGACTAGAAATGGCTTGAACCTAATTCTCTTCATCCCCCTTATGTTGAGTAAGGCAGAGAATCCCAAGGCGATCATCATAACCACAAACAATGATCCTTGAGGACTACCACTGGGTACTATTTCCTGGGATACTAGAAACCAGACTGAGTAGGTAAGGGAAGAGAGTAGAGATGCCATGTAGCCCATTAGGTTACTTTTCATGGTCTCATCCTAGTTATAATGATGTAGATAAACACCGAAACCGCCGTAAGGAAGATTACCATGATTAATTCAAGTTGAAGGCTAACCACCTTCGGAATGTTTAAGCTTGCCTCAACAGCTTGGACCGCAGTTAATACCAATAGTATGTACTCCAATCTTTCTAGCTTCTTATTCTCCGCCAACTGATACTTAACATCCAGCTCCCTGTTTATGCTCACCAATGCATCCCTGACCTTTGCGTAAAGATCCGTTATTCTCATCCTCCTCTGGCCATACTCAATTACCCTTCTAGTGGACTCGTATACTGCAACATCCAGTACATTTAGCTCCATTAATTTTCTATATATTCTATTCTCCGTTTCCACCAGTGCCTCGTATTCCTCCTCTATTTTGCTTAATCTCTTATTATTCAAGAAATGATACAGAGAAATAAGAATGGTAAATTGCTCCCTAAGTAGCTCTAGCTCTCCAGCATATCCTGCCTCTAGGGCTATTTCCACTGCGTATTGTGGAAAGTCCTTGGAATTCAGGGAGGGGAATTGGGATTAATTCCTCAAAAGTGTCCTCAGGCTTAACCCTAAAGATTATGAGCACCGCAGATGACTCATAATACACATCAACTCCTTTAACAACACTTATAGACCTGTTCCTAGGGCACACTTAACTCAGAGACATGGAACTTCAGGAAACGCCACCAACCCAAGCCATCCCCTTAATGCATATACCCCTTATAACAACGCACCACCAATAACACGGCTTTTAAGCCATTGACCCAGTAATTAAGAACACTGGGACTAACGTTACCCACCAAGCCCACCGCCGCATCCGTGGTGGCGCCCAGTATGGGTAGACAGACTCATAAAGCCCAGAAACGCATTAGCCACGTCGGGCGTGCCGATGAACAGTTTTTGGAGGAGGTACCTAAATCCAAGGCTTGTAGGGATCCTTGGGGAATTTGGTTACCTAGAGCCGACGCCTATTCAAGTAGAGGCAATACCCAGGGTGCTCAGCGGCGTTCATGTTTTAATCACGGCACCCACGGGTAGTGGAAAGACCGAGGCAGCGATATTCCCAATAATGAGCAAAATACTTAGTGAGGGTTTAACAAGCGGCGTCGCGGTCATCTACATAACGCCCGCGAGGGCCCTAAATAGGGACGTGAACATTAGGCTCAGGGAAATAGCCAGTAGGCTTGGCATAACCACGGCGGTTAGGCACGGCGACACCCCAGAGAGCGAACGTAGGAGGCAGGTTAGGGAGCCACCCCTGATACTCATAACAACACCGGAGACACTCCAGGTAATATTAACCATGAGGAACATGAGGAGGGCGCTTAGGAACGTCAAGTGGGTAGTGATTGACGAGCTCCATGAGTTGATGAATGACGAGAGAGGTGCCCAACTATCCATAGCCCTGGAGAGACTAGTCAACATAACCGGTGAGTACCAGAGGATTGGGCTCTCCGCGACAATAGGAAACACCGAACTGGCCAGCCAATTCCTAGCCGGCATAGGCAGGCCAGTGGAGGTGGTGAGCGCTGACGTGAGTAGGGAAGTGGAGATAAGCGTTGAATACCCAGAAACCACTGAGGAGGACGTGGGACTAGCCGAGGAATTAAACACCTTGCCAGAGACTGCGGCAAGGCTCAGGAGGATCACGGAAATAATAAACAACCACAGGACAACCCTCGTATTCACAAACACCAGGGAGGAAGCCGAACTACTAGGGCATAGACTAGGTAGAGTGCTCGGCGACAACGCCGTGGGCGTCTACCACGGCTCACTGGACAGGGAGGAAAGGGAGGAGCTCGAGGAGGGCCTGAGAAACGGCAGGATCAGGGCAGTAGTGACCACGTCAAGCCTCGAACTAGGCATAGACATAGGCCACATAGACGCCGTAATCCAATACTCAAGCCCCAGACAGGTCACAAAGCTAATCCAGAGAGTCGGCAGGAGTGGGCACAGGCTTGGTAGAAGGGCCGTTGGCTACGTAATAACAAGGGACACCGACGACTACCTAGAATCCCTCGTAATAGCCAGGAGGGCCCTAAACAACGAACTAGAGCGGGAAGTTGAGTACCACAAGAAGGCGCTCGACGTACTCCACCACCAAATCGCCGGCATAGTCATTGAGACCAAGATAGAGGGCAGGGCATTGACGATAAACGAGATCCTAAACACAGTGAGGAAAGCACACCCATACAGGGAGTTAACACCCGAGGAGTTACTCGAGGTCCTAAAATTCATGGAAAGCAGTAGGTTCATTAGGATCAACGAGGACGGTACCATAACACCAAGGAGAGGACTCCACAGATACTACTTCGAGAACATATCCATGATACCAGACCAAAAACACTACAGGGCCAGGGACATGGTGACAAATAGAGTGATCGGCGAATTAGACGAAGAGTTCGTGGAAACCACCGAGACAGGCACACAGGTAATACTGGCAGGCAGACCCTGGAGAATAATAAGCACAGACCACGAAAAGGGCGAGGTCGTGCTAGAACCACTGAACCAAGTCCTAAACGCAGTACCCACGTGGGTCGGCGAGGAAATACCAGTACCCACAGAGGTGGCGCAGGAAACCTGCCAATTAAGACAGGAACTAATAAGCGCCGTAAATAACGGGCAGGAAACAACGGGAATATTCATTAATTACCCAGCGAACCAAACACCAACAGACGTAATCGAGGAACTAGGACAACAAGCCAAGACAGAAGTAACGAAATTCACTGACACAGTAACAATAGAGTGGAGAGGAAGAGACGCCGTAATCCACGCCTGCCTAGGCACAAAGGGAAACCAAGCACTAGCCATATACCTAGCCAGATACATAAGCCAGAGATACAGGGTAGTCGCAACCTACGTGACAGACCCATACAGGGTACTCATAACAACACCAATAAGCATACCACCCCAGGCAATAACCGAAGCCCTAAACCAAAGCCCAGACTACGTAGAGGAGGAGTTAAGGGAGGCCGTAAGAGGCACAAGACTCTACAAGTACAGATTCATACACGTCGCCAGGAGATTCGGGATACTACCCAAGGAGTCTGTTGACGTAAACATCGAAAGGCTGGCAGCGGCGCTCAGGGACACCGTGGTAGACAAAGAAATCACCAGGGAAATACTCACCGAAAAAATAAACCCAACACCACTCAGGCAACTCATAAATAGCATTAAGAAGGGAAAAACAACAATAAGGATCATCAAGGCAGAACAATACACACCAATAGCCCAACACATCATAAACCAAGCCAGCAAAATAGACGCAGCAGTCCAGGGGATACCAACAACCACAATACTACAACTACTAAAGAAAAGAATCGAGGAAAGGGAAGTAACACTACTATGCCTAAACTGCGGATGGCACACAACAATGAAGGTCAAATACATACCAGAACAAGTCAAATGCCCAAGATGCAGAATGAGACAAATAGCCGTACTAAAGTACGGAGAAAACCCAGCTAAAACCTACGAGATAACCAGGAAGGCAAGAAGAAACCAAAGACTAACAAGGGAGGAGCAGGAAAAATGGCAGGAACTAACACAAACAGCCCTGGCAGTCCTACAATACGGCAAAAAAGCCATAATAGCCCTAGCAGCACACGGAGTAGGACCAACAACAGCAATCAGGAAAGTCCTACCAAAGGCAAAGACAGAACAAGAGCTCTACCAACAAATACTAGAGGCAGAACGACAATACCAAAAAACAAAACCCTTCTGGAACGAATAACACATCCCAGGTTAAACAACAAAACAAACCCAACCAACACACCGGCAAAACAACCACGAAAAACACGAGGAAAAAACTTATAAAGTACAAAAACAATGACACCTCCGCACAATGAGTCCCCAAGCAAACCACCCGGGGACCGCCCGGACGGAAGCTTGGGGATGATCCAACCCCAACCACACCTAACCCCAATCCCGAACAAAACCCATCCCCAAGAAACCGGTTGATCCTGCCGGACCCGACCGCTATCGGGGTGGGGCTAAGCCATGCGAGTCGTACGCCCGGGGACCGCCGGGCGTGGCGCACGGCTCAGTAACACGTGCCTAACCTACCCTCGGGAGGGAGATAACCCCGGGAAACTGGGGCTAATCCCCCACAGGAGAGGGCGCTGGAAGGCCCCTTCTCCGAAATGGATTACGGCCGATCTGCCGCAATCCGCCCGAGGATGGGGGCACGGCCCATCATGGTAGTTGGCGGGGTAACGGCCCGCCAAGCCGAAGACGGGTGGGGGCCGTGAGAGCGGGAGCCCCGAGATGGGCACTGAGACAAGGGCCCAGGCCCTACGGGGTGCAGCAGGCGCGAAAACTCCGCAATGCGGGAAACCGTGACGGGGCCACCCCGAGTGCCGCCCGAAGAGGGCGGCTTTTGCCCGGTGCAAAAAGCCGGGCGAATAAGCGGGGGGCAAGTCTGGTGTCAGCCGCCGCGGTAATACCAGCCCCGCGAGTGGTCGGGGTGCTTACTGGGCCTAAAGCGCCCGTAGCCGGCCCGGTAAGTCGCCCCTGAAATCCACGGGCTCAACCCGTGGGCTGGGGGCGAAACTGCCGGGCTTGGGGGCGGGAGAGGCCGAGGGTACTCCCGGGGTAGGGGCGAAATCCGATAATCCCGGGAGGACCACCAGTGGCGAAGGCGCTCGGCTGGAACGCGCCCGACGGTGAGGGGCGAAAGCTGGGGGAGCAAAGGGGATTAGATACCCCTGTAGTCCCAGCTGTAAACTATGCGGGCCAGCTGTTGGACGGGCTTAGAGCCCGCCCAGTGGCGGAGGGAAGCCGTTAAGCCCGCCGCCTGGGGAGTACGGCCGCAAGGCTGAAACTTAAAGGAATTGGCGGGGGGGCACCACAAGGGGTGAAGCTTGCGGCTTAATTGGAGTCAACGCCGGAAACCTTACCCGGGGCGACAGCAGGATGATGGCCAGGCTAACGACCTTGCCGGACGAGCTGAGAGGAGGTGCATGGCCGTCGTCAGCTCGTGCCGCGAGGTGTCCGGTTAAGTCCGGCAACGAGCGAGACCCCCACCCCTAGTTGCTACCCGGTCCTTCGGGACCGGGGGCACACTAGGGGGACTGCCGGCGTAAGCCGGAGGAAGGAGGGGGCCACGGCAGGTCAGTATGCCCCGAAACCCCGGGGCTGCACGCGAGCTGCAATGGCGGGGACAGCGGGATCCGACCCCGAAAGGGGAAGGCAATCCCGTAAACCCCGCCCCAGTAGGGATCGAGGGCTGCAACTCGCCCTCGTGAACGTGGAATCCCTAGTAACCGCGTGTCACCAACGCGCGGTGAATACGTCCCTGCCCCTTGCACACACCGCCCGTCGCGCCACCCGAGGGAGCCCCCAACGAGGCCTCTTCTTTCCAGGGTAACCCCCTGGGGAGGGGAGGACGAGTTGGGGGCTCCCGAGGGGGGCGAAGTCGTAACAAGGTGGCCGTAGGGGAACCTGCGGCCGGATCACCTCCTCTGGGGATGGGTTGTTCAAAGGGATTGGGGTGGTGCTCACCTTGACCAAACTACCACCCGCACCAGCAAGCCACCCGGTGGATGGCTCGGCTCGGGCGCCGAGGAAGGGCGTGGCAAGCTGCGATAAGCCCGGGGTAGGCGCAGGCAGCCTTTGAACCCGGGATCCCTGAATAGGGCTTCCTGCTCGGGCCGAATAGGCTCGGGCGCTCCGGGGTTTCCCTCGGAGCGGGAACCCCCCGAACGGAAACATCTTAGTAGGGGGAGGAAGGGAAACCAACAGGGACCCCCCGAGTAGGGGCGACCGAAAGGGGGTTAGCCCAAACCAAACCCTCGCGGGATAACCGTGGGGGGATGTGGGGTTGAGGGCTCGGGTACCGCTGGGGCAGCCTAGCCGAAGTGGGCTGGAAAGCCCCGCCGTAGAGGGTGATAGCCCCGTAGGCCAAAGGTTGCCTAGCGGAGTCCCGGTGTCCCGGAGTACCACGCCTTGGTTTTGGCGTGGGAAGCTGGGGGCCACTGGCCCCTAAGGCTAAGTATGTCCCGAGACCGATAGTGCACTAGTACCGTGAGGGAACGCTGAAAAGAACCCCGAAAGGGGAGTGAAAAGAGCCTGAAACCGGGTGGCTAAAGGAGGGGCGGCTTGAAAGGGTGCCCTCCCCTGAAGGAAACCGGGGTGAACCCGGGAGTACGAGGGGAGGGTCCAGGGTCGCCCCTTCCGTCTAGAAACACGGGCCGGGGAGTTCCCGTCCGTGGCGAGCCTAAGGGGGTTGAGCCCCGAAGGTGTAGGGAAACCGAAAAGCCCGTAGCGGGGGTGACTCCGTGAGGGGCTGGGTCTTAATGGGCCCGTAGTCACGGGCGGGAGACCCGAAACCGGGCGATCTAGCCCTGGGCAGGGTGAAGCGGGGCGAAAGCCCCGTGGAGGCCCGAAAGGGTTCTGATGTGCAATTCGTTCCCATGACCTGGGGCTAGGGGCAAAAGACCAATCAAGCCCGGTGATAGCTGGTTCCCCCCGAAGCGGGTCCCAGCCCGGTCTCCCTGGAGGAAGCTTACGGGGTAGAGCACTGATCGGGGATGCAGGGGCCGAAAGGCCCCGGTCCCCGGTCAAACTCCGAACCCGTGGGCTCCGAAGAAGGGGGGAGGCGGGTTCCTCGGGGTAAGCCTGAGGGCCGAGAGGGAAACAACCCAGACTGGGGTTAAGGCCCCTAAGTGCGGGCTAAGTGTCAACCTAGAAGGGTGTCCCCCGCCCAAGACAGCGGGGCCGTGGGCCTAGAAGCAGCCATCGGCTAAGAAGTGGGTAACACCTTACCCGCTGAGGCGGGGGGCCCCGAAGATGTCTAGGGACTCAAGCCCGCCGCCGAGACCCCAGCCCGCGGATCGTTGGTCCGCGTGGGGTAGGGGGGCGCGGCCATGGGGTAGAAGCCGAGCCGTGAGGTTCGGTGGACCCGTGGTCGATGCAGATCCCGGTGGTAGTAGCAGCGAAGAGGGGTGGGAATCCCCTCCGCCGGAAAGGACAAGGGTTCCATGGCAACGATAATCAGCCATGGGTTAGCCGGTCCTAAGGCGGGGCCTAATTGGTACCCGCCGAAGGGGAAACGGGTTAATATTCCCGTGCCGTGGGGGTAGGTCTCGCGGTAACGCAGGCCCCATTCCCGACGCCTCGGGATAGGGTGGGCGGGGGAATACTCCGTTTAACCGCTGAAGGCCGGGGAGTGCCGTAATGGCGAGAACCGGCTGAAGGCGGGAATAGCCGGGCCTTGAGCCTGGTCCACCTGACTCCTGGGGTCCATGAAAAGGGGATGGGGAACGAGCCCCCACGACCGTACCGAGAACCGACGCAGGTGTTCCTGGGTGAAAAGCCCAAGGCGGCTCGGGTGACCCCGGGCCAGGGAACTCGGCAAATTAGCCCTGTAACTTCGGGAGAAGGGGTGCCCGCGGTTTTGGTGGTTACCCCACTGGAACCGCGGGTCGCAGTGGCAAGGGGGACCTGACTGTTTAACAAAAACATAGGTCCCCGCTAGCCCGTAAGGGTGTGTACGGGGGCTGAATCCTGGCCACTGGCGGTACGTGAAACCCGGGTCCAACCGGGCGAAGCGCCGCTGAAGGCCGGGGGTAACTCTGACCCTCTTAAGGTAGCCAAATGCCTTGCCGGGTAAGTTCCGGCGTGCATGAATGGATCAACGAGGTCCCCACTGTCCCGGCCCGGGGCCCGGCGAACCCACCTCCGGGTGCAGAGTCCTGGGACCCCCGACGGGGCGAGAAGACCCTGTGGAGCTTTACTGCAGCCCGTCGTTGGGGTGCGGGAGGGGGTGCATAGCGTAGGTGGGAGCGATGAAACGCGGCCTCTGGGCCGCGTGGATGCGCCAATGAAACACCACCCACTCTCTCCCGCACCCCTAACTCCGGGTAGTACCCGGGGGACAGCGGCGGGTGGGCAGTTCGGCTGGGGCGGCACACCCCTGAAAGGATATCAGGGGTGCCCAATGCTCGGCTCAGGCGGGTCAGAACTCCGCCGTAGAGGGCAAGGCCAAATGCCGGGCTGACTGCGCCCTTGAACGCAAGGGGCGCAGGGGGGAAACCCGGGCTTAGCGAACGCTCGTGCCCCCACCAGTGGGGGCCGGGCATGACAGAAAAGTTACCCCAGGAGTAACCGGCTCGTCGCGGGTGAGAGTTCCCATCGACCCCGCGGTTTGGTACCCAGACGTCGTCTCTTCCCATCCTGGGGGTGCAGCAGCCCCCAAGGGTGGGGCTGCCCGCCCATTAAAGGGGAACGTGAGATGGGTTCAGACCGTCGTGAGACAGGTCGGACTCTACCTGTCGGGGGTGCTGGCCGCCTGAGGGGAAGGTGCCCTCAGTACGAGAGGAACGGGGCGCCGCGGCCTCTAGTCTACCGGTTGTCCTACAGGGCAGAGCCGGGCAGCCACGCCGTAGGGGATAACCGCTGAAGGCATCTAAGCGGGAAGCCCTCCCCGAAAAGAGGCGGCCGCTCGGTGCCCGGTGGGTTTCCCTACCGGGTGCCGGGTGAGGGTCCCCGTAGAAGACGGGGTTGATGGGGTGGGGGTGTAACCTCCGAGGGTTTTCCCGAGGGGGGAGCCCGCCACTCCCAATCGCCCCAGGTGTGGGTGGTGGGGTTTAATGGGTGGGTGCCTAGGGTGTGGTTGGGGTTGGTCCCTTTACGAAAACTATTCTCTCCAGTTCCTAGTTAATGTTTTAGGTTTAGCCGTGGGGTGAGGATTGACCTGGCTTTAGTGCTTATGGGTTTGGGTGGTTGTTGCTTTGTGTTTGGTGTGGCTTTGTAATCGTTGGGTTTCGTGTGTAATCCTGCTGGTGATTAGTGGGGGTAATTGCTTTATGGGTCTATTACGAAACAACGCAGGACACTGTATAAAGACGCTGAGGAAGGCATTTAGAATTGGGTATGTCTCACAGCTTCAACCAGGCTTCCTCCAACCGACAGCGTCTCAAGCCGAGTGATGGGGGTGGTTGTCATAATCAGTACTGCCGTGGGGGATCACGGCCGTTGGTGTGAATTGGTTGTGTCGTGTGGGTAACGCTTTTATAGTTTCTTTTCCTCAGCTTTACCGTGGTTGGGGTTAGGAAGTTGACGGTTACTAGGGCGCCTGTGAGTCCAAGTGAGTTGGGTGTTGATTCGTTGCCTTATGTCGGTGTTATTGGTGGTAGTGGACTTTATGAGGCTGGGTTCTTTAGTGAGTATTTTGAGGTTCAGCTTCACACGCCTTATGGGTTGCCCAGTGATAATGTGGTGATTGGTAGGGTTGGTGGTGAGTGGGTTGCGTTCCTGCCTAGGCATGGTCGTGGGCATAGGTACCCGCCGCATAGGATACCGTATAGGGCGAATGCATGGGCTTTGTGGGCGTTGGGTGTTAGGGCTGTGATTAGTGTTAGTGCTGTGGGTAGTCTTAGGCAGGACTTTGCGCCTGGTGACTTCGTTATTCCCGATCAATTCTTTGATGCGACTAAGGGTAGGGAGTACACGTTCTTTGATGGGCCTAGGACCTGCCATATACAGATTGGTCTTGAGCCTTTTAACCCCGTAATTAATCAACTGCTCTATGAGGAGGCCTCCAGGGTTAATAGGACCCACCTTGGCGGGTGCTATGTGTGTATTGAGGGCCCGAGGTTTAGTACTAAGGCTGAGTCTAGGGTTTGGAGGGATGTTTATGGCTGTGACATAATTGGGATGACGCTCGTGCCGGAGATTAACCTTGTGCGTGAGCTCGGCATGTGTTACTCACTGCTTGCCCTGGTGACTGACTACGACATTTGGGTTCCGCATCAGCCTGTTACGGCTGACTTGGTGGAGAGGGTTATGGGTGAGAAGCTGGAGCTTGCGCGTAAGGTCCTGCTGAATGTAATACCGAGGATGCCCAGGGATGTTCATGTTAAGTGTGAGGAGGTTCTTGGGAATGCCTGTGTTTGATCGTGGGTTTGCGCACTTTAACTAACCGGTTTTTATTCAGGTTGTTGACTTGGGTTATTTATTTAACCCAGGTTGGGGGGATCCACATGTATGGTTGTGATTGAGTTGGGTAGGAGGGGTTTAACGAAGTTTCCCGTGATTTCCCTTGAGGATTTGGAGGCCTTATTCAAGGCCTCCAGTGTTGAGTTGGGTAGGAGGTTTGGGGCCCGTAGGGTTGGTGATCAGTACCTACTGCCTATCCAGGCGGTTCCGTGGTTCACACTAATTGATCTTGGCCGTGAGTACCCAATTAACGGCCTCGTAATTAAGGGTGTCGTCATTGACGGACCTCTTAACAAGCCCTGGTTCAGCGTTGTCCTTGGTCTCCTGGCCGGTGATTACGTGCTTGGGGTCTCGGTTGTTGGCCGTAGGGCAATGGGCTGCAGGTCATTCCCGCTTAATCCACCCCTCGATCTTTGGGACCTACCGAGGGGGTTGGCGTTCCCCAGGCTCACTGCGGTTGTTAATGAGGTTAATGGTGGGTCCATCGATGTCTCCGCTCCAATGAACTGTCTTGGGGCTCTCGGCCTTAATCCCAATCAATCAACCCGCTTCCTCCTCGTCTACACGGGGCTTGTGAGCGTTGGTAGTAGGATATTCATTGACCTCAGCAATTCCTCGCTAAGTACCTAGGGTCCTTCCTGGGTGCAAGGCTTCCCCTTGAAATGGAGCTTTCTTCCTTACGGATTCATATGGCCTCCCTAATCATTCCTGGGTCGGGTTATGGTTTGGGTTGGTTAGGTTCCTTGTTTGTTCCTGGTCAGTGGCCTCCGTGTTTTTGAAACGCAAAAGATATAAATATGGGCGTTGTGTTAGGTATTTGGTCCATGAGCGGAGAAGGTCAGGGAGATATAGTTGATGAGTTGCTTTCGTCGGTGCTTGGTGGTGAGAGTGGTAGTGAGGCGGAGATCGCGAAGGAACAGGCCCTTGTTAGGGTTAGGGTTGAAAGGAGGAGGAGGCACTTGGTGACTGTAATTGAGTTTGATAGTTCCGATGTTAAGGCCCTGGACATTGATGGTATTGCCAAGGAGCTTAAGCGTAGGCTTGCAGCTGGTGGTACTGTTAGGGAGAATTCAATTGAGGTTCAGGGTGACCAGAGGCAGAGGGTTAAGAAGTTACTCGTTGAGATGGGGTTTAGGGAGGAGAACATTCTTATTGACGAGACCATTACGGAGACCTAGGGATGAGTATCAACAGGGATGAAGCCCTAATCAAATACCTAGGGAGTGAGTTACCGGTTAGGATAGGTGAGGTGCTTTCTGGTGATGAAAGGACGATTATCAGGGACCTGGCGGGGCTATGCATGGAGACATTGAATAAGTCCTGCAATGCCCTTGGCATTGAGTGCAGCGGTGATGAGGCTAGTAATGCCTGGAGGGTCATTGAGAGGGTCATTGAGTTAAGCGGCGAGTTTGTCCTTGCTAGGTACATGGCGGTTGTTGTTGGTTCCGAATTCATTGCGTCCAGGGCTAGCCCAGTGATCATAAGCATGCTCAGTAGGGACTTGCTCACGTGCCTAGAGAAGGTTAGGGTGATAGTCCTTAAGATGGTTGAGATGGGTAAGTCGTGGAGGGAGGCCTATGGGTTGGGTGATTAGGTTTTTAAATCCTCCCCTTAAAACGAACCCTGCATGTTCAGGGTTTTGACCCTTGAGGACTACATTAGGATTCCGCCCAGCAGGTTTGGTGAACCCCTGGAGAGGGTTGCCTTCGAGGTTTTGTGGAACCAGTATGTGGGTAGGGTTGAGAGGGATGTGGGTGTTTACGTGGCTATCTTCGACGTTGAGACCAGTAGGAGGGGCGTGGTAATATTCGGCGATGGGGCCACGTACAATAGGGTCCGGTTCAAGGCCCTGGTCTACACACCGCTTGTTAATGAGGTTGTTGAGGGTGAGGTGGTTAGGACCGAGGACTTTGGGGCGTTCGTTAGGATTGGGCCCATTGATGCGTTGATACATAGGACTCAGATGATGGAGGATAACGTGGTCCTCTACGACAAGCAGAGTGGGGCCTTCGTGGGCGAGCGCAGTAGGCGTAGGCTTGGTAGGGGTGATGTGGTTAGGGCTAGGGTCGTGGGGGTTAGCTACGTGACGGCGGGTAACAGGGACGTGGTTAGGGTTAGCCTAACCCTTAGGCAGCCAATGCTTGGTAAGCTTGAGTGGATTGAGGAGGAACTCAGCGGCGCCAAGAAGAGGGCGCAGACAAAGGCTCAGCAAAAGCAATAGGGCTGTATTGGCCATTATTATTCCCGTCTAATCAACTTGGTTAGGGCTAGGGTTAGTATTGTGATTTCCAATACCCCAGTGATTAGTAGGGCTGTGGTTGAGGTTGTGTAGTTCATTGTTATTATCTGGGTTGTTATGAAGGCTATTATGGGTATTGCCGATGTGGTCATTATCAGTAGGGTGTTGATGAGGTTTAGTATGGCGAGGGCCTGGGAGCCGTTTAGGTAGTCCCTGACCTCCAGTTCGAAGATTATTGCCGACATTATTGTTGAGGCCACTGGGGATAACACGGTCGAGGCCGCGGCGGGTACCGCGTAGGCATTCCTCATTAGGAGGAGCATGATTATTATTGGCGTGGTGAGTATGTAGTACGTGGTGGCCACCATGGGTATCTTAGCCAGCACCCTCTTGATGGGCGTCACGGGCGTCGTGAGTATTATGGGCAGTGCGGAGTACTCGGCGTTGTACATAATCACGGGTAGGAAGGATACTATGAATGCCATTGGGGATATGTATGTCATTATGCCGATCATTGCCTCCACGGGGTTTAATTGGGCGTTGCGTATCGTCATTGCCATAGATGCGTAGAGGAACAGGGCCATTATTAAGCCGCCAATAACCATGCCCAGGGAACCCCTGGCACTGAGTACATGCTTCATGTAGTACCTCACCATGCCGAGGAACTGGCCCCTAAACCTAAACCCACCCAGTGGTTTCCTCTTGGTAATGAGTGACTCAGGGCCGCCTGGCGTTCTCGGCATGAGTAGACGCGTGCCAGCACTACCCATTAGGTAGGCGTCGATGATTAGGAGGATCGTCATAGTCACCACTGAGTTAACAAGGGCCGCGGCGTATCTACCGATCAATGGGTCCCCCACCAACGGTATGTACTGGGCGATCCCTGGGTTTATTAATTGCGGCGATGCCTCACTAAGCATGAGTAGGGCTAGGGCTATCACCCAGGTTGCGGTGTTCGTGATCACCATGAACGCCCTAGTCCAGAGCCCACTCGCTGAGCCTCCCCTACTGATCACCGTGTCCAGGGCTAGGACGCTGAGTAGCGGGCCCATTAACCCAAGTAACACAGCCTGTGTTGTGATTATTATTGGTGTTGGTGTGCGTAGTATTATGGATGCCGTTATGGCGAGGACCATTGCCGTGAGCAGTGGCGCATCCACAGCCCTAACCACGGCGATTATGGAAACAAGTCTAATGCGTCTTTCACTGAAGCCGAGTATCCTCAGTAGCTCCCCCGTTGTCGTGTTTCCCATTACAGAGATCGCCAGTGGTGAGAGGAGCATGTATATTAGTAGTATCGTGAAGTACATGGTTAGGTAGTCATAGGGTGGGAACACGAATATTGAGGCCGGGTCCCTCCAGCGCAGTAATGCGCTTGTAATTGCTGGTGAGGCGAGGTACATGATCATCATTATTGACGCCACCACCTTAATGACCCTATAACCGTCAACAACCCTCTCAATCCTAGTGGGCCTAGCTCCGGTCCTCCTGGACTGGGTTATCGCTTGCACCACCAACTCCCTATAGATAAGCCCACCAAGCCTCCAGTAATCCCTCATTAAAGTCCCTCCATTAACTCCCTAATCTCCTCCTCAGCCCTTATGGCCCTTAGGAAGGCATCCTCTAGATTGCCTGCATTTGCGGCACTCATGATCTCCCTGGGCGTCCCCTCCATCATTAACCTACCACTACTCACAATACCAATCCTCGTACAAACCCTCTCCGCAACCTCCATTATGTGCGTCGTGAAGAGTATTGAGCCCCCAGACTCAAGGTGCCTCTGCATCAACTCCTTGACAACCCTGACGGACTTGGCATCAAGGTAGTTGAAGGGCTCATCCATGAGTAGGAGCCTAGGCCTATGCATTAGGGCCGCCACTATGGCCACCTTCTGCCTATTGCCCGCCGAGAGAGACATTATTGGCCTATCAATGAACTCCTCAAGGCCCAGGGCCCTAACCAAGGCCTCCACGTACCTCGAATCCCCAACACCCCTCACGGAGCCCACGAATTCCAGGAAGTCCCTCGGGCTCAGGGTCTCCAGGACAAGCGGTGTCTCGAGGACGGCGCCGACGTTGTTCATGACCTCGGGCCTCGGCGGCCCCATACTAAGTATGTCTATGACGCCATCATACCTCACGAGGCCGAGCACCGCCTTAATCGTAGATGTCTTACCAGCGCCATTGGGACCGAGGAGGCAGTAGGTCTCCCCGGACCTTACGCAGGTGTTTAGGCCGTCGACGGCGGCCTTACTCCCGTACTTGACGGTTAGTTTTTCAATTCTCAATGCACAACCCATTCAATTAAGCACTAACCCACTCGCTTTTATTACTTTACTCGGGCCATTAACTAACTTACTGATTATGTTTAAATCAATAATTTTCCATTACCTAGTGAGATGCATAGGAGTGTTTACTTGATTTTAATGATCAAGGGGTTGAGGACCTTTGTCTTTGGCATGGTCAGTGTGTTGACGCCTATTTACCTGGCAATGCTGGGTTTCCCACCAACCTACGTTGGCGTCTCCCTATTCCTGATGGTCCTCGGTAATGTTTTCTCGAATTTATTACTGACGTGGTTTGGTGATGTGATTGGTAGGAGGAGGTTATTGATTGTTTTTAGTATCCTCATGTTCACATCAGGCCTACTGCTATTTTCATCATCACTATACCCAGTATTAGCCCTGGCGTTGTTTATGGGTAACATAAGTACGACGGGTACTGAGGCAGGTCCCTTCCAGTCCGTTGAGGTTGGCGTGCTACCTAGGTTCACGGGCAATGGGTTGGGTAGGGCCTTGGGTATTTACAACCTCCTTGGCTACTCAGCCTCATCACTGGGCGCCCTTGCCTCATCATTACCAGCCTACCTGGGGGATAAACTGGTGTTTGTTAGGTCGATGTACCTCATATACGCCATGGCCGGTTTAGTCATGGTTATCGCCTACGGCGCCCTGGGCAATATTGAGGCTGGCAGGAGGAGACCGGGACTGAGGGGTTTGGGTAGGGCCGCCATTGCCGACATTAGGAATTTATCAATACTATTCTCTGCGGATGCCTTTGGCGGTGGGTTGGTTACGCAGTCCCTACTATCCTACTGGTTTTACATTCGTTACGGCGTATCCCTGGGGAAGTTGGGGCTTGTTTTCATGGTTGTTAATGTGGTTACGGCGGCCTCGCTGGTGATCGCACCGTTGATTGCGGAGAGGATTGGTAATTTGAGGACCATGGTCTACACACACATAGTGTCCAACGTATTCCTAATTCTCATACCACTCGCTGGTTCATTCACGGGAAGCCTCACACTCCTCCTACTTAGGCAGGGTGTTTCCCAGATGGATGTCCCGACTAGGCAGGCATTCATGGCTCAGGTATTTAGTGATGAGGAGAGGGTTCCGGCGAATGCCATTACGAACACCGCGAGGAGCATTGGTTCCCTACCGGGGCCGTTAATAGTTGGTGACTTAATATCCCAGGGGCTCTACTCCCTACCATTCATAATAAGTGGGTTTATGAAGATGGCGTATGACCTGACGATATACCTCATGTACAGGGGTAGGGTCGTGAGGTAGGGCCGCACTAAGGGGGCTGAGGGCTTAAAGGGTTAAAAGCCGTGGTGGGTGGTTGGAAGTGGCTATGCTTGGGTATAAGCTCTATGTACGTAATTACTACGAGGCATTGGACACGAGATACCTAGAGCTTTACCTGAGGGATAGCGTGCTTAGCTACCTCAGGGCCGCCGAGGGGTTGGGGGTCAGGGGTTTGAGGGTTCTCGACATTGGCTGTGGTGTTGGTGTTGGGGCGGGCCTGTTGTCTGGCTCGGCTAGGCAGTACGTGTGCCTGGACATGGCCTGCGGCGTGCTTAGGTACCCCAATTACCTGCCCAACGTTGACGTGATCTGTGCCGACGCGGCCCTACTACCCATTAGGCCTGGCTCCATTGACTACGCCCTGCTCATCAACGTCGTTAATGCCGAGGCAGATGGGGAGCAGGTGGTTAGGGAGGCCCTGGGCCTCGGCGCGAGGGTTTATGCCGAGTCGCCCAGGGCTGTGGATAATGAGTTAATTAGGCGACTAATTTCCTTAGGTTTTTAATGCAGTGCGTAGTTAGTGGTTTGGTAATGGGTTCTGGGGATGTGATTAGGGAGTTGAGGTATAGGGAGGAGGCCAGGAGGATTAGGAGGGCTGAGGCTGATTGGGATTTCATTAATTCATTACCACCCAGGGTTAGGAGTGCCGTGGTATTGTTTATAGAGACTGGGGACTTAAGGCTGGCGCAAAGACTATCCGGCCTCAACCTTGAGGATTTAGTGGACATACTCAGGAGGGCCAGGGTCTGGATCACCTAATCGCGTAAATGCATCAACGCGTTAATGACCCCCTCATAATCACCGCTAGGACTATTGTGAAGGCCACCAGTGATGAGGCTGATGCGAAGTAGTAGGCGTAGGCGTAGTGTAATTGGTATAGTGCACCCATGATTACATTCCCAAGGAATACCCCCACACTCCTGCCAAAGGTCAGTAGTCCCATGCCGGAGCCCACCGACTCACTGGGCATTAGTTTCGATATTATCGTTGGTTCGAAGACCTCGGTGGCCGCCACGGCCATGCCCAGCATGAATGCCATTGGGTATAGGCCCAGGACGCCCAGGGGAGCCAGTAAGGCAAAGCCCAGTGAGGCTAGGGAGCCAAGTAGGTAGCCGAGGAATGCCAGGCCGCCGTATTCATTTATCCTCAACCTACCGAAGACGTAGCCGAACACCGCCGAGGCAGTTAGGAACATCCCGTACGTCACCACGGCTAGGTAGTCCTCATGCGTGAACTCGGCGGTTGTTATGACTGGGAACCCAAAACTATACTGTGAGAACCCGAAGAAGAATGTGGATAGTACGATTAACCACACAAACCTATGTGTCGCCCTCAGGCCCGTGGCTCCGAGCCCCGCGCCAGCCCTTGCCCTGCCCGCGTTGACCATTGATAGTATTAATGTCGATATTACCAGTGGTATTGCCGTGACTGCGAGCAAGTACTCAATGGGGAACCTGAGGTAGAGTAGTACGGCGGTGTACGTTATGGCCAGCACGGCACCCGCTATGTCGAGTGCGTGGAGAATCCCAAAGGCCTCACTCCTTTCCCCAGGCTCCGTGACCTCACTGAGCATGGCCCTCCTTGGCGGTGTCCTGAGATTTCTCGTCCACCAACCAACTAGGAATATTAGCCAGGCCTCCCACCAATACCTGGAGAAGCCAAGTAGTGCGACTACCGTTATCACAGCATTGCCAATCACGGCAATCCTCTTCCTGCCGTAGACATCACCGAGCAACCCACCTAGGAATCCAATGAGGCTCCCGAGGCCATAATTAACGGCCTCGGCAACGCCGTAAAGCCACACGGGGGCGCCTAGGATTATGACGAATACCAGTGGGAACATGACCACGGCAGTTTGATACCCAAGGTCCGCGAAGAATGCGGAGAATGATATCTTAAGAACCTCACCACGATTCCTCATCAAGGCACCATAGATAAGCCAAGTATAAAAGGGTGTCCCACTCAATAGTATGGTATTGGCGGCATTGAAGGTACGGCGTAATTCCGGATTTAGATAAAGGCGCTAGCCCTGCGGCGTGAACCTAACCCGCCCCAGCAGCCTCCTTAATTAGGCGTTAGCCCTTAACCCCCTTAACCTCTCTGAGTAGGCCCTATTCATGCCCTCCATGGTTAGTATCCCCAGGAATTCACCGTTATTTACCACGGGCGCCCACGTGGTGCCTGCCTCACTCATCACGCCCAATGCATCGTAAAGTGTTGACTCCGGAGTTACGTAGCGCATGGGCCTCACGTAATCACGCACCCTACCCCTACCCCTGCCCATGTCGTAGAGACTTACCACACCCATGAACCTGCCCTCGGGATCAATGACGGGTAGTGCCGTGTACCTATACCTAAGCATCCTGTTTAGTGCGGTGGCTACATCCTCATCGGCGTGGGCGATGGGCTCCTTAATCAATTCGCACTCATTAACCCTAATCTCCATTAACAACGGCACCCTGTACTCATCGGCATGGGCCGGCGAATCCCTCCTTGTGGGTACCTGGGCCCTATAAATCGTGTAGTCACCCGAGATTAGGTAGGCTATTGCCACGGCAATCATCGCGCCTGGCAGTAGTTGGTAGCTACCCGTCATTTCAACGACCATGAACATCACCGCCAACGGCGCCTTAGCCGCGGCGCCGAAGAGGGCTAACATGCTTATTATCACGAATGGGGCTGGGTCTGGGGCTAGACCCGGCACCAGGTAGTGGAAGATTAACCAAGCGTCGAACCCCGTGAACGCCCCAATGACTAGGCCTGGGGCATAAACGCCGCCACTACCCCCAGAGCCTATTGAGAATGACGTGGCCACTATCTTGAGGAAGGGTAGCAATGCGAGGATTATCAACAGTGGTAGCGCGATTACCGGTGATATGAAGGCGTTGGCAACGTTGAATTCCGCCAGGTTTAACCAACCATAACCTGTGCCCAAAACCTCGGGAAATAGCAGCCCAATTAACCCAGTCACGGCCCCACCCACCACGGGCTTTATGTAGTTACTAACCCTCCACCTCTTGAATGCGTCATGTACTGAGTAGAAGGTCTTAACGTAGAGTATCGCCATTAACCCGTCGATCACGCCAAGCACGGCGTAGAGCGGTAGCCTCAGTGGGTTGAATGTGCCCATGTAATAGCCGAATATCGGTGTGAATCCCGTGACGGAGCTGAATATTACGTAACCAATGGCAGAGGCCACAAGGGCTGGAAAGAGGACCTCAGACTCAAAGTCCCTCTTATAGAGTACCTCGGCGGCCAGTATCGCGCCGCCTATTGGCGCCTTGAATATTGAGCCGATGCCTGCCCCAATACCCACCGCAACCGCGATTCTCCTATCCTCGGGTGGCAATGAGAATAGGTCTGCAAGGATTGACCCAATCCCTGCACTAAGCTGGGCCGTGGGCCCCTCCCTACCGGCACTGCCGCCAGACCCAATGGTTATCGCCGAGGCAATGAGCTTAATCGGCGGTATCCTCCTCCTAATCCTACCCTGGAGTCTGTGGAAGGCGTTTATGGCGGCGTCAGTCCCGTGACCCTCGGCCTCAGGGGCCCAGGTGTAAACTATGAGACCCGATAATAGACCGCCGAGCGCGGTTGATAGTGGTATTAACCAAATACGTTCTGCGTGGAATACGTAGTTCAGCGAACCGCCCTCACCCAATGGCTCGGGTATTTCATAACCAACAAGCTTCAGTATGAATAGGTACTCCATGAGCTTAAGCGCGAAGTAGAACGTCAACGCCGAGAGCCCTGCCACAACGCCAATCACGGTACCCAATATAAACCACTTAACGAAGTAAGGAAGTTCTCTAATCCTCATGACGATGAAGGACAAGCCTTACTCCTTAAAAGCCTTACTTCATTACTGGCATTTAGGAATTAAAATTATATAATTATATAGTGGTTTATATGGTGGTGCTTTGATCATGCTAGCGGTCACGGCATTATTCTCAATTACATACTTAATCACCGTCTCCGTAATTGCCTACGTCATATTTAGCAGGTTAGTTTGGCGCGGCAGGGCCATGTGGGTCTTAATTGGCATTAGTTTCATGCTCCTCTCCGTGGCTCCTCAATCCGTTATCCAGGGAATACCAATACTGGTGGTCGTGTTGACCCATATTGGTGAGATTACGGCTAACGGCGCATCAGTTGTGGATTTGGTCCAGGGCTTTACCAAGTCAAATATTTATTGGCTGGCGATATACATAGGCCTCATGGCCGGCATATTTCAGGAAGCCTTTAAGTACTTGGCGATTAGGGACCGTGAACCCAAGTCAGCCCCATACATTGGTTATGGCTTTGCCCTGGTGGACTTGGCATTTGCAATGATGGGTTTGGTATTGCCACTGTTGATACCCGCATCCGTGAATCCTGGTATTGAGTACACCAACGTAATATCCACCATAGGCCTGATAGGCATTGCCGTTCAACCCATCGTTTCCATCCTATTCCACCTAGGCTCATCAATGGTCCTTAAAACCTATCAAGCCTTAAATAAGGGCTTCAGGGGGTTGATTCTCATGGTATTGGCCCATGCCTACATGGATTCATTTACCTGGTACATGGACAACGCGGTTGCCCTCGCCATCATCAACTCATCACTAATAATGCCCCTATCCACGGTCTACTTCACCTCCGTGGTTTCATTATCGGCGTTCATCTTCATCATTGGTTTTAGGGCGCTCAATTACGTAATCCACAGGGCGCATTTTAACTGAACACACAAGTGAAAAAAGTCTTAGGGTGGCTTAATGATGTTTATGAGGTGGGTAATCTATGCCCTAGTTAGCGTTGTGGTGGTGATCGCCGCCATATCCCTAATGCAGCTTCACATGCCTCATGGATCTGTGATAATAATGGCAATGCACTCTATGCCCTACTCAATGGTGTTACTAAGCCCACGGTATGCATTGTCGGCTCCCTGGGCAACCCATACGTAGCAAGCATTGTTAAGGGTTTGAGCACTGTTAATGTGCTACGCAGGTGAGGGCGTAATGCGTATTCCAATATCTATCTAGGTCAGGTATTCTGGGGTGCTGCGCCGACGGGTTCATCATCTAATCAGCAAGCAATATCCTACACAATTAGTGCTGGTCCATTCAACGTCTACGTGCAGGTATCTTAGACTGTTACCCAGGGAGCGATTGGCTGGGGCTACTCAGGCAATCCAATCCTGGGTCAGGATAAGTGGACCTGGAACCTCAACAACCCGGTGGTTGGTTATACGTATGTCGTGATGCTCAGCGACATATTCATGCTCGACCCAAGCAGGCCCGGTGGCTATTCACCGCTTTATGAGACTATAAACTTCACGTCAACCTTCGGGAACTATCTAGGTCGTTTCAATGGTTCATCGCCAATAACGGTTACCGTTGATGTATTTACTAACCAGGTAACGGTAATTAGTTCAAGTACGTAATGTGTAATGGCATTATATTATTGCATAGTGTTAAAAAATGGTTTTATTTTCTATTCCTTATCATTAAAGGGGGGCCCGAAGTATTGTTTATTAAGGCGAACACCCAACGCAGCCTGTGCCTACTGGCGAGACTATCTTCCTCACGCTCCTTGAGGTTAGCATACTAATCCTACTAGCTGACTTGGCCGGTGGTGTCCTCTCTAGGTATGGCTTTCCCAGGGTAGTCGCCGAACTCCTGATAGGACTTGCCCTAAGCCCATACGCACTGGGCTCACTACTGAACGCGTTCATGCACCTGGAGTTATTCACAATCAATGATTACCTACTATTCCTAACAAACCTCTCAATAATACTCCTACTCTTCGCCTCGGGCCTTGAGCACGGCCTATCCACACTCAGGGAAGGCGGCATATACGGCGTATTAGCCGCCGTCTTCGGGGCCATAACCCCCTTCGCCCTGGTCTACTGGGCCTTAACAACCGTTGGGTTGCAACCCACGGAATCCGCAATAATTGCCCTATCGACGGCACCCACGAGCCTAGCCGTGGTCGCCGGGATCATCGAGCGTGAGGGCTTGACGGGCCTACCAAGCACTAGGGTTTTGATCACGGCGGCGTCGATAGACGATGTCGTGGCTCTAATACTCCTTTCCATGGTCATAACCACCGTGGGCGCCGGCGGCCTTACGTATGGCGCCATAACCGCGGCTGTCAAGACCGTGGCCCTTTGGGTCCTGGTATTCATACTGTCCGTGCTATTCATACCCAGGGCCCTGAATAGGGTTGGTGAGGAGGTGATTACCTACGCATCCCTAGTGGTCCTCTTCGGCATAGTCCTCATAATGACTACGCTGGGCTTCTCCGAGGTCATTGCCGCGTTCATAGCCGGCGTGGCCGTTGCCGAGAGCAGGTCCTCGCAGAGGGTTAGGGAGACTGTGAACGTGTTACTGGCAATATTCGGCTCCATATTCTTCATAGCCATGGGCCTACAACTAAACTTCAGGTATATACTCAATACTGAGGTACTGGTGGTGGCACTCGTGGTTTCATTAGCAGCGGTGGTTGGTAAGGTCGTTGGTATATACCCATTCGCCTACCTAAGGCTTCGTAATCGCCGTGACTCAATGGTCGTCAGCTACGGCATGATACCCAGGGGTGAGATGGGACTCGTAATCGCATCCATAGGGTTGAGCAGTGGCTTAATTAACATGGGTGAGTTCGGCATCATAATACTCATGGTGTTGATAACAACCATAGTCGGCGCCGTAGTGTACAGGCGCGAGGCCTGTAGGGTACGACTAACGAGGACGGACTAACCCCCTGGTGACCGCGTATTCGTACAGAGCCCTCAGGGCGTTAGCCGCGGTCTCCAACCTCTCGTACGTCGGCACACCACCCTCCTCAAGCCTCGCCTTAAAGGCCCTCGCATCCTCATTCGCGCTGATTCCATAAACGACTATTGGCTTACCGAACCTCCTGGCCTCGATTACGTAATCCGCAAGCTTAGGCGTCATGCCAGGCAACTGCATTTGGGCTAGTACCAGCGCCATGTCGATGTGGCCAGTCGGTAGTACGGTGTCTAGGACGAACTTGTACATGGCGTCCGTGGCACTACCCGTCAAGTCAATCGGGTTTGCAGTGCTTACGAAGGGTGGTAATGACTTGGCCAGGGTGCTCCGAACCTCCTGAGGCAGCTCGGGCACTACCAATCCAACGGACTCCACATTATCAACAGCCTGAACACCAGCCCCGCCACTATCGGTGATTATTAAGACCCTGTTGCCCCTTGGCAACGGCTGTGTGGCTAATGCCTTAGCGACCTCGAGCGCATCCATCAAGTTATTAACCTCTATGGCACCTGTCTGCCTTAGCATTGCCCTGTAGATCTCGTAATTACCCGCCAGGGCGGCCGTGTGGGACTTAACGGCCCTACCCGAGGACTTCGACCTACCTGCCTTGTAGACAATCACGGGCTTAACCTTAGTCACCTGCCTCATAACCTCAAGTAACCTCCTGCCCTCCCCAGGGTACTTCAACCCCTCCACGTACATGACCACGACCCTCAGATCCTCATTACCCACCAAGGCCTCGAGCAACTCCACCTCACTAATGTCGAGCTTATTTCCGTAGTTCACAGCAATGCCAACGCCAATACCCTTCCTAGCCGCCCAATCGAGGATCGCAGCAGCAACGGCACCGCTCTGGCTTATGAGGGCTATTGGCCCCGCCCTAGGTCTCTCCATCCTGCCCTGTGGTATGAAGAATGTGTCTAGGCCATTAAAGGCGTTGTAAACACCAATGCAGTTGGGACCGAGTATCCTGACCCTACCCTGTGCCGCTTCCTTAACCTCCCTCTCGAGTTTTGCCCCGTCCTCACCAACCTCACTAAAACCACCACTAATTATTACGGCAACCCTAACACCCTTAGCAACGCATTCACTCATTATTTTGGGTACTGTGGGCGCTGGCGTAACTATCACGGCCAAGTCAACCTCATCGGGAACCTCAAGCACTGACCTGTAAACCCTATGACCGAGTAACTCATTATAACCTGGGTTGACCAGGTAGACCCTACCCCTGAACTTCGTCAGTAGGTTCCTGGTTATGACACCACCAACGCTCCCCTCCCTAGCCGTGGCGCCTATTATGGCTATTGACCTAGGATTAAGTAAGTAGTTGAGGCTCACACTCACGGATTGGTAACGCGATTGGGCTTATTACGTATTACTCATTTGCATGGGTACTATATATACTGAAAACCAATCCTCTCTATTAATCACTATGCTGTTATATGTATAGTCATACTTAAGGGCTAGGTTTAGGTAGAGTAGTGATGGTAGTGATGAGGTTGGTGTTGCATTGCAGGTGTACCAAATACCCAGTGGCTTCAGTGTGCCGTTTGTGGTGGTTATGTTTATTGTGAAGTGGATTGGCGTGTTGGGCGTTATTGTTATTGGTTCGCTGATGTTGCACTTGACTTCGCCTATGAATTGTTGGCTGATGGATACCATGTTGAATCCTGTGATTTCCGTGTTTCCCATTGGCGTCATTTGGAATACGTAAATGCCCAGTGCGGGCTTGGTTAGGTTTGTTATGAGTGGCACTGCGTAGATTATGCCTGAGTCCTGGGTTGTCAGTTGGAATGTGCTTTTCTTTGTTACGTCATACACGATAGTCGTGGCATTAAGCCCATAGGCCGAATTAGACCTTGTTAGGTTTGCCAGGTTTCCTGGGTTGCCGGTTATCGTGAGTCCCGGGGCCGTGATCACCGTGGAGTTGACCCCCTGGTAAATCATTACTAGGAAGTATGAGCTGCTTGGTATCTTCGTGCTTATTGTTATGTTAGTCCCAGTACTGGGTATGTATAGGTTTAGCTCTGTTATTGGGAAATTGAAGTTATTAACCCCAACAATCACCAGAAGGTTGTTCCCCAGGCCTAGGTAGGCATTGGCCGTTAGGTTTAGGTACCCGGTGACTGCGGTTAGGGGTGACGGTATTGAGAGTATTAGCGATATCGATAATAGGAACCCCATGAGTATTATTAGTCCACCAAGCACATACGCAGGCACTCCCCTCCTCATAGGCACTAGTTAAGGCTCTGGAATCATTATTTAACTGCTTCTTGCATCAAGAGTTCGCGAACATCGACTCACCCCTCTCATTTATGAAGCCAACCCTCACCACGTTATCTGCAATGGTCTCCAGGGCATCCACGTGCGAAGTTATTATCACGGTCCTAACGCCATTACTGAGACTCCTTATCCAGTCACCGACCCTACGCCTATGCTCCTCATCAAGGTGTTCTGTGGGTTCATCTAGTATGAGTATTGGTATTAACCCCATGACCACCCTGGCAATTGCATACCTAAGCATTAGCGATACTAGGTTTCTCTCTCCAATTGATAATGCCTCAATGGGTAATGTAATGCCGTCATTCCTCCTAACCATTACATCGTAATCCTCACTGACCTCCAGGAGGGAGTATGAGGTTTTATGCATTAGTTCCTTCATCATTACATTCAATTCCTCATTAACAGAATCCAAGAACAGCCTCCTAACCACTGGCTTAACATCATCAAGAGCCTGCTGAAGCCTACTAAGTGCATCCATGGCTTTCACATACCTATCGAGCTCAGCCCTAACGCCACCTACCTCCGAGTCCCTGCTCTTCAACTCACCCCTTAACCTCTCAATCCTATCCCTCAGCGCCTCAATCCTACCCCTCAACTCCCCAACCTCTCTCATCAATGAATCCCTCCTGGAACTCAGGTCCTTAATCCTAGACCTAACAACCCCAAGCTTTTCAACACTATCCTCCAGTTCCCTTAGTCTAACCTCAATACCTGCCCTGATACTACGTAGGTTAACAAGCCTAGACTCATCATCCCTAATTCTCCTCTCCAGCTCATCCGCGCCGGCCAGTCTTCCCCTGAGTTCGGCAAGCTCTACCTTGGCCTTATTCAATTCCTCAATATTCCTATTCAACCCACTCAGCTCTGACTCTAGTGCTCTCAGTTCGCCCAGTAAGGACTCCTCATTGTACTCATTGAGTTTCGTCAACTCCTCAATCAATTGCTCCCTCCTCCTACGTAAATCACTCAATGAAGACCTTATTACATCCTCCCTACTGATACTGCCCTCAACATCCCTCAATTCCTCCTCCAACCTACCCAATTCCTCCATTTCACGGCTCAACCCACCCAACCTAGTCATTAAATCCTCCCTCCTCTTCCTCAATTCCATTAGCCTCGCATTCCTACTCAAGACCAATTCCTGGGCCAAGTCCCTACCCAGGGGCCTACCGCACAATGGACATTTCTCAACCGGGCCTTCCCTGAGTAGGTTCAGTTCAAGCTCCAGGTGCTCCATCTCAGCGTTTACCCTGGCCAACTCATCCTTGGCATTACCCACCTCAACCTCAATCGACGCCTTCCTGGCCAACCTCCTTCTTAACTCCTCAGCCTTCGCCCTAAGTTGATTAACCCTGTCCAACGCATTATTCAACTCCTTAATGCTTGCATCAATACCGGTTAACTCCCTGCTTATTGCCTCGATCCTCCGCCTTGCGCCCTGGGCCAGCGCCAACTTGCCCTTGACCTCATCACGCTTCCTCATTAACTCCTCGATCCTCCCTCTCAGTTCTTCCTCCCTTGAGACCACACGCTCGAGTTCACTAATCCTCCCCCTCAACTTATCCAACTGCCTTAGGCTATTCTTCAACGTATTCAACTCATTAACTAGGGCTGATTCCTCCTCAGTAAGTGCATTAAGCCTTTGTTTGAGTTCTCCATACTCCTTCTCGAGTTTTTCAAGTTCCTGCTCCCTAGTCATTAAGTCATTTAATTCACCCTCAACAGCCCCAAGTTCCTTCTCCTTACCCTCAAGTATCCTGGTAACCTCGGAAACCTCCCTCTCGAGTCTACTCAGCTCTTCTCTTCTGTTCTTCAGTTCACGTTCGAGCACCTCAATCCTCCCCCTCAGGCCCTCCACGGTATTAGCCACCACCCTAAACCCCTCCCTAACCACGTCCTGCCTAGCCCTCTCAATCGCATCAAGCCTAAGCAACGTATCAAGCCTAAACTCCCCCTTCCTCCCACCCCTTAGTATCTCCCTAATCTCCCCCTGCCTAACGTAGAGAAGCTCTGAGAAGGTCTCCAGGTCAATACCCGTGGTCTTAACAATGAACTGAGTGACCTCCCTATCCCTGGCCGCAACCCTCTTACCACCCTCGTCGATGACGTAGGTCTGGGACTCAAGGGTCTTCTCCACGCTAAAGGATCTCTGGATCAGGTACCTACGACCATCAACGCCCAAGTACTCGAGGCGGATAATGGCGCTGGAGGCACCGCGCCTAACCAAGTCGCCTAGCTTGTACCTGCCCCTGACCCACTCGGTTCCGTATAGGGCTATAGCCATTGCCTCGAGGATGCTTGTCTTGCCCGAGCCATTGGGCCCATGAATGAAGTTAATGCCCTCACTAATGACCGCCTTACCCCTCACTATCGACTTGAAGTTCTCAATCTCAATCCTCGTAATCATTCCGACGCACCCAACCAATCCTTTATCGACTTACTACCGCTCAGTGGCACACCAATGAACCTCTCCAGGGTTTTGAGGGCGCCATCCTCATCATCAGCCTTAACCCTCTCTATTACATCCATTACCACACCTACCTCCTCATCGCCCAACCTAGACCTCAATGCCTGCCTAATTATTTCGCCAATTCCACCAAACACCCTAGGGCTTCTCTCGGCGCTCTGTCTCTCAAGGACGAGCCTTACGTCAACCCATGCCTTGCTAAATAGCCTCCTTAGTTCGGTGGTGTTGAAGTCCCTCGTTGAGTAACCACCGGCCACCCTACCCTCAATCTCCAGTATCACCAATGAACCCCTCTGATCCATGTTACTGGCTATGTAGGAGACATCCCTCTTAACAGTGCTTGGTTTAGCATCATCATACTTAATCCTAACCCTGACCAGCCTCCTGGATGGCCCTATCTTGACACTACTTACCCTAACGCCGTTATTACCAACATCGAGGAGCAGGAAACCCTTGGGATCAATGTCCTTAATCTTTCTCAATCTGTCGTCAGTATATTCATAAATCTCGAATTCCCTGGCATCCCAAACCTCCAGTGAACCCGGGTAGACCGCGTTTATCCTTGGGTGCTTAAGCCCGTGTTCATGTATGTGGCCCACGGCAATGTAATCAAGACCCAGCTGAGCCAGGGGTTTCTCATTAACCATGAAGACATCCACGTTGGGCATTGGGTATATGTATGGAGCTCCCTCAATGTACTGGTGTATCACGGCAATATTCACTCCATTGCCCCTCAACGTACTTAACTCATTAATGAGCCTATTCTGTATATCAGTATAAACAGTGCCAGCACCAATAACCCTAACGCCACCCAAGTCAATATAATTACCATCAAGGTAGTCAATTAGGCCCATTTGATGAAGCACGGTTAATGGATTCTCCACTGGGTTAATTATGGACGCATCATGATTACCCCTGATTACTACGACCCTGATACCCGCCTCCCTAAGCCTAGTTAAGCCCCTTATTGCTGTCACGTAAATACTAGGCGGTGGCCTCTGCGTATCGAAGAAGTCCCCACTAATTATCACAGTGTCCAACCCGCCCTTCTCCCTAAGTCTAAGTACCTCGTTAACGGCACTTAGGAACGCCCTATTATAATCCTCAAGCCTCTCATCAAGTCCATACTGCCTATGCCCAAGGTGTATATCGGCTAATTGCGCGATCAGCATTCTAACCAACCTTCAGTAATCCATCCTTAATTGCTTTTGCTGTTAATGCTATGACGTGGGGGCAGGGATCGTAAGGAGAACCACACGCCTCGCAACTCCAGGAATTGTCATTAACCCTAACCTCCACGTAAGAACCACCAACCCTACCCCTGATAATCCCCAACTCCATGCTCACGTCACTAACCTCATTAATTAATGGTAGCGCTTCAAGGACGCCATTAACACCAACCCTGGTGCCCAGGGCCTTCTCAACACCCCTTCTTACGTCATCGACGCCAGCGCCAACAACACCCCAGGCCTTGCTTAGGTCTATGTCTGAACCTCCATAATCAAGGACCCTATCCCTGAGCCTAATCACGAGTGGTAGTGGCGTGATTGGGCCTACGACGATACCCTCACCAACGTCTAACATTGGTATTAAGCGCCCGAGCTCCTCATTAAGCACCTCACTGGCGCTGAGTACGGCCATTATATCCCTTTGATTAACGAGCCTAAGTATTATTTGGCTATTGCATTGGCTGAGTACGTCTGGGTCAACCTTAGACGGCCTCTGGGTTATTACAACTAGGTAGGCGCCGAACTTACGTCCCTCACCGGCAATCCTGGAGATAATGCCTAGACTAAGTGTTGACTTAATGGCCCTGGGTTGGGCAAACCTATGGGCCTCCTCGAGGATGACCACCACGGGGAATGGGTACTTGGGGCCCGGCAGGTTCCTCACATGGTTCACCCTGGCCCTAAACACCCTGGTAAGTACGTGGTATACCACGTGGTCCTGAACCTCGTCGTTCAAACCAGCTAGGTTAATTATTGTTACGGAGCTTGGCCTTAGTATATCGTTCAACGGCAGTGACCAATACGTGTAGAGGCCGATCCTCCTTAACTTCCTTAGGTAAACCCTTGTGCTAACCAGTAACGCCCTATTGGGCTTGTTGTCCACGAGGTCCCTGATCTCATTGAGTATTTTATCGACCTTCCTCCTACCCTCCTCACTGAGGGATGCGTTGTATTGCTTGATTAGTCGCTCTATGTTGATGTTGCCGTTATGCTCAAGAAACTCATTGATTACCCTGATCATTGTGTCCAGCGTGCCCAATTGCCTAACACCACTGTACTTAACCATGGCCCTAACCAGGGAGTGCAGTAGGTATGTTGCGTACCTAATCTTCGAGGCCCCCCTTGGCACGCCTGCCACGTCAGCCAACACATCGGGTTGTACCCTAAGGAGGTTTATCCTGTACCTAAGATCACCCGTGCCTCCCTCCGATGCACTGATTATGGTCACCCTATCGACGAATTGAGGGCCGAGTCTGGAGACACTGTTCCTTATGTGTGTGTACTCGCCGTGTGGGTCAATGACGAGTACTGTTGCGCCCTTCCTTAGTAGTTCCTCAATGAGTATTATTGATGACCAGGTCTTTCCCGAACCCGTGGACGCTATTATGGCCAGGTGCCTCCTGAGGCCATTCATGTCTATGCAGTAGGGCACGGTGGACCTGAGGGACAACCTACCAATACACAGAGCCCTCTCTGGGTCCACATTCACGAACTCACTGACCATGCCCGTGTCGGCTAGGTAAACCGGGGTGCCCACGGCCGGCGTTGTCCTTGGCATGTATATCCTATCACCGTACTTATAGCCGAGTACCATGACCCTGGCCTGCACAACCTCAACAATGCTGTCCCTGGGCATGTCCTCGAGTACGTCGGCCACATAACCATCAGCACCAATCCTATAGGGTTCTCGCCTAACCCATAGTACTTGGCCAAGGACGTTTACGTTAACCTCCCTGTCATTTACGTAGTCCCTCATGGGCATGTAGACGTAGTCATACCTATTAACACCGCTGTTCCTCTTTATGGAGGCTATGTAGATCAATGGGTTCTCCACATTGACTATGAAGCCAACCTCATTAGTCATGACAGGCATTAAACTTCTCGATCCGGTGGGTATTTAACATGATGGTGACTAGGTTGAAGTAGGCTATGGTGAAACTTTTGATTTAATCACGCAATAACCATTAAAACACAGTGAGGCAAATAATTAAACGGTGCCAGTAAACATAAGGTTGAGGTGCCTAAGGTGTGGATACACGGGCGCCGGGGATTACCTGTTTTGCCCCAGGTGTGGTTTTCCATTAATTACCGAACCAAGGGACGCACTTAGGATCGATAGGGAGAAACCAAGTATCCTAAGGTACGCATCGGCGTTGAACTACGGCAATAGGGCTGTAACCCTTGGGGAGGGCTTCACGAGGATCAGGAGGATCAATGGCGTGTTAATTAAGGATGAGTCCAGGAATCCCACGGGCTCCTTCATGGACAGAGGCTCATCGGTGCTCATCAGTAACGTAACTAGTAACGAGATCAGGATCTCCTTCGAAGAGGACTTCGCACTATCGATAGCCACATACGCAAGCACCGTCGGTGTTAGGGTTAGGGTTTACGTAAATCCAGACACGGCTGGTGCCTATCCCGAATTACTTAGGTTATCTACAATGAAGAGTGTAAACATCGAGTTTAGGGAGGGAGGTCAAGACCTGAGTGCGCGTTATGGGGAGCCCCTGTTTTTGGATGGGATCAAGACTATTGCATACGAGTTGTATGAGCAGGTCGGGAAGGTAGAGGGCGTTGTATTGCCCATGGAGAGGGGCTACCTGGCCCTGGCTATTTATGAGGGATTTAGGGAGTTACGTGATTGGGGATTCATTGATGAGTTACCAAGGCTGGTCCTTGTTAAGCACAGGAATGGTCTTCTCAGTGATGTGGCTAATTGGTTGATTGAAGGGGCCGAAGCTGAGGTTGTTGATGTTGGGGATGAGGAAACCGTTAAGTCAATGATTGAATTGGCCAGAAATGGCCTTTACGTTAAGCCCGTGTCCGCCATGGCTTACGCAGCCGCGGTTTCCCTGGGTAGGGACTACGTGGTCGTCATAACGGGCACAGGGCTGAAGGAGTACAGGGTTGGTAGAGGACTGGGTGGCTTAACGAGGCTACAGGGGGCAATACTAAGGGTTTTGGAGGGTTCAAGCCCATTGACGGCTTACCAAGTGTGGGAGAGACTTAGTGGTACTGCGACTCTCCAGGGTGTTTATAAGGCGTTGAATTCACTTGCCAGGCGTGGTTTAGTGACTTTTAGTTACGAGGTTTATGGTGGTAAAAAGGTTAGGGTTTTCCGCGCGTCACAGAATTATAAATAATTAAGGATAATTAGGGACTAACCCGTGAAGGCATACGTGACTTCACGACGCAATAAAAATTATAAATTACTAAATACTAGTAGTAGTTTAAGTAATAAATATGATGGTTGAGAAATTACCATCCACATACACGTCAATACTCAACGCACTCGTTGAGCTTTACATGATGACCAAGAGACCCATTAAGTCGAGAGATATTGCCGAGAAACTCGGCATTAATGAGGGAACCGTCAGGAACTCCATGGTAGCCCTAAGGGCCATGGGGTACATTGAGTCTAAGACGGGGCCCTACGGTGGTTACGTACCTACCCAGAAGGCCCTTGAGTACATTAAGATGCCCACGAACGCGGTCTTCGCCCTGGACATAGCCCCAATAACAATTAATAAATTACCCACGAACCTCTACGTGACGGGTATCGAACTACTCGATGTCATTAACCCATTCAGCAATAGGGCCCTTGTTAGGGTCATTGGTGACCTGAAGAACATTAGGATTGGTGATAATGTCAAGATTGGACCCACGGCAAACAGTAGGGTGATTATTGAAGGCATTATTACGGAGAAGAACGAGGGACTCAGGGAACTCGTAATTTCCATAAACAAGTTAATAGCAATACCCAAGGTCAAGGTCGAGACGCTAATGAGCAAGAACGTGACAACCATAGGACATGGCTCGCCATTAAGGGATGCAGCCAGGGTTTTCGCCGAGAAGAAGATTAGGGCATTACCGGTGGTAGATGATGATGATAGGATAGCTGGTTTAATAACCACGAGCGAAATAGCTAGGGCTTACTATGAGGGCAACCTAAACGCTAAGGTTGGGGATTACATGAGGAGGGACGTACCCACCATCGATAAGGAAGCCGATCTATATGACGCCATGAAACTCATGACCGTCAACAAGATAGGCAGATTAATAGTGGTTAGTGGCGCTAAGCCCGTTGGAATAATAACAAGGACCGACATACTCCAGTACCTGGCATCACTCGATTAAGTATTTAAAACGAAGTAAAAACAACACAGACATTAGGTTGGTTAGGTTTTGTGAAATTTGTGAGGAGAAACCGGCAACGATTAGGTGCCGTGTTTGCGGTAGGTACGTGTGTAATGATGACTTTGACCACTCAATGAACGTATGCAAGGCCTGCTCAGCAACCCTATGCCAGGTCTGCCGCTCAAGGCTTGCCATTGGGCATTGCACCAGGTGTGGTAGGTTGGTTTGTAGGAGGGATAGTGTTAGGGTTGGCCTTAGTAGGTATTGCAATGATTGCGCCAGGGAGTTGGGTATAATCAATGAAGCTAAACATAAATAAAGGTGTCCAGCCATGGTTAATTGATGAGCGAGAGTAAGCCAAGCGAGAGTAAACCGGCGAGGAGACTGTTAATACCGGGCTTCCTAACACCAAGTGGTATTAAGCCCGAGGAGAAGAAGGAGAGACGTGAAAGGAGGTTGAGGATTAGGCGTAGGGGTGACGTTGACGAAGGTAAGGTCAAAATGCACCCAGAGGTAATGCGGGAGTTGGAGATAAGGGACAAGGCAGAGGTAGTCCTCGTTGGTGGTGGTTCTAGGGAGAGGAAGTACGTGTTCACAGTAATACCCAGTGATGACGTACCAAAGAATGAGGTTTGGTGCAATGAGGAGGAGATGAGGAGGTTGGGCGTTGCCGACATGAGCATAGCGACAATTAGGGCTTCAAGGGAGTGAGCAAACATCCATGAAACATCATGAGGCTATTCGTAGGCAAGAGGAGTTTGGTTTTTAACAACTATAATACGCCAAATACCGTGTTTAGGGGTTACTTAATAGGTGGTGCTGTGGTTGTTACGGACATCAATGAGGCCAGGAAATTGTACTCAATGGGGTTTTACGGCAAGTTCGTTAATGAGGATAAGGTGAAGCTTAATGAGGTTGAGGGCGTGACCACACCACTACAGCTATCAATTGTCGAGGCCCTATACCTAATGGATAAAGGGCTTCTCGAGATACTTGATCCCAACGGTAATAAACTCAGTAGGGATGACCTGCTTAGGGCTGGTCGCAATACTGTTACGAACTTCGACCAAGTCTACGCCATTTACAGGGAGCTTAAGGAGGGGGGCTTCGTGGTCAAGAGCGGGCTTAAATTCGGTTCATTATTCGCCGTTTACGAGCGGGGGCCGGGCATTGACCATGCACCAGTCCTACTGCACTTCATCGAGCCTAGGAGGGCCGTGAGCGCCCTGGACATAACGAGGGCTGCGAGGCTCAGCCACAGCGTTAATAAGAGGTTTGTCCTGGCCACTCAGAGCGAGGTTGATGGCAAAATACATTACGTGGCCTTTGAATGGTGGAGAGCGTAATAAATGATCACCACTAATAAAATGAACGTAAGTATTAGGGCAATGCTGTAGTAACCAATTGGTGGCGCCTTAACGACGCAACTGGCGTTTGTTGGAATCAATAATTCCTGCGTGGCCCCGTAGGCATTTGTCACCCCTGTTATCTCCTGGTCATCGCATTTAATGACAACCTGGACAAAGGGTATGGGTAAACCCAGGGCGTCCCTTACTGTGAGTGATCCGTATTTGGCGTTAAGTACCGCCGTATTACTGACTCCTGTTATTAATAATGGTGTCCTTAATGTGTACGTGGCACTGCCAATGCTTACATTGGTCAACTCCTCACTGCTCATGATCCAGCCGAGGTGCTTCGTGGTTACGTAAACACCATTTACCGTGTATAGACTTAGGGATGCGTTGTACTCCCTGGACCAGTTAATTATCACGGTTATTGGCCTATCCACAAGCAGGATCAAGGTATCGTTCGTGACCACGTAATGGGTAGCGTTTGTGATGAATCCCGCGAAGACAAGCCTAGTATCATTGCCCAGGTAAATCACTGGCCTGGGTACTGTGATGCTCACAATACTATCCTCATTGTACCAACCACTTAGGTTAGTCAATAGATTGGCTTCATCAATGACCTGAAGCCGATAATACCTGACCCATACGTAGTTAACTACATACGTTTGATTAATGGTCAAAGATAACTCTGTGGAATTAACATACTCATTATTAACTAATAAACCAGCGAACCTAAGCAATGTATTATTGTCCAGGTAAACCTCAGTTAATGAAGTCAATAAAGCCCTGGACCCTATTGGTAATGGTAATGATACTGACACAAAGCTTTTGTTGCCGACTAGGTAATCATTAAGTATAAGGAACGCCAGATAGTCAGAGTTTACCAATGGACCGAGGTACTCATAACCAGTGGTTATGTGAACATACCCAGGGGAAACCACGGTATCCCTGGCATTCACCACAGTCTCTCCGGTATCGCTGCCAAAACTCCAGGCGCTTGGGACCGGGATTAAATCACCAACCCTGTCTCGATAATACAGGGACATTGACAAATTCAATTCCCTTGCAATGACCGTGGCGCCACAGCCAGGTCCACCGATCACAAGCTCTGCATCCACCAAGTAGCCCAACGGTGAGTAGCTGGATCCATTAACCACAAGGTAGGGTCCCCAGGAGGGACTTAGCAATAGCGTTACATTATCAATGAGGAAATTCACACCATCCATTGAGTAACCAAGAAGCACCTCGGGAAACCCATTGATAGTCCTATTGGTTATTATTGACAGGTTTATTGATAGGGGCATTTGAAATGGCGTCCAGTTACCCATGTAGGCGTATGTCTCGTTGTTGATGAGAAGACCATGCCCAACTACGTACAGTGGATCCATGACCATCCTGGCACTACTCATATTCCAAACATTAACTAATGGCGCCAAAGTTTCATTCTGAGGATCAATTAGGAGGACATCCTGGACCCAGTAATACTGCATCCCGTTATTTGTTTTTAGTTCCAGCACGGTATTTAACTGAACAGAGAATATGTTGGGCGGTAGTAATGAGCAATTGGTTAATGGTTCAACCTTGGCATTCATCATCTGAACCCTGCCTAGGAATTCATTGGTTACGTAGGAGTATGGTACGTAACCCATCTGCGCTGGCATTAGCCCGTAATCAACAATGCCTATTGGCGCATTGATGAGCGGTGTTGGGTATTGCTGGATTACAGCGAGCTCTGCCTGGACTGTAGATGACCCATTATTAATAACGACAATGTAGTACGGGCCCTCCGGTAGTTCAATGGTCTCATTAAGCAGTGACCCATAATACCCAAACAATGAACCCGTGATATTACCAGTCCTTAACTCCCCATACTCCTGGGTATTAAGCACCAGGAGAAGCACCTTGGCACTTGACATCAAGTAAAGACCCACAGGTCCAGGACCATAGATACCCACTGAGTAGTAGTTTTCTGGCGTTATCATCATCATGTAGGTTCCCGCCCCAATCACGTGATCGTAAATGACCGCGTAATCCATGGGATAAGTGACTATGCCATAATTATTAATCAATGGATTCACCTCTTGATAAGTGGTGCTGTTAGAAATTGCCACGAGTATCGCCAAAAGCACTGGTAATAAACCAGGCACAACGCATTAATTAACATGCGAGCTTAAAAAGTGAGCGTTTTGTGGAATAATTTAATAAGAGAACACCAACAGGCATGCCAACTAAATGGAGCTCAGCAATAGATTGGCTCTGATTGGCGCCGTCCGATCCCTGGGCAGTTCACTGCTTTGGTCATTCACGGGATTCGCACTATTCCAATACTACAAACTACCTCTAATCCTAGTCTCCCTATTTTACGTAACCCAGGCCGTGATTAGTTCAATAGCCTTCATAATTGGAGGCTACCTGGCGGACTTCCTCGGCAGGGTCAGGACAATGACCATTTCGGCGGTGGTGTCGTCAATAGCCCTAATCATAGCCTACGTAATTAATAAACCACTTGCCGTGGTTTTGATGGTCCTCATTCAATCATTCTTCAACAACACCTACGGAGTGGCCAACACATCAATCGTCGGTGACTACGCCAGGGAATTCACATCACTTGTTAAGTACTTCAGTAGGCTTAGGGTGGGGATTAACGCCGGGTGGGCGATAGGGCCGGCCATTGGCGGCCTGCTTTATGAGATTTACGGCTTTAGAATACTCATACTCCTTGGCTCGGTGATACCACTGATGGCCCTACCATTACTAATGACCCTGCCAGAGCCCAATTATGTGGCTGAGGCTGGGCTGACGTTCCACGTGAATAGGGCGTTCGCGCTGTTCCTAATACCGTCCTTCCTAACATTCCTCGTGATGGGCCAATTGGGTTTTCCACTGTTAACGTACTACAACATGCATGTTGGCCTAACCACCTTTCAGGTTGGTCTGCTTTACATGGAGAATGGGTTACTGGTGGTCTTCCTCCAGGACATAATCGGCAGGTACTTAAGGAGGCCGAGCTTGATCTCACTTGGTATGGTTATTTACGGGGTGAGTTACCTGGCGGTGGCCTTCATACCGGGCTTTGCCTGGGCCGTTGTGGGCATGTTCTTCATAACGCTGGCTGAGATGGTTGTTTCACCGTTATCGCAGAGCATAGCCAACGCCCTAGCCGATCCAAGGTCCAGGGGTAGGTACATGGGCCTATACTCACTTATTACTGGCCTGGGCAGGACCATGGCATCCTCGATCTCAGGCGTACTCCTGAGCTACGCGATTAAGCAACCATTCGCGATGTGGGGCTTCGTATTCGCGGTGGCCATATCATCATCTGGGCTTTACTCAATCATTATTAGGGATGCCTTAGTGCTTTCTCGGAGGGCGTAACACTCATTAAGAATGCCTACACCCACTGTACCGTGAGCAGTAGGGGTGGTTTGTGGCCTGGACTTTACATAATGGCCGCCGCGGCGCTTTGGTCAACAATTGGCGTGGCCAGTGTGTATAGCAGGAACCCAATTATGCTTGGGTTATTTAGGTCCTTATTCGCGTCCCTGGTCTCATTATTTATACGGAGGGTCTTTAACAAGGCCTCCGTATTAACGGGCATAGCCCTCGGCGTATTGTTCTCGGTGTACCCGCTGGCAGCTGTAACGGCCGGCGTGGGCCTTGCAGCCTTCCTACTTTACACGGCACCGCTATGGGCAACACTGGTGGCTCTCGGCATGGGTGAGAGGCCCAGTAGGCGTGGTGTCATTGGTGTTTCCCTGGTGATAATAGCGATTGTATTAATTGGCGCTCAAACAATTAGGGGTTCAATAAGCCTTATCGGCGTGTTCCTGGGTCTGCTCTCGGGAATTTCCTACGGCTCATACATAGCCCTTGCCAGGAGGTTCGCCAAGGCGGGCGATGGGGCTGATGTTTCCTTGGGTGCAATGCCGTATACATTAATAATAACTGCACCAACCGCAATTGCTTACTCAATAATGACGAGTTACTGGAGACCAATAGTTAGGCCGGCCTTGTGGGGTGTTTACTTGGGTATAGTTACCACGGTGATACCCTATAGGCTCTTCGCTATGGGGGTTTCGAGGTTGAGGGCTTCCACGGCCTCGGTTATAGCCACGGTGGAGCCTGTACTGGCAGCTATTTGGGGCCTCCTATTCTTTAGGCAAGTGCCTACGGCATTGACGTTAATAGCCTATGCCCTAATAATAACGGCGTCAATAATAGTATCCTTTGAGAGAGTTTGATGGGGTTTTATGAGGATGGGCAGAGTAACTTGAGTAACTGTGGATTTGCATGTAGGTGCATTATTGATGGTAGTACGAATATGGCGAGCATTAGGTTTATGAATACCACCACGGTTATGAACACGTAGAGCCAATCCCTCTCCATTGCGAAGGAGGCAATACCCAGGGCAACCCTAAGCACTGGGGTCGCTATGAGGACCATGAGCCCAAGTATTATGAACGAGAGAGGGTCTAGGTTAGGTAGCCTGGATAATGCGTACATTGGTGGTATGACTGTGGTGTTTACCGGGGATGTTGGGTTCATGATCAGTGTCTCGCTGCACCCAAGGGCCTCACCCTTAACATGGAAGAGTATAACACCAATTAGTATTAGGGCTATGCTGATTATAACACCGTACCTAAGGGCAAGCCCAATCACATAGTCCATGTCTTGCCTAGGCATTTCCACCACCCCTAATTGCGGTCCTTCTCTCCTTTCTCGCCATTAATATGCCGTAGCGGTAATAGAGGATCGTCATCACTATGACCGTGAAGATTACGCTCAATAGGTATTGGGTTGTCACGGCTATCGTTATTACGTGGTCCATATATAGGCCCTTAAGCAGCATCTCCATGCCTAGGAAAGCCAGTATTGCCAGGAAGACCCACCTAACCTGCTTATTCGTAATCCTCACCAGTATCTTCGTACCACTCATAGCCCCTATCAGGACGCCGATGGCAGTCACGGCAGCCATCATCGGCTGTATATAACCGAAGTACCAGTACAGGGCACTGCCCGTGGCAGCCGTTACCCCTATCATGAAGTTGCTCGTTGTTGTGCTCACCTTCATGGGTAGATTCATGGCCCAGTCCATCCCGAGGACCTTAAGGGCACCACTACCAATACCCAACAACCCACTGATGAAACCTGCGAAGAACATTATTAATTCGCCGAGCCACCAACGAACACCCCAATACTTAACCTCCCTCTTTAGTGCGTCATCGTAGTAACTACCGTACAGCTTAAAGATCTTCGTGGTTCGATCAGGCCTCCTCGGATCAGGTATTTCATACTTACCCCTTTGGGCTGTTGGTATTATTGATGTCAGTATTACTATGCCGAAGACCACGTAGACGATCCACGCAAGGCTGTGGCTATATATGTAGGCTGCCGTTAATGAACCAACTATTGACCCTGTCGTAGTGGCTATCTCGAGACCCATGCCAATCCTGACATTAGTTATCTTATCCCTAATGTACGCACTGGCTGCGCCGCTCGAGGTGGCTATTGTGGATATTAGCGATGCACCAGCGGCATAGGCTATTGGTATTCCCAGGAACAATGTAAGTAGGGGTACTAATACCGTACCACCCCCCAAACCTGTTAGTGACCCAAGTAATCCAGCTATGATACTGAATATAAGTAACTCTATGCAACATAGTATTGTTCTAAGCAATACCATACTTATGCCTGTTTGGTTAGAATGACCTTAAAAAACTAACTTACTACGAAGAGCATGTCATGTGCTCTACGTCAGTTATTAATGCAAACCTAAACCATATGCATGGACTAATTATTCCTATTAATTTTAATTTTAAATCCTCATCATACTTTACATTTTATGTATGTAAAATGGGATTAAAAAGCCCGTGTTTCATGTTGTTCAATTTCTCATTAACACTAGGCATCACCGCATACAATTTCTCAATAATATCATCCTCATTAGTACTTATTAATTTACCATCCCTAACAACAAACCTACCACCTACCAACGTATCATTAACATCATGACCACCCAAAAACGATACCACAGACTCCACAGGGTCATACGCAGGTAATGCCCTGGTATCATTAAGCCTAAGCGTTATTAAATCAGCCTTAAATCCCTCCTTAATTGCCCCAACATTATCCCCAACTAATAGGCCACCCCAGCCTGTGAGTGCCCTAAGCATTGTAATGGAGTTGAAGGAGGACTTATCATAGGTAATACCCACAGTTAATGCCTTGCCCACGGCTTTAGCGATCTTGGTTTCGTGCAACAGATCGAGACTTGTGAATGCACCGCCATCACTTCCAAAGCCAAACAACACGTCATTAAACATGGGTAGCCAATGAGGACCCATGGCTATTGAGTCAACCGTTGGGCACCAGGCAATGCCTAACCCCCTATCCCTAATAATGGTTCTTTCTCTACTGGATAGATAAATGGCATGTGCTATCACCGTAGGCCTTATTAGCGTTAAGCCAAGTTTATCGAAGACTTCGAGGGGCCTAATACCGTACTTAGTGAGCGCGTAATCGACCTCGCCCTGGTACTCACCCAAGTGATAGGTTATGCCCAATCCCCTATTTAGGCAGAAATCCTTTGCCTTGAGGAGTAGGTCTTCAGTAACCATCATTACCTGCCTAATTGAACACCACACCCTAACCTTATCATTAACCTCCGGCAGTAATTCCTCAATTCCACGTATGACATCATCAGCATCGATGATTTCATCTCCACGTACATTAAAGGTCGACGGCGTAACCACACCCCTAATACCGACCTCATTAATCGCCTTAACCAACTCCCTAGGTCTCGGTGCGCCAGCCTCAATGAAGTATGTGATGCCGTTCTTGGCCATGGCAGTGACGCTCATAAGTGATGACAGGTATGTCAAGTCATCATTGAGTAATTCCTCGAATGGTATTAGGAGCTTTGTCCATAATGGCGGTAGCGCAAGCCTCTCATCATTAATGAAAGACCTGAGCAATACCTGCTGTGTATGTGTGTGGGTGTCAATGAGGCCCGGCATTAGGATGTGCCTGTCCCTATTAATGACCCCCTCACCCCTATACTGGCTGAGTACGTCGCTTGCCCTACCCACCGCCTTAACTAGGCCATTATCTATGGCCACGGCGCCATCCTCTATAATTAATGGATTTGCCATTGTTATTACGTACTTAGCCCTTATAATTAGGTCGGCCTTATCCATCACTAATCACTCTGGTGGTATTTCCACGTAGGCTACTGATATGTCTATGCCATACCTCTTTAGGTAGATTGATCTTGCGATTACATAGGCTGCAATACCGAGTACTACTGCGCCGAGTTCAACGCCGTAGGCCAGCCAATTACCGCCCCAAATCTGTGGATAGGCTAGGAATTCATAGTCGAGGAATATGAATACGAGGAATTGAAGAATACCAGAAACAATAAGGGCGGTCCTAACCCCACCACTCAATTCCCTGTTCTTCCTTAGGGCTATCAAGACTGCGGCGACGCCGACCAACGCTAAGTATGTCAGTGGGCCAACCTCAGTTCCGTATAGTGCTGTGAATGTTCCGTAGAATATGCCCGTTAGCGCAATGAGCATTGCCGTTATTGCCAGGTCAAATGCATGTGCGTATATTGGCGTTCCAAACCTAGGACTTACATACGCAAAGAAACTCGGCCAAACCCTATCAAGGGCAAGGGCAAACCAATACCTAACAATCACAATGGCGCCGTAGGCCAGTATTGCCAGGTACCAGGTGACTGATGATATACCAATAATCCAACTGAGCACGTTATTGCTTGACACGGCCATGGCAATGGTCCAGTAATTCAGGATACCATTAATGTTGGGGTTGGACAATGCGGCGGTCACGAAGTTAAAACCCAGCGAGCGGTAAAGGGCTTCGAAGCCTATTGTTGCCATTACCATCGTTATTAAGGCCGCCGCAGGCACGTTATACTTAATGGCACCCCTACCCCTTATCTCAGATGCTATTGCTGGTCCTGCCATTAACCATGGATAAACATAGAGCGCGAAGAATGGTATCACCATGAACGCGCCGCTCAATGTGAATTCAGGGCCCTTGTAACTACTGGCGAGTGATGAGTATGTGTAGCCACTGGGTAGTAACTTATTAATTGCCGCAATGGCCATGGACCTGGGTGTTATAAATAATATTACCACTGTAATTATTAACCCAATGAGCGATATGGTGGTTAGTACGGTCATTAACCTAATGCCGTACTTAGTACCCAATATGTTTGTTATGACTATAACGGCGAAAAGGGCGATGGCTATGGATATCATGGACAAGGTATTGAAAGACGCATTTATACCCAATATCGGTAGTACAGACTCAAGCTGAAAGACGCCAGCTATGGCAACAAGTGCGTAGTAGGCCAGGGCCTGTATTACGAATGCCATGACCAAGCCATTAACGAGCCAGGCAGCCCTTGGTCCGAATGCCCTGGTTAGCCAGACATAGTCACCACCGGTGCGCGGTATTAACGTGGTTAGTAGTGTGTAGACTATTATTTGAGGCACTGAAAGCAAAAATGCAATTAACGATGCATAGACCAGGTTTACACCAGTAACGCTGGGTAGCACCGCCAGAGTGAACCCCACAGTACCCAGCGCAGCTCCTATGGACATGTTAGCAATATTTATTGAAACAGCATCCCAAAAACCAGCCTCCTTGACTAAACCCGTGGACTCCCTAAGGAATACACCCTGTTTGGTCTCCATTATTCCATCGAGAAATGAAACATTTAAAAATCTTTTGCGTACCAAGCACGGGATTTCCATTTAATGAATTGTTTAATTTATTTAATTAACTCATTAAATAAAGAGCCCATAAATATGCCGTTAACGTGCTGGTCCTAATAATAAAGTATTTAAATAATTCCCGCTCCGCATCAATGTGGCGGTTGGAATTCTTGATTTCGGCGGACAATACAACCACCTAATACTTAGGCGCGTGCTTGAGCTGGGGTTCAGGGGTAGCTTCCTAGACCCGAATGAACCAGTTGATAGGATTAGGCAATCCTTCAAGTGTCTCATAATCAGTGGTGGTCCATGGAACATACCAGGGGACCTACCAAAGACAGGAAACGCTATTAACTACATCCTTGAATTCCCCGGCCCTATTCTGGGCATATGCCTTGGTCATCAATTAATGGCATATGCATACGGGGGCGAGTTGGCGGCGGGTTATCCAGAGTTCGGTGGCGTTAGGGTACATGTCGATAGAGAAGACACAATACTCAGGGGTACTCCCAATTCCTTCACTGCCTGGGAAAGCCACAACATAAGTGTGGTTAAACCACCGAGGGGCTTTGAAATATTGGCACACAGTGAGAAGGTCCCGATTGAGGCTATGTCCAATGAGGCCCTCAAGCGATTCGGCGTGCAGTTCCACCCGGAGGTTAGGCACACGGAACACGGACTAGTGATAATGAGGAACTTCCTTGAATTATGCCGCTAAATCCACTCGGTATGCACCATAATTCCGCCCCTGTAACTAATCACGGCATGAGCAGGTGTTCTTCGGAGTAAGGCCATCAATTACATTATTGATCATCTTATTATGTTTAATTAAATAATACCGTGTAGGTCCCCTGGTTATTTAGGGGCAAGGTATTTAAATAATTAATTAAATTGATTACCGATGAGTACGATTGAAATCATTAATAGGGCTGTGGAGGGCATGAGGTCCTTACCCATTAACTGCGCCCTGGCTGCAATTAGTGGTGGTGTGGATAGCACCACGGCGGCGGTCCTAGCCAGGAAGGCCCTTGGCGATAGGCTGAGGGCGGTCTTCATTGATACGGGCTTCATGAGACTTAACGAGCCCACACACGTTAAGGAGTTACTCAAGGGTATTTTACCAATTGAGGTTGTGGACGCCCATGAGCAATTCTATGGAGCAGTGCTTGGACTAAGCAATGCGGAGGAAAAGAGAATAAGGTTTAGGGAGGTTTTCTACACCGTCCTCTCGGGCATCGCGAAAAAGTACGGCTGTGACTGGCTGGTTCAGGGCACAATAGCCCCTGACTGGATCGAAACAAAGGGTGGCATTAAGACGCAGCATAACGTTCTTGAGCAGATCGGTATCGATACATCAACGAAGTACGGCTTCAAACTAATAGAACCGCTAAGGGAATTATACAAGGACCAAGTTAGGGAGGTGGCCAGGGCACTCGGTGTACCAAGCGAGATAATCAATAGACAACCCTTCCCAGGGCCTGGACTTAGCATTAGGGCCGTGGGTGAGTTAACCCTTGAGAAACTCGATATTGTTAGGAGGTCTACCGAAATAGTTGAAAGAAGACTAGGCGACATGGGACTTAGTCAGTGGTTCGCGGCCGCTTGGGAATACAGCACCATGCCCAGTGACGAATTATCAAGGAACGTGGTTAACCTAGGCGATCTACATGTGAATTTGTTCAAGGTTAGGGCGACTGGCGTTAAGGGCGATTCGAGGTCCTATGGACACGTGGCATTGGTTAAGGGCCGCCTAACAAAGTGGGATGATGCCTATGAGCTGCACAGGTACTTAACCATAGGTGATGTGACTCACGTTATCTATGGTTTAACCGAAGGAGACTCAGGCAAGTACTTCGTGTCCATAAGAGCCGTGCTTACCGAGGACTTTATGACCGCCGATGTACCGAGACTGGACCGCAACACTTTGGTTAACGTGGCTAGAGAGATCATGAGTGATAACAGGATTGCGGCAGTTGGCTTCGACGTGACGCCCAAGCCACCGGCAACCATTGAGTACGAGTAGGAATCAACGAAGTAACCTCATGAGCTTACGAACAAAGTCCTCACCGAAGTACTCCACTAGATTTAGGTCTCTGATCACTGAGTCTACGTTAGAATTACGGAGTTGATCCCTAACCACCTCCCCAACCTCCCAGGGGAATAGGATCCACCTATCAACAATGTCCAGGTAGTAGTCGGGCTTTATACTGGACCAGGGCTTAACATATAGTGTGGCTGTCTTGACTTCCCTAGCCCCATAAAACCTTAGTATGTCCCTAGCCATGGCCAGCGTCCTGCCTGTGTCCGCAACATCATCCACAACGAGCACGCTCTTGCCCCTTAGGTCATGAAATATTGGGTACGTAACTACGGGTTCATCGCCTTGACCAACCCTAGCCCCATAACTGGTTAAACCAAGGACAACAAGTTCATCAACACCAAGAAAGTCAGACACCAACTTACCCACGATATAGCCACCCCTGAGTATGGCTACAACCGAGTTAGGTCTATAACCAGTGTCCTTAATCATAAGCGACAGATCCAGCGACAAATCCACAAGCCTCTGCCAATTAAGGACCAGGAACTTCATCAAAACAACCAATTAAACAATTCATTAAAAGGCTTTCCCTACAATTAACGGCTATAATTGCAACAAAGAATTAAACAGGAGGAAATTGCCCCCTGCATGCACCCACGCCATTGACACGGGGCCCAGCGGCCCAGTTTTGGCCGGGTCGTTGGGTTCGCATCAATGTAGTGAATGCAGAGCAGGTATGGGCTTCGTTATTACCTATTTAACTTATATTTATATTATTTATCCTTATCGATAGAACAAAAAATACATATAAGTTATATGTATAGCATTTGTGTATTATAACCTTCATATTTTCAATTTTATCTTATTATTCAATATAGGCAAAAAATTAAAATGGCAAAACGAAGAAATTAAAAATGTGGGAAAGGGTATAAGGCGATGTGGGGAAAAGATACTTGGCTGCGCCTTTGATACTATAGTCAAGGCTAGGCTGGGCTTTATTAATAAGGACGAGGCACTTGACGCGCTCTGGGAGTACTTGGTTAATATTGATTATGATATGAAAGTTCTCGAGAAAAAGGTAGGTATGAACGGCTTCGCAAAATAAAGGCGTATAAATAATTTAATGCAATTGCCATCGTCATGGCCTCAACAATACGGCATTTAACCTTTAGATTAGCACATCATCGGGACCAATGAAGCGGAGATTGCACGCACTTAATGACAATCCCTGGATCCAGACCTGTTTAGGCATGGCGCATTCAAACCCTTGTAATGACACCACTACCAAGTATTTCGTAATTTCCCGTGATTTAATACCAACGCAAAAATCATAAACTCATCGTTTAAAGACCGTGAGAAGCACGGACATAATAATGTTAGTAAACCTATGACCGCACGTAATCCATGGGTACTATCTACGGGTAACTATGCAACGATTCAATAAATAAGTACTCATAATCCTGTGGGTAATGATAATTATGGTGACGAATCTGGGTTAGATTGAACGTTGTTTGGTGCGGCCGCCGGGATTTGAACCCGGGTTCTGCGGCTCGGGGGGCCGCCATCCTAGACCAGCCTAGACCACGGCCGCAGGTTAATAGCGTTTATTGAGGTTTTAAGCTTTTGGTTGTTGTTTCTCGTGGTTTGTGGCGTTTTTAATGCTTATATAGGTTAAATAGTGCGTTGTTTTGATGGGTAGTGTCTTTGGGCGCATGTTTAGGGTTATGTCCTTTGGGGAGTCCCATGGTCCTGCTGTTGGCGTTGTGGTTGATGGCGTTCCAGCCGGTGTGGTTATTGATGAGTCCTTCATTGGGAGGGAACTTGGTAGGAGACGCTTTTGTCAGCTACCGATTCTTAATCCTAGGTGTGAGGATGAGGAGTTTCAAATACTGTCTGGTGTTAAGGATGGGTTTACCGAGGGTACGCCAATAGCGGTTGTTGTTTGGAATAAGAGGGCCATCTCTGATTACTACAATGAACTTTGGATGAAGCCTAGGCCTGGCCACGCGGACCTCGCCTATTACCTAAAGTTTGGTAGGTTTTATGACCATAGGGGTGGTGGTAGGGCCAGTGGTAGGGAGACAGTGGCTAGGATAGTAGCTGGGGCCATTGCGAAGACCGTGCTCAAGCAAACAATAAATGTCGATGTTGCCAGCCACCTGGTTGAGCTTGGCGGCGTGGCCATATCCAGGGAGGATTATACGTTTGAGGATGTGGTTAAGTCCTGGGAGAAGCCGCTTCCCATGGTTGATGATGATGCAGTGAGAAGAACAATAGATGTTTTAGTAAATACTGTTAAGGAGGGCGACAGCGTTGGTGGTATTGGTGAGGTGCTCACTACGGAGGTCCCGCCGGGACTTGGCGAACCCGTCTTCGACAAGTTAAAGGCTGATTTAGCGAAGGCAGTCATGTCAATAGGTAGTACAGTCGGTGTTGAGTTCGGGCTTGGCTTTAGGCTTGCTAGGATGAAGGGTAGTGAGGCCAATGACCAGATAGTGCTTAGGAACGGCAGGCCGAGACTTGAGACCAACAGGGTTGGTGGGACACTCGGCGGCATGAGTATTGGTGAGCCCATTAGGTTTAGGGTTGCCTTTAGGCCAACGCCCAGCATCAGGAAGCCCCAAAGGACAGTGGATTTGGAGAGGATGACTGAGGCGGTGATAACCTTTAGGGGTCGTTATGACGTGTCCACGGCGCCAAAGGCGATACTGGCGGCTGAGGCGATGACGGCTATAGTCCTCGTGGACCACGCAATGAGGGCCGGCCTAATACCGAGGGCCATCAGGAAGTAGGCCTAAAAGGTTGGGAGGGGGTAACCTAGTTGGGTGGGGGTTAACTGCTCTTTGACATTAGGGTTAAGGAGAGCCTTAGGGACTTTTTCGATAGGGATGATGAGGCTGAGAGGCTTAGGGCTAGCCTTAATGAGCCGTTGGTGGTGGTCTTCGGCTTTAGGAGGGTTGGTAAGTCCTCATTGATTAAGGCCGTACTCAATGAATATGCACCAAGTAATTACTTCTACATAGACCTGAGGAGGTTTGAGGAGGGTGGTTACGTGAGTTATAGGGATTTTGTTAAGGCGCTTGAGGATTCCATAAATGCTAGGGTTAGGTCGAGAAGGTTATTGAGTATTCTCTCGAGGATTAGGGGTGTGAGTATTAGCGGTTTTAGGGTGAGTTTTTCCTGGGGTAGGGATAGGGGCTGTGTTTGCTGATATCCTTGATTCATTAAATGATTGGGCTAGTGATGAGGGGTTGAGGGTTATTATCGTCCTTGATGAGGCTCAAGAGCTTGTTAAAGCGAGGGGCTTCGATGTATTACCCGTGCTTGCCTACGCATATGATAACTTGAGGAACATAACGTTCATCATAACTGGGTCTGAGTTTAGGGTCTTCACTAAATTCCTTAAATTGAATGACCCTGAATCATCATTGCTTGGCAGGGCTTATGTTAACATTACGCTCAAGCCCTTTAGTAAGGATCAAGCAATTGAGTTTCTGAGGCGTGGGTTTAGGGAGCAGGGTATTGAATTTGACAAGGCTGAGCAGGTGTATGAGGAGCTTGGTGGTAATCCTGGTTGGCTGACGTTCTTCGGCCATAGGGCTTTGAGGGTGGGTTTTGATGATGTTTTAAGTGAGACTAGGAGGGAGGCTATTGATTTGATTCGTAGGGAGATTTGTAATTTCATTAATGAGGGTAGGCACTTGGTGGAGAGGGGGTACTTGAGGATACTCGAGGTTTGTGTTGGTGGTTGTCGCTGGTCAATTATTAAAAAGGCCCTTGAGGCTATGGAGGGTAGGGAATTGAATAACTCCATTGTTGACTCCCTAATTAAGGCGTTGCTTGATTACTCATTAAAGAGGGTAATACCTACGTACTGCCCGACAAGTTAATGAGGAATGCTGTTGTAGGCCTTAGGTGTTTTGTTAATACGGTAAATAGTGATAATGTTTAAAAATATAGTTTCTTAATAGCTCTGGGACCTCTATGGAATATCTAGATTCGTAAGGTCCAGGGTTAAACCCTGTTATTGCCCTAACCTAGTCGTGAGTAATCATAGTGTACTCGGGTGGTTATTATGCTCTCTGAGTTGAGGCGTGGTATTGATGCTGTTGATGAAGAGTTGATGAGACTGATTGGGGAGAGGGTTAGGCTTGCGGCTGAGGTTGGTAGGGTTAAGAGGAGTCTTGGTTTGCCGATTGTTGATGGGGATCGTGAGAGGGAGGTTATTGCCAGGTGGGTTGAGGGTTTGGGTAGGTTTGGTGTCGATCTTGAGTCTGCAATTGGGATTGCGCAGTCCATAATTGGGGCATCTACGAGAATTCAACTAACGAATAAACTTGATATTAGAGTGACTATAGTTGGTAGTGGTAGGGTTGGTAGGACGCTGGCCAAGGTGCTTGGTAGGGTTACTAACGTTGCCCTTCAGAGGCGTTCCGAGGAGTTGGTGCCTGGCGACATCATTATGCTGGCCACAAGGCCGACTCCCGACTCCCTGGACATAATTACTAAATACTCAGGTAGGTTCAGGGGTTCCGTGGTCATGGACCTATTCTCCGTTAAGGCGCCCATGTTTAGGCTTATCGAGAGCGAGTCCCTAAGGGCAGGATTCCACTACATAAGTGCACACCCTCTCTTTGGTGAGCTGGGTAATCCAATTGGCGAGACCGTGGTCCTAATACCATCAAAGTCAGGTAGTGATAGGATCGATATGACCAGAGAACTCTTCACCGATGCAGGCTTTAAAGTCGTGGTTCTAAGCAGTCCTGAGGAGCATGATAGGTTAATGGCTTACATCCAGGTTGCGCACCACATACTATTACTAACGCTTTATAGGGCAATGAAGAGGGCTGGTCTTGACCTAGATACACCACTAGCCACTCATAGTCTCAAGTACACACTTAAGGCCTTGGAGAGGATTTTGGAGCAACCCGAGGTTAGTAATGAATTATTTAGGCTTAACCCATATTCGAGGAGTGTGGCTGAGGAACTGGGTGATTTATTAAAGGAGGTGGTTAAGGGGCTTAATGGAAACGATGTTATTGGGGGTGTTGGTACATGATAATCAAGGCATCGAAGGATAGGGCGAATGATATAGCCAGCTTATTGGATAAGGCTAAGGTTAAATTAAACATTGTCAGGATATATGATGAGGAATTAATAGTTACCTGGCCTGACTCAAAGGTTGATGCCAACGCCGTTAAGTCGGTAGATCCAAATGCAGTGGTTATTGAAATTAAGACTAAGTATCAATTAGTGAGTAATGCCTGGAGGTATGGGACAATAGTTGATGTTGACGGTGTTAGGATCGGTGGTAATGACGTAATAGTTGCTGCGGGTCCATGCGCCGTGGAAGGTTATGAGCAGGTTAGGGATACGGCAATAGCCGTTAAGGAAGCAGGCGCCAAATTACTCAGGGGCGGTGCGTTTAAGCCAAGGACTAATCCATACAGCTTCCAGGGGCTTGGTGTTGAGGGTCTTAAGATACTTAGGAGGGTCAGGGATGAGGTTGGTATGCCAGTGGTCTCTGAGATAATGGACGTCAGGACGGCTAAGACCATGGTTGAGTACGTTGACATGCTTCAGATTGGTGCTAGGAATGCCCAGAACTTCGAATTACTCAAGGAGGTCGGTAGGTTGGGTAAGCCCGTACTCCTAAAGCGCGGCCTTGGGAATACCGTTGATGAGTGGTTACAGGCGGCGGAGTATGTACTACTTGAGGGTAATGGTAACGTGGTACTCTGCGAGAGGGGCATAAGGACCTTTGAGCATGCCACTAGGTTTACCCTGGACCTCGGTGCCGTCGCTGCCGCGAAGAAACTAACGCACCTGCCAATCTGCGTTGATCCATCACACCCAGCGGGTAGGAGGGACTTAGTAATACCACTGGCTCTCGCAGCAATAGCCGCCGGCGCAGATATGCTCCTGGTGGAGGTTCATCCAAGGCCTTGGGAGGCTCTTTCGGATGCCGAGCAGCAGTTAACCTTCGACATGTTTAGGGAATTAATGGTTAAGGGTAGGGAGGTTGCCAGGGCAATCGGTAGGTCGTTATGAGGGAATTCACCTATAAATCACGTGATGGTAATGTCGAGGTCTTAATCAATGCTAATCATGGCGATGCCCTGGAAAAAATTTCGGGAAAATACACTGGGTGTGTGGCATTTGTATCTAGGAGTATTGCCAATAGAGTTAAGGTGAAATGCCCCGTGGTTCCAATAATTGATGGTGAAGAAGGTAAAAGTATTGAGACGGCATTAAGTATCGTGAGAAATGCCCATGAAATTGGTATTGACAGGGATGGCCTATTCATTGGTGTTGGTGGTGGTAGTGTCCTAGATGTTGTGGGTTTCTCAGCATCAATATACCTAAGGGGCGTTGATTATGTTAATGTACCAACAACGATGCTCTCCATGGTTGACGCATCTCTAGGCGGTAAGACTGGTGTTAATGCTCTTGGCCTTAAGAACGTGATAGGTGTTATTAGGCAGCCAAGGTACATAATCATTGACCTATCCTTCCTGGAATCACTACCAATGCCTAGTTACATTGATGGTTTTGCTGAGGTCATTAAGTATGGCATAACCATGGATAGGGAGTTACTGAGCCAGGTAATGAATAACCCGGACAAATTATTAGGTAGAGATTATGAGGTTCTTGAGGAGATTATTTACAGATCTCTTATTAATAAGGCGAGTATTGTCGAGAAGGATGAGTTGGATAGGGGCGTTATAAGGGCTGTGCTTAATTATGGGCATACCGTGGGTCACGCCATAGAATCCGTGTCTAACTTCTCAATTAGCCATGGCAGGGCGGTAGCGCTAGGCATGATCTGTGAAGCACGTATTGGTGTTAAACTAGGCTATACGTTGAGGGATGTACCCGGCCTATTAGTGGATGCATTGACGCGGTTTAACCTAGTCAATAGGGTTACTATTGATGCGAATGGGTTGGTTAATGCCATGATGAGAGATAAGAAGAGGAGTGGTGGGTTCATTAAGTTGCCTGTGGTGATTGACGTGGGTAGGTGGGACTTGGTTAGGGTGAGAATTGAAGACTTAACAAAACTGGTGACTGAGGAATGCAGGTCTACGCCGTAATCGGGTACCCACTGAACCACACCCTTTCACCGAACATTCATAATTACGTATTCAAGGTATTAGGTGTAGATTCCATCTACGTCCCATTGAGGATACCGCCAAAGAAACTACATTACTTTGTGGAGGTGGCTAAGGACTCGTTAGGCGGCTTCAACGTAACGATGCCCCATAAGGTGTCCATAGTTAATTTAATCAACGACGTTGTGGGCCCCGCAAAGGTGCTCAATAGCGTTAACACCGTGATGAACAAGGACGGAGAATTACTGGGTTACAACACCGATTACATAGCCATTAGGCATGCATTGAGCGAGGGGGGTTACTCAGGGGAGGATGCCTTGATTATTGGTGCTGGCGGCGTTGCGAGGGCTGTTGCCCTGGCCCTTAGGGATCTAGGCTGCTCCAGGGTTTACGTGTTGAACAGGACGCTTGAGCATGGGCGCGAGTTGTGCTCGTTAATCGAATCATGGGGTGTTGACTGTGTAGCCCTTTCCCTCCAGCCCAACATGGGACTTAGTGCTTGGTTACTGGTTAATGCAACGCCGCTGGGTATCAATGAACCATTTCCAATGAACCCCAGGGATCTGGGCGTTGGGTTGGTGCTTGATTTGGCGTATGTGCCTAAGGGCGATACTCACCTTATTAGGTTGGCCCGTGAATACTCAATACCCCATGTGGATGGACTTGAGATACTTGTTAGGCAGGCCCTTGAGGCTGATAGGATTTGGTTTGGGGATATTGAGAGGCCCACGTGGAAGGAGATTCTTTTGAGGTTACGTGGGGAATACCCGTGATCATTCCCTGTCAAACATTGACAATGGGGCCTTAAGCATCTTAACCTTATTACATAAACCAATACTTAACTGCCCTGGGCCTGTCTTTCCACGTGTTGAACAGAACATTAGGGCTGAACCCATCATTATCGATACGGCCCTAAACATGGGGTTTCTTGGTATGACAGCAACGTAAATATCGCCTGCATTCAGCAGGTTTAGTAGGTTTATGAAGTCGTTATCATTTATTGAGAAGACCTTGTATATCAACGCCCTAAACTTCCTGGCCACGTCTAGGTCCTTAATCGCCAATTCATAGGAATTAACATCCTTGCTAAAGACATGCCTGGACACTATGGAACCCTCCGCAAGATCACCATAAATATCGGGCTTCCTCATTAATAGGCTCACCTCTATATCCAACAAGGCGCCAATACCCTTGCCGAACTCGAATAGCTTGTACTTAATCTCAGGGTCAACACCGTGGTTACCACCCTCATCACGCTCCCTCACCGTAATTATCGTTGGGTAGTGCGACACGTAGTTCTCTATCAACTCCTTAATCTCTTGCGTAAAATCAAGCCTATCCAGGTAATCAAGTCTAAGCTCCACGGCCTCGCATGATGCCGGTAGGTAATAGAAAGATGGCTTCCTCATGGGTACGACGCAGACCAGTACGGGCCTACTCGCAAGCAGTTTGTCCCATGTAGACATTACTAGGTACTAATAATTAGAAATTTAAAAATATTGGTACTAAATACTAATATTAAATAGATCATGAGTCCAAAGATCGTGGAATACATAACCTATGGAGGAGTATCGATAGTAAACGCAATACCTGCATGGCTGGGCGGCGCCATTGCCATAGACCTAAAGGTCAAGGTAACTGTTAATGAGGGATCCTGTAATATGAATGATTTTCTGCTATTCATCCTTAACTACCTGGAGCGAGAATTCAATTCTAAAATCAACGTATGCATTAATGTTAACAGTGAGGTCCCCAGTGCCAGTGGTTTAAAGAGTAATAGTGCCGTTGCGGCAGGTGTTATTTACGCCATGATGAGGTTCATGGATAGGGACATAAACCCAGTGGAGGCTGCTAGGTTAACTGCCATTATAACCAGGGCGCACGGATCATCAATAACGGGAGCCTTTGATGATGCATCTGCCGCAATACTCGGCGGTGCTGTCTTGACTGACAATAAATCAATGAAGATCATTAAGCAACTACCCATCAGTGAACTCAAGGTATTGATCACTGGATATAAGGAGAAAAAGAAATTGAGCAACATAGATAGGCTGAAATCACTGTCCGGAATATACAGGGAATTATTCAATATTGCCTTAAATGGTGACCTATGGAGGGCAACCACGATAAACGGTATCCTAGTCGCGGAGTCCCTGAGGTACCACAGGGCATTGGATACCATAGGCGCCGCGCTAGGTCTTGGTGCCGTAACCGCCGGTGTTAGTGGTAATGGACCGGCCATATTTGCCATGTTTAAACCTGGGGAGGAGGGACCGTTTATAGATTATGTAGAGAGGAACTGGGGTTATTACTTGCTTACTAATCCCGTAGGCGCACGCTATATCGTGTGATCCCTATACCGCAGACTTCCTAATAAATATAGATAATATAGGTTAGGATAATCCTTAAATATTTGCTGGGTGTTGAATGGCGCGTATGGAATATCGGGAATTCCAATGGTAATTGAGAAGTTGGGGATTTCGCTGGACCTCAATAGGCTTGTTGAGGTTAGGGATAGGGCAAGGGACCTATTGATCAAGTTGGATAGGGAGTTTCCCTACATTCACTTGGGTTCTTCGCTGGCTGCTTTAGATGTAATAAACGTACTTACTAGAATAATGAGGAAGGGCAATAATGATTGTAGGGATTGGTTCATACTCAGTATCGGGCATGTCGCGCCAGCACTATATGCAATACTAACCGTGGAGGGCGCAATACCTGCCGAGAAACTCATGGAAATTAATCAATTAACCTCCAGCGTGTCCACACATGCCGATAACATGGACCTACCCTACATAGACGCCACAACGGGCTCATTGGGCCAGGGACTCAGTATGGGTGTTGGATTGGCATTGACAAGTAGATCCAGGGGTTGCAGCGATGGGGTTGTGTATGTATTAATGGGTGATGGTGAGTTGAATGAGGGCCAGCCCTGGGAGGCAGCAATGACAGCCACTAAGTATGGTCTCGACAACCTAATAGCAATAGTTAGCCTAAATGGTTATCAACTTGATGGACCGACGAGCACCATAAAGCCCATTAATTACGTGAGGATCTTCGAGGCCCTCGGTTGGAATGTGCTTTATGGTAATGGTCATGATTATGAGGAAATCATTAATCTCATTATTAAGGCCCGTGAAAACAGGGGAAAACCGTCAGTGATTTTCCTAAGCACCATTAGGGGTAGAGGAATTAAAAACCTTGAGAATAGTGGTAAGCAAACCCTTAACCCACCACAAAGACCACAATTCTCAATGAGGGAAGCCCTGGGTGTTACCTTGGCAAGGCTTGGTGAGGATAATGATAAGTTAGTGGTTATTACCACGGATGTCGGTGAATCAACCAGGGCCAGGTACTTCGGCGAGAGATTCCCAGGTAGGTACTTCAATATTGGAATTTCTGAGCAGGACCTCATTGGCGTCGCCGTGGGCTTTGCGCTGGGTGGGTATGTGCCTATTGCTATGGCATACGCAATGTTCATGATGAGGGGCTGGGAACAAATAAGGAATTCCCTGGGTAGGATGAACCTCAATGTCAAGTTAATAGCAACACACGCAGGTCTCAGTGACTTCGCGGACGGACCGAGCCATCAGGCAATTGAGGATGTGGCTCTAATGAGGACCCTTAGTAACATGATCGTTGTTGCGCCGGCGGATGCCTGGGATGTGGAGAGGATAATACCAAGGATAATAGAGCACAGGGGCCCTGTCTATGTTAGGATTGGCCGTGATTACTCACCGCCAATAACAATGGACTTGGATTACGAGTTTAGGCTTGGTGATGTCTATGAGTTGGTGGATGGAGATGATGCGGCAATAATGGGTTATGGACCTCCACTGTACGGTGCTGTTAAGGCAGCCATGGAGCTTAGGAAAATGGGTATTAAAGTCGGTGTTTATAATGTGCCCACAATAAAGCCGCTCAATGAATATACCGTTAAGAGGATTGCCCATAGGGTTGGTAATATAATCGTTGTTGAGGAGCACTCACCAAGGGGTGGCCTTGGTTCCGCCATTGCAGAGTTGGTTAGTGGTATTGCCAGGGTGAAGATGCTTGGCGTTGATGGTTATGGCCATTGGGGTAGGTCTGAGGAGGAATTACTGAGGTTTTATGGGCTTGATGAGGAGTCAATAACAGATGTCGCACTTAAATTAGTCAATTCCCAGTGAGGAAGTCCTGCCATCCCTAACGATTAAATAATTACCCGAATAACTTGTTTCAAGTTGAACCATAATTTATTCCATAAAACTTTTATTATATTGGTAAACAATTAATTAATGAGCAGGTTGCTTATTAATGGTTTTGAGGCCCGTGAGACAGTCATCGAAGCCCCACCATCTAAGGCGTTAACACTCAGGTATTTACTTGCCTCGGCGTTATCTAGGACCTGGGTCTCACTTAGTAAATTGAATTGGGGTGACGATGCTTGGTCCATGATTAGGGGGGTCAAGCCAATTTCCGAAATCGAAATCAGGGGGGACCGCGTGAGGATCAGGCGCGGTGTTTCCCTTGAGAGACTTAGGGTCGTTGATGTCGGTGAGAGCGGTTTCACCCTTAGAACCCTGACCGGGGCTTACTCGGGTATAGAGGGAGTAACGCTGTTAATGCCCAGGGGCTCATTAATTGATAGGCCCATGGATGAATTAATAGGTGCGTTAAGGAGCCTTAACGTGAAAATTGATAGGATTGGTAGTATTATTAGAGTTGTTGGCAATAGGGTTGTTGGCGGCTATATTATGATAAATGGCTCAGTTAGTTCGCAATACATATCATCGCTTCTATACCTTGCACCATTTACTGAGGGCGGCATTGAAATCAGTATTAGGCCTCCCGTGAAGTCACGACCGTACATAGATGCCACAATAAACGTGCTAAGGGATTTCAATATTAACGTAGAGAGAAATGGCGATACCATCTACGTAGGCGGATCACAGGAGTTTAAGGCCACGATTGATGAATTCATGATCCCGGGCGATTACTCCCTAGCCGCGTATTACATAGTCCTTTCCGCACTGGGCGGCTTCGACTTGAAAATAATTAATCTATACAGGGATAAGGCAATTGAGAGCGAGTATTCATTTATTAAGTACGCGGTGTCCATGGGCGTCGAGATTGAGGAAAACAAGGACTCAGTATTGGTTAGGGGTTCCCTAACCAGGGAATTAAAGCCCATCGATGCTGACTTGGGCGATTCACCGGATATTGTTATGCCGCTGGCCCTGTTAATGGCCAGGTCCAGTGGCAGGTCAAGGATTACTGGGGTTAGCCACCTGGTGTATAAGGAGAGTAATAGGCTTAGGGGAATAGCCGGCATCCTTAAGTGCCTAGGTGCTGATGTTAAGATTGATGAGGGAAATGGTGTTATTGAGGTGAATGGGGTGAATAGGGTAAGGGGTGGTTGTGTGATTGATGCTGTGAATGATCATAGAATCGTCATGATGAGCATAATAGGTGGCCTACTGGCTGAGGAGCCAGTCACAGTGGTTAATTGGGAGGGGATTAGCAAGTCCTGGCCAACCTTCATCTGGGAATTGGAAAAGCTCGGTGCCAAGATCCAAATAATACAGTGAGTCATATTCTCCCTGTGTGTTGATCACCGTAGTGAATTGCTTACCTTATAATGATCTTACATAATTGATGATGCCTCTGGCTCAATATGTATGTCTAACTTCCCTAGTAAGCCCTTGATTAATGATGCCTTAATTAGGCCGGTCACTCATGATCAGACCTAGGTATTTGTCTTAGGTTCCCCCGAGCCAGCATGCCGCTGCCCAAGAGTATTCTTATTATTGACGAAATTCTTAATTATAATTCCTTAAGAATTCAAACAAATCTTTTTATTAAAACCTGCATATTGAAGAAACGCATGCCCGAAGTTCACGAAATAATATTCTACGGTAGGAGCGGTGACGGAATTCACATGATAGCTGATCAATTAGTTCAGACGCTCATAAAACGAGGTTTCTACGTAATTTCCTACCCAGAGTACGACCCAGAACGCAGGGAAACCCTGGCCAAGGTCCACATAAGGGTGTCCAAGGAACCAATAAATGCCCGGGAACCCGTGTCCAAACCCGAAATCGCCGTGTTCTTTGATGTAAGGTTGCTACAGAACAACCGGGAGACAATTGGCGTCGGGAAGCTTATAGTAAATGCGCCAAGCAAGGAACTCGTTAGTAAATACCTTGGTAACACCGATGCCCACGTCATAAGTATAGACATTCATGGATTAAGAAGGGCTGGAAGTAACTATCCGCAATACGTAGTTGATTCCGTACTTAAGGCATTATTCAGTGAACCCTAACTTCCGAAAGCTCCCTTGATAAGTTCATGTTCCTCATTAGGGCCGTGCCCACCAATACAGCATTGGCACCTTCATTAGCCAGCTTTAGTGCGTCCTCAACGCCCTTAATGCCACTTTCAGCAATGATGATGTTGGCCCTTCCCCTAACTACCCTAATTATTGATAATGCCCTTCCCAGCGATATAGATAGATCGTTCAGGTCCCTTGAATTAATGCCGAGCATAACGTTTGGGTTTGTATTAATGACATCCAGCGCATCCTTCTCATTATCAACTTCAATTAAGGGCTCCAGGCCTTGTTTAATTGCGTAATCCGCGAGCTCCCACAATGAGTCACCGAGCAGTCTCTTAATGAGGAGCACCGAGCTTGCGCCCAGTTCCCTGGCATCCATTACCTGTTCCCTACTTATCACGAAGTCCTTATACAGTATTGGCTTACCGTAACTAAGCGCTATCTTTATGAATATAGGTGACCCGAGGAAGTAGATGGGCTCGGTGAGTATGCTGAACCCAGTGGCGTATTGACCGACCGCGTTGAAGTAGGTCCAGGGGTCAATGTCAAGCCTAATAACACCGCTGGGACTTGCCCTCTTGTACTCGGCTATTAGTGCCAGGTAACCCTCTGAGTTTCTCTGCTCGATGGCCTTTATCATACCTGGTGCCCTCGCGCTGGCCCTCATGGCCTCCACGCGCTTTCTCGTTAACCCGTTAATGACATCAAGGAAGTCCACGGCTTTACTTGCCATGAATTATATAAAAGTGTTTCCTGCATAGATATTATATTTATTAATATTTATTGGTCCTCAAGGCAATAATTACCAACGAACAAAGTATACATAAAACTTTTAAATCCAGGAATGGCTGTTGCCTTGGTGGATATCGTGCCCCAATGGAAATAAGGAAACCGGGCATTGGCGCATATGTAACAGCAACGTACCCCAACAAAAATGACTTTTTGAACGCCATAAGGTGCCTCTCGGAGGTCTCAGACTTCCTCGAGGTTGGTATACCAACAAATAACCCTAAATACGACGGGCCGGTAATAAGGAAGACTCACTTTGCCTCTGAACTCAAGGGCTTGGATGCCGTGAACGTGGCTAAGTATGGTAAGGTGCCAACCATCCTCATGGGTTATGTCGAGGATTACGTGAATAACCTGGAATTAGTTGCCAAGGTAGCCAGTGAAGCTGGCGCATCATCAGTATTATTCCCGGACCTGCTATTCGAGCACTTGGATAAGCTTGAGGAGTACGTGATGGCCATGAGGAACCACTCACTAAGACCAACATTCTTCATATCAAGCAATACACCGCATAGGTTGGTGAACGTCCTAGTTAGGTACGAGCCGTTGTTCATATACCTGGGTCTCTATGCCGCCACGGGCATAAAACTACCACTCTACATAGAGAGGAATATCAAGGAGGTTAGGAAGTTAGTTGATAATATCACGTTGATCGCCGGCTTCGCCATAAACACGCCGGAAATGGTTAAGCTGGTAATAGGCGCCGGTGCTGACGCTGTGGTTGTGGGTACCGCACTTGTGGATAAACTAGCCAATCCAATGGCATGTGCAGAATTCATGCTGAGTCTCAGGGGTGGTTTGCCATGAATGTACCCCATTATTGGTATAACATAAATGTGGACCTACTAAGGCCATTGCCGCCGCCCATTGATCCCTACGAAGCCGACTCCAGGATAGCACTACTAATGAGGATACTGCCCAGTGAATTACTTGATCAGGAATTCACGCCACTTAGGTATGTGCCAATACCCGAGGAGATTAGGGAACTCTATGAGAGGATGGGTAGGCCAACACCATTCAAGAGGGCTTATGGGTTAGAGAGGGTGTTGGGTAATGGTGTTAGGATTTACTATAAATTTGAGGGTGCATTGCCGGCGGGCTCTCATAAGTTAAACACGGCAATACCCCAGGTTTACTATGCAATAAAGGATAACGCTAAGGAGGTTGTTACTGAGACCGGTGCTGGCCAGTGGGGTCTCGCTGTGTCATTAGCTGCGGCGCTGCTGGGTGTTAAGGCTACGGTATTCATGACGAGGAACTCATACCTAAACAAGACACAGAGGGTGCTCTTCATGAGAACCTACGGTGCAGATGTTTATCCAAGCCCAAGCGAATTAACGAAGTACGGCAGAGAGGCCATTAAGGCCAGGCCTGACCATCCAGGTAGTTTGGGACTTGCAATCACCGAGGCCATTGATTTCACACTAATGGGTGAGGGCAGGAAGTACATACCAGGTAGCGTCCTGGGTTTCGTGGTCCTTCACCAAACAGTCATTGGACAGGAGGTGCTGCAGCAAATGCCTGAGGAACCCGACCTAGTGATTGGTTGTGTCGGCGGTGGTAGCAACTTCAGCGGCTTCTCATTCCCAATGATAGGCGCTAGACTAAGGAATGAGGGTTTTGAGAAAACGAGATTCCTCGCCGTTGAGTCCAAGGCTGCGCCAAAACTAACCAGCGGCAGGTACACGTATGACTTCCCTGACACAGGCGGATTACTGCCAATGGTCAAGATGCTCACCCTGGGCCATGACTATGTACCACCACCAACCCACGCAGCTGGACTTAGATACCACGGCGCCGCGCCAAGTCTCTCAATGCTTGTTAAGGAGGGTGTTGTGGAAGCCAGGGCTTATGGCCAGGAAGAGGTTATGGAGGCAGCCAGGTTATTTGCAAGGACAGAGGGTATAATACCTGCACCGGAATCTGCGCATGCAATAAAGGCCGCAATTGATGAGGCAAGGAGGATGCCCAAGGGCTCCGTTATATTCTTCAATCTGTCAGGCCATGGCTTACTGGACGTTGACGCCTATGGCAATACGAGGTGAGGCGACGTGAGGGATGCACTCGAGAAGATAGCGAGGGGATTAGCCCTAAGTATCGATGAGGCTTACGATGCCGCCAAGAACATGCTGACAAACACCGATGAGGCGCTGTCTGCCGCAATACTCATGGGGCTTAGGGTAAGGGGTGAAGCGTCTAGCGAGATTGCGGGCTTTGCGAGGGCGTTGAGGGATTACTGCGTAAAGATACCGGTAAGTGAGAGGAATAGGTATGTGGATACTGCCGGTACTGGTGGCGATGGCTTCGGCACACTCAATGCATCGACAGCGGCGGCATTAATTGCGGCTTACCTGGGCGCCCACGTGATCAAGCATGGCAACAGGAGTGTGTCCTCAACCTCAGGCAGCGCCGATTTCCTGGAAACACTGGGTTTCAACATAAACCTGCCGCCTGATAAGGCGGCTGAGATGGTTAATAGACACCGTTTTACCTTCGCCTTTGCACCAGCCTACCATCCAGCCATGAGGAACATCATGTCGGTTAGGAAGAAGTTGGGCATAAGGACCATATTTAACTTAGTCGGTCCGCTGGCAAACCCCGCATTACTAACCAGGCAGTTAATTGGCGTTGCTGAGACCACGCTGATGGATAGGATGGCTGAGGCGGCAACAATGCTTGGTTATGAACATGCCGTGTTAATACACGGAGAGCCCGGCATTGATGAGGTATCTGTTTTCGGGAAAACAACGGTGGTGGAGATCAAGGGAGGAAGGATCGATAAGTACTTCATCGAACCTAGGGACCTTGGGTTGAGGACGCATGATATAGGGGACGTAAGGGTCTCAAGCCCGCTGGAGAGCGTTGAGAAGACGAGACGAGCCATTTCAGGCAAGGACAGGGCTGCTAGGGACTTCATAAACGCAAACACCGCATTCACGCTTTACATTGCAGGTATTGTTAAGGATGTTAGGGATGGCATTGAGTACGTGGAAGCCAACCTAAATGATGGGTTCTGGGACTACGTTAATGAGTTAGCTAGGGTGAGCAGATCATGACGTTACTAAAGATTTGCGGAGTTACAAACCAGAGGGATGCCGTGATGGCCAGTAAGTATGCTGATTACATTGGTATGATCGTGCACTCAACCGTGCCAACGCCTAGGCTGGTTGATCGCAGTAAGGCTAAGGAGATAATTAATGCCGTTAGGGGTGTTAGGACAGTGGGTGTTGTTGAGGGACTAGACATGGCTAGCGCCATTAAGTTGGTTGGTGAACTTGGTTTTGATGTTGTTCAGTACCACGGTAATGCCACCATAACGAAAGAGATTATTGACCTACTCAATCAATTCGGGGCTAGGCTGGCTCCGGCGGTGGCCTATGTTGGTGATGACTCCATCATCGATAGGGCCCTTGAGATGACCTCTAGGAGTTACATTGAGTACGTACTCATAGATGCGCCCAAGGTTGGGTTTAGGACGTATGAACATGGGCTCAAGATACCGCTTAGCGTGGTTATGAAGGTTGGTGGTATACCCAGGGTTGGCGTTGCCGGTGGTATAAATACGGGCAACATATCCATTGTGGCTAGGTTTAGGCCCTACCTGGTGGATGTGAGTTCTGGCGTTGAAAGGGGCCCTGGACTTAAGGATGAGGAGTTGGTGAGGAAGATCGCAGAGGTGGTTAAGGGTGTCCAGTATTAAGAAGGTGCCGATTCAATACCTACCGAGACCCAGGGAATTGGTTAATCAATTACTTAAGTCCGGTGAGGACTTTGCAATACTCCTCGAGAGCGGACCAGGCTTTCCCGAGAGGTCCAGGTATACAATAGTTGCCTGGGGCGTGTCAAGGCATTTAGTGGTTGATTGGGATGATGACCTATACGGTGAATTGAAGGAATTAACTGGGGGCCTTGGTAAGTTCGAGAACGGCGACATTGCCCTCGGTTATCTCTCATACGAGGCAGTAATTCACATAGAGCCATACCTAAGGAATTACGTCAAGAGACCTCAATGGCCCATTGCCGAATTCTTTATACCAAGTAACGTGGTTATCTATGACAATCTCCTAGGCAGGGGCTACGTTAAGGGCGAGTTACCGAATAAGGATGCTGTGGATGTGGGTAATTTCGAAGTCATTGACAAAATTGAGGGCACTAGGAGGGAGGACTTCGTTAGGTGGGTTGAGAATTCACTCGAGGATATAAGGAACGGTGAGGTGTTCCAAATAGTGCTCTCTAGGTATGAGGACTACTCCGTGAGGGGTGACGTGATGAACCTATACACAAGGCTCGCGGATCTAAACCCATCACCATACATGTACATTGCCAAGTTCAGCGATAAGTACATCGTGGGCACCAGCCCTGAACTACTGGTTAAGATAGATGGTGATAGGGTCGAGACCCACCCAATAGCGGGGACCAGGCCAAGGGGTAAGGACCCACTTGAGGACTTGAGACTTGAGGAGGAGTTAATCAGTAGCATTAAGGATAGGGCGGAACACGTGATGCTCGTTGACTTGGCTAGGAACGACATAGGCAGGGTGTGTAGGTTTGGCACGGTTAGGGTTAAGGAACTCTACGCCATTGAGAAGTACCAAAGCGTTCAACACCTGGTTTCCAGGGTTGAGGGTATTCTTGAGCGTGGGAATGATGCCGTCGATGCATTATTCGCCACATTCCCTGCAGGTACTGTTAGTGGTGCACCAAAACCAAGGGCTATGGAGTTAATAGCTAAGTATGAGGATACTGCAAGAGGGCCCTACGCGGGTGTTATAGGGCTTTTGCATGGTGGAGGCGGTGAATTCGCAATAATGATAAGGACATTGTTCCTCAGGGGCAGCATAGCCCGTATACAGGCTGGGGCTGGCATCGTTTATGACTCAATCCCTGAGCTGGAGTTCCAGGAAACCGAGCATAAACTGGGTAGTTTGAAGTCAGCCATGGGGGGTGATCTAGGTGGAGCTAGTGGTTATCATAGATAATTATGACTCCTTCACATACAACATAGCCCAGTATACCGGTGAACTTGGTGCTAAGCCGTTGGTTTTTAGGAATGATGAGGTTACAGTTAGGGTAATCGAGAGACTCAGGCCTGACGGCATTATAATATCTCCAGGCCCTGGCAACCCGCTTAATCCCAGGGACGTGGGTGTCTCCAGGGACGTGATTAAGCACTTTGGAGGGAAAGTACCAATACTGGGTGTGTGCCTTGGTCACCAGGTAATTGGCGCATACTTTGGCGCAAGGGTCAGGAGGGCTAGGACGATAAAGCATGGAAAGACCAGCATTATTAGGACCGTTAAGCCATCACCAATATTTCAGGGATTACCCGAGGTGCTTGAGGGCATGAGATACCATAGTCTCGTCATTGATGATTTACCGAGCGAATTAATCGTAACCGCCATTTCAGAGGATGACAATGAGGTAATGGCAATACAGCATAGGGAGTACCCAATATTTGGTGTTCAATTCCACCCAGAAAGCATCGGTACACCAACTGGAAAGAGAATACTGAGGAATTTCCTGAACCTATGATGAACCAGCCGAGCTAGATCGTTGATTATAAATTGACCTATTAACAATCAACTAAATTCTAAATTATAATAGATTATCTATTTTGACTAAACTACTTAAGCCGCGGCGTTAACGTGCCCGACGTGGGTAAGTATAAATTCATATCCTGGCTTAACGAAGAAACCAGGGACCCGTCAATACTCGGCGGCAAGGGCGCAAACCTCAATAAATTAATGACCATGGGTGTCCCTGTACCCCCAGGTTTCGTGATAACCACAGAGGCCTTTGACCACTTCATGAACGTAAACGGACTTAGGAATAGGATCCTTGGAATTATCAATGATATAATTAACGAAGGCAAGCCCGAGGAATACGAAATAGCTGAACAGAAGATCAAGGAATTATTAATCAATACCGAGATACCAAGGGAACTTCATGAGGAAATCGCAAGGGCATATGAGGAATTGAGTAAGTACTTCGGTGTTAATGCCATTGCGGTTGCCATTAGATCCAGCGCCACTGCAGAGGATCTAAAGAACGCCAGTTTCGCAGGTCAACAGGACACCTATCTAAATGTTAGGGGGATTGAGAATGTTATTAAGTATGTAAAGCATGTGTGGGCGAGCACGTATAATGCCAGGGCACTAGCATACAGGGATGAGAAGGGGATTCCCCATGATACTGCCCGTATGGCTGTTGTAATCCAAAAACTGGTTAATAGTAGGACCGCTGGTGTAATGTTTACAATAAATCCAGTAACTGGCGACGGGGATGATGTGGTTATTGAGGCCTCCTGGGGCCTTGGAGAAGCAATAGTCGGCGGCATCGTCACGCCGGATAGGTGGGTCGTAAGCAAGAACAACTTGACCATTAAAGATAGGGTGATCTCCAGGAAGAACTATATGGTTATTAGGGACGAGAATGGACTTACCAAGGTAGTTGATGCACCACGGGAACTTATTGATAAGCCGTCACTTAATGATGAAGAGGTTATCGCACTGGCAAAGATCGGCGTTGAACTAGAGAAAAACCTAGGTTATTCACTTGACATTGAGTGGGCCGTGGACTCCGACTCAAGATCGCCAAGTAATATCTATATATTACAAATGAGGCCGGAAACAGTTCATAGCAGTGGTGGGACTAAGGCTGTTGAGGCTAACACTGATTTATCGGCCAGGGAGGCAGTGATTAAGGGAGTGGCAGCTAGCCCTGGGGTCGCCATTGGAAGGGTTAAGGTATGCCTATCCACTGATGATGCGAGAAGGAAGATCAGTAAGGGCGATATATTGGTCACGAAGATGACGAACCCGGATTGGGTACCTTACATGAAGATTGCCTCGGCAATAATAACCGATGAGGGCGGCATGACGAGCCACGCAGCCATCGTGTCCAGGGAACTCGGTATACCGGCCATAGTGGGCACCGGCAATGCCACTGCCGTGCTTAGGGACGGTGAGGTGTACACTGTGGATGCAAATCATGGTATTGTATATGAGGGTGAGGTCAGGGAGTTAATTAATGACATAAAGAATGCGGAGAAGGCCCAGGCAGTAACCGCGTCAACAACAAACGAAATAATATTACACATATACAGGTCCATAAGGACCGCGACTGGGGTTTACATGAACCTAGGGATACCGGAGAAGATTGATGAGTACAGGGAACTGCCCTTTGATGGGATTGGGCTTATGAGGATTGAGTTCGTATTATCCAGTTACATTGGCGACCACCCACTTTACCTACTGAATATTGGTAACGAGGAAAAATTCGTAAGTAAACTAGCCGAGGGCGTGGCCCATGTGGCCAGGTCCATATACCCAAGGCCCGTCATCGTTAGATTCAGCGACTTCAAGAGCAATGAGTATAGGCAATTAACCGGTGGCGAGAAGTTTGAACCAGAGGAGAGGAACCCAATGCTTGGATGGAGAGGTGTCTCTAGGTACATAAGTAGGGAGTATGAGAAGGCCTTTAGACTTGAGGTTAGGGCTATCAGGATGGTTAGGGAGGAAATGAAACTCAGCAATGTCCACGTGATGGCGCCCTTCGTCAGAACACCTTGGGAACTTGAAAAATTCGTAGAAATACTCACCGACGAGGGACTAGAGAGGAGCAGGGATTTCAGGGTCTACGCGATGGCCGAGATACCAAGCATAGCCCTCCTTGTTGAGGACTTCGCTAAGTACGTTGATGGATTCTCAATAGGAAGCAATGACCTGACGCAGTTGGTGATGGGCGTGGACAGGGATAACGACATACTGGTTAGGCAGAACCCTAGGTACTTCGACGAACGTGAACCCACCGTCCTCAAGGCAATGTATGAGATAATCAGGAGGGCGCATTTAATGAGGAAAAGTGTGGGCATATGCGGCCAGGCACCATCTGTTTACCCAGAGATAACGGAGTTTCTAGTGAGGGCAGGCGTGGACTACGTAAGCGTAAACCCAGACAGTGTGATAACAACGAGATTACTCATCGACTCAATAGAGAGAAAGATAATCCTTGAGGAATTACGTGAGTTAAGGAGTAAGTTAATTCCCATGGATCCTGATGTGGAATTCAGGGAAATACTGGGTAGGGTATTCAAGGCTTGAAAATTACCTACCTAAGTAATTCACGTGATTTACTATGTACATCAAGTCCGTGAGGGCAGCTTGTGCCGTCTCCATCCTTCCAGCCCCTGGACCTACCACGGTTATTTCACCCAAGGTATCGAGCTTCAGCGTTAATGCGTTCAAGTTCCTCGAAACATTAGCAAGTATGTTACCCCGCTCCAGCGGTATGGGCTTCACGTAAACCCTATCTGCATTAGCATGCGCAATTAACTTAATCACCCTATCTCCATGTCTCTTTACATCAACGTCTCTAATTCCCTGAACCTCCACATCCTCAAACCTGTGCCTCCAACCGATCACCCTTGATAATATAACAGCCTTTAAGGCTGGGTCCACACCATCGATATCAAGCGATGGATCTGCCTCCGCATATCCAAGTTCCTGGGCTTCCCTAAGGGCCTCATCAAATGTTAAACCCTCATACATCCTGGTCAGGATGTAATTGGTGGTTCCATTTAGGATGCCCATAAAGTACTCCACGCGGGTCCCTGGTAGTAGGTCGAGTATGTTGAAGGACGGTGTTCCCGCCATGACGGTACCCTTAAACCTAATCAACCTATTGTATTTCCTGCTGAGTTCCATGAGTTCATCATAGTGAAAGGCCACGGGTCCCTTATTAGTGGTAATTACGTGCTTACCACTCCTCAAAGCAGTGCTTAAGTACGTAAATGCAGGTTCACCCTTATCCTTAATGTTTAGATCCGTGAACTCACAGACAATATCCGCATTGCTCTCCTCAATGAACCCAGGTATTTGGTCAAGAACCACCTTTTTACCAAGCAATTTACCTGTATGGGCCTCACTAATCACCCCTGGGCTTGGGTTACTAATGAGCCCGCGACTTCTATCAATTATCCCAGTAACTATAAAGTTGATGCCCAGTAGGTGTTTCTTTAAATTTAATAACTCAAAGAATGCTTGTCCAACGTTCCCGAAACCAATTATTAATACTCTGTACTCCCTCATACCTAGCAATCACTCTTATAGAAATTATTTAAGAAAATTACCATGGTCAATGCCCTATTAATTTAATGGTAATGCTTAAATAACCTAAATAATAGTCATACCTGGGGATTACATGGAAACCCAGTCATGAGGTTCGAGACTCTTAATAAGTATGTCTTAAAGTGTCCAAGGTGTGGCTTCGAGACTGAGGCTAGCCCATACATAATGAGGTGCCCTAAGTGCGGGGAATTACTAGATGCATTATTAATTGCTGATAAGGTTAAGCTGAGGTGGAACGAACTCAGGGGCAGGGGTGTATGGAGATACAGGGATTTACTTCCTGAGCCCAATAGTATAGTGAGCATTGGTGAGGGGGCAACACCATTAATTAGGTTGAGGAGCCACGGTAATGCCTACATAAAGTTTGAAGGCACTAATCCAACCGGTTCATTCAAGGATAGGGGTATGACCATCGGTGTATCGCTAGCCTCCTCAATAGGTGTTAAGGGGGTAATCGTTGCATCGACTGGTAATACCGCTGCCTCGGCGGCAGCATACTCAGCCAGGGCTGGACTCAACTGCATTGTTGTCCTACCTAAGGGTGGCGTGGCCAAGGGTAAACTCGGCCAGGCAATACTACATGGGGCAAGCATTGTTGATATCCCGGGAACCTTTGACAACGCACTTGAGTATGTCCTAGACACTGTCCTTATTAATGGCAGCGCAGACCACATTAATTACTACCCACTTAATTCAATAAATCCATGGAGACTCGAAGGCCAGAAGACCATTGCATATGAAGTCTTTGAGGAGGTTGGTGTGCCAGATTACGTCTTTGTACCTGTGGGTAATGGAGGAAACATATACGCCATTTGGAAGGGTTTTAGGGAGCTAATGGAGCATGGCATGATCGATCACGTGCCGAAAATGATCGGCGTACAGGCATCTGGCGCAGCACCCATGGTAAGGTATTGGAACGGCGCAGGCGAAGCTAAGATCGAGAACCCAAGAACAATTGCCTCGGCAATTAGGATCGGTAAGCCGGTTAATTGGTTCAGGGCCTACAGGGCTGTTAAGTATAGTGGCGGTGCATTCATTGAGGTTAGTGATGATGAGATAATAAGGGCCCAGGCAATGCTTGGTAAAGAGGGAATTGGGGTTGAACCGGCCAGTGCAGCATCATTGGCAGGTTACCTGAAGGCTCTAGGTGAGGGATTAATTGGTCCCAGCGATAAAGCCGTATTAATAGCCACGGGACATGCACTCAAGGATCCAGATGCATTGCTCATGGGTAATGCAAATATGATTAGTATCTCATCAATAAATGAATTGAGGAATTTAGTCATGGGTAATGCAATCGCTTGAATTCCTGTCTTCTCTAACTGGTTGTAATTAAGCCATAGATTAAATATAATTAATAAAATTTAAATATAATATAGATATTGTGAGATTGGTGACTGCACTATAGAGACCCAGGTAAGTAGATGGCGTAATGTCGTTGGTTCAATGCTAGGTTGGGGATTGGACGCCTATGACTTTGTTGCATATTCCTTTGTAGCGCCAATAATTGCCCAGGTCTTCTTCAGTCAACTCGGTCACTTAGGCTCAATGCTCGCCACACTGGCTGCCTTCAGTGTGTCGCTTGCGGTTAGGCCGCTTGGCGGCGTCTTCTTTGGCAACCTGGCAGACAAGGTTGGTAGGAGGCATGTATTGTACGTAACAATGCTTGGCGCTGGATTATCAAGCTTCCTAATGGGCTTCCTACCTACATACGCCCAGGCAGGTTTAATTGCCATTGTACTCCTCATAATCCTAAGGTTTGCCGTTGGCTTTTTCATGGGTGGTGAATACTCATCTAGCGGTGTAATGGCCGTCGAGAGCGTGACTAAGTGGAGGGGGTTGGCCAGTGGTATTATGCAGGCTGGTTTTGATGTCGGTATATTCGGCGTGACCTTCACATACACACTGGTCGCCACTTATCTGCCAGAGAAAGCCATGTACGCAATTGGGTGGAGGATCGTGTTTTGGAGCGGCATAGTCACTACGGTGATCGGTTGGTTATTCAGGAGAAGTCTACTAACTGAGGCGTTTGAGTGGGAGAAGGCAGGGAAGGTAAAGAGCCCGTACAGGACCTTGTTTACTAGGTATTGGCTACCCGTAATAACAATACTACTGGCCACAATGGGATTCCTCTACGAGTACTACGTAATGCTTGAACTCTCACCATTTGTGCTACAAAACGTGCTTAATTACACGCCAGCCCTGGCAGGCCTAATACTCACGGTGCTCTCTGCAAGCGATGCAATTGGCAGCATCTTTGGCGGTGTCCTCGTTGATTGGTTAAGGAGTTCAGCGAGGGCCTTACTCACTACGGCATTAATAATCATAGTCCTGATATACCCAACAATGTACGCGGTTCTCATGGTAGGTAATGGTTGGTTGGTGCTTCTGTGGGATTTCATTGCTGTACTACCCGTAGGAGTACTACAGGTATACATAAGGGACTTGTTACCGCCAAGCGTTAGGGCAACCGGTGCTGGTTTGGGTTATAATGGGGGCACTTGGTTAGCCGCCTGGGCTGCAATAATAACGACGCTAATGGCAGGGGCCTCCGCAAAACCGGGGCCATGGTTAATGTCAATAACAATAAATACTGTATGGAGCAGTGTACTAATAGTGATAAGTTCCATAATTGCCCTGTTTCTCGTACGGCATTTAAATGACGTGACGCAACGTAACCTTTAATAATTAATCCTTAAAATTAATATTAAATTTAATCAATTTATGATCATAGTAAATGTACCATTACATATAACGAGTATTTAGTTACCTATTTATGGCGATGACCCATTGATACCAGCTCACTTGGTTGTGGTGAGTCTTGGCACTGGGCTTGGTGACGTAATTGCTGAGTATTACGGAGGCGGTATTGAACTTAGGCTAAGGGTTGGCGCTCCAGGCATTGGGATCCTTGATAATCGCACCATTCCTAGCCCTCAGTATCGCGGTTATTGGGTTTATGGCCGCGTTAATAATAACCTTTAACCACCTGTAGGGCTCAATATCATCAACCACCCTAACATTGGCACCCCCGGCCTTTAGGGCATCGGCAACCTCACCCACGGAGCTCGGCAGTATCACCTCACCAACGCCCCTAACCTCAGCTACCCCATCACTCCTCGTAATGCCGTACGTAATGACAGCGCTTCTCATGTAGCACGGTCCGCATCTGCCGCAGTGTTTCTCGCCATTGTCATAGCAACTCCAGGTCAGGTGCAGTGGTGCACCAGTTTCGAGACCCAGCCTAACGATTTCGTGCTTAACCAAGTGCCTTACGCCGCCGGCGGTCTTCATTAGGGCTTCATACACGTCATGAACGCTCATTTCAGTTCCGCCAAACCATGAATACTTAGTGTCACACCACGAACACCTTAGGTTGCAAAGGGCCAGCCTTAGAAAGACGGCCTCCCTACCCGCGTTGGGTCCCTCACCCTGCCAAGACTTGAATATCTCAATAACCCTCACGGATTTCATGCGTATAATGCTTATTTTAAGGATTAATCAGGGATTAATGATGTTTGGGATAATTGGACTTGGCGGTGTGGGTATTCTCCTCGCCCACTTCCTCAATAATGCTGGTTACGTGCCGTATGTCGTGACGAGGACTCACTATGGTCGTTACATTATCAGATTTGGTGAAGAGCATGAGGTTAGGGTGAAGCTCGTTGATAAATTACCCAGTGGTGTTAAGTATACTTTAATTGCCGTTAAGGCCTATGACACGGTGGGCGTTTAAGATTAATGGCGTTAGAGATCCCGTGGAGTATGACCTACCAAGCGAGACCGAGGAAGAGTTCTAGAAAGGTACAAAGCCATACGAAATACCTAAAAGGCATGATTAAGTGAAATTTAAAGCGAGAAATATGGATATTAATGGACTCCATAGTGACGGTTTATTTTAATTCTCCTAAGAATTGAATATTGACTACCGTTGTTTATCCATCGCCACTTCAAGCAGGTATTTGTGTATCTTCATTGTTGTTAGTTCTGGGTGAAATACCGTGGCTATCATACTGTTTTCCTGGGCTGCAGCAATAACATTACCCAACTTAGGGTGCTTTACGTAAGCCAGCGGTCTTGCATTACCCCAGGCCTTGATTATGGCTGGAGCCCTAATGAAGACGGCCCTAACCGTGCCAATACCGTCAATGCTTAGGTCCGTCTCGAAGGAGTCCCTTTGCCTACCGAAGGCGTTTCTAACCACGGCTATATCCATGACGCCTAATATTGGTTGCCCAGTCTCGCCAACCACGGAATCCCTGACCTCCCTGGCCATGAATATTGCACCGGCGCATGTACCCAGCGTCGGTAACCCATTGATTATTGAGCCCCTGAGCCTATCGAGGAGGCCGGTGCGCCTGGCCAACGAGCCTATAGTAGTCGACTCACCGCCTGGTATCACTAAGGCATTTAAGTCACTTAATTGCTCGGTATTCTTAACCCTGATGACATCCACGTTAATCCCCAACTCCTCAGATGCCCTCTTAATGGCGTATTCATGCTCCTCAGCATCACCCTGAAGCGCAAGTACGCCAACCCTCATACTAAACACCCCTGACCTGAAGTAACTCCTCCGACCTCAACGACCTAATGTCTATGCCCATCATTGATGCTCCCTCGCTAACCATCCTCTGGGCCTCAACAACGGTCTCTGGGTCGTCCCAATGGGCTGTGGCGATCACAATAGCCTCAGCCCTCTCCCTCGGGTCCTGGCTCTTGAAGATCCCGGAGCCAACGAAGACCCCATCAGCCCCGAGCCACATCATTAAGGCCGCGTCGGCCGGCGTGGCTATACCGCCAGCCGCGAAAGTTATCACCGGCAACCTGCCCAGCCTAGCCGTCAAGGTCACCAACTCGATTGGCACCTGGCACTGCCTGGCGAAGTCCCTCAATTTCTCCTCGTCGCCATCCCCATAGGCCGCGTGCAACTCATTAATCGCCTTATAAAGAACCTTGAAGTGCTTGACAGCCTCACTGACGTTGCCCGTGCCCGCCTCACCCTTAGACCTTATCATTGACGCACCCTCACCAATCCTCCTAAGCGCCTCACATAACTCTCGGCATCCATTAACGAAGGGTACTGAGAACAACCACTTATTTATGTGGTGCTGCTCATCAACCGGCGTCAATACCTCGGACTCATCTATCAAATCAACGCCTATCTGCTCGAGTATGAAGGCCTCGTAGTAATGACCAATCCTAACCTTCGCAGAGACGGGTATTGTTGTGTGCCTCATTACGTCCTCAATGACCTTGACATCCGCCATCCTAGCCACACCACCGGCCTTACGCACATCGTAGGGCAACTTATCCAGGACCATGACCCCCACGGCGCCCGCCTCCTCGGCTATTTGCGCCTGCTCCACATTCGTCACGTCCATTATGACACCGTTTCTAAGCATTGATGGGAAGCCAACCTTAACCTTCACCGTGCCGGTGATTATTCCGTCTAGTTCGTAAGGCCTGGGCCAACTAAAGCCCCTCTCCCTAAGCCTATCCCTGAGCTCCAGCATTCCGTAGAAGAAGTCCCTTAGTTTCTCCAGGTATTCAAAGGAGGGCGCTACGGACATCAACTTAGGCTCGCCTGGGAATTATTATAACTTGTTAAACGTTTAATAACCGGCAAGCAGCAATCACAATCAACGTTTTAATAAATCCCTCAACTTATTTATTAACTTAAGGACGTACTCCCTATGCAACTCATACTCATCTTTCGTCATGAAGTTATGGTAAAAGTTGGCATGTAAGCGCTCGGCAGCTCTAAAATAGAGCGGTAAGTCTTTGTCATTCGTCTCCCTAAACAATCTATTGATTATCACATCGTAATCCCTATGGCTGTAGTGCTCCCAACCCCTTAACTCGGCGATCGCATTCCATAAAGCAGCCACCGCGCCCCAAAGCTTTTCACTTGCTTGGACCAGGTCCTCCTTAGCGTACTCCTCATTACTACGCCTAAGTAATTCCTCGTGGATCTTCAGGTATATGTCAACCCTATCCTTAGGGTCAAGCCTCTGAGCCAGTAAATCGGCCAGGATTAATTCCGTCGTGACGCCCTCTTCCTGCTCTCCTCATTGATCAGCCTGAGCAATTCCTCCACATGGGTTATCAATTATTGAATCCCTAATAAGGGTTTGTTTAGTGCGTTCAATAAAAGCTTAATAATGAGACAACCTTACTGCATAACCGATGAAGACCTAGACATGGCTGTTAGAGCACTTAAGAAGATAATAATTGAAGATAATAATTAATGAGGTGAGGGCAGCGCTTGATGCAGGTGCTGACGTTGTTCAATTCGATGCACCGGATATTCTTCAATTCGATGTTTACGGCGAGTACAACCCAGATAAGGGCAGGGCTAAGGAGAGGGTTAGGAGGGCCGTGGAATTAAATAATGAAGTACTCTCGAAGCTACCCACCGAGCACTTTAAGCGCATCCAGGTAATCATCAATTGTTGGGTAATACTGCCTAACCTGTTGTCGGTACTTATCAATGAGCTCCCTGGGCCTTGCGGCATCCATACACCAATAATGTAAATGTAATTGTAGTTATCACCAGTGAAACACCAACGATACCGCGCCCACTGGGTCTCTCGCCCATGCCAAGGGCCGTCAGCGTCGCCCATAGCGACGCTATGTCATACACCGTATATAGGCACATGCTGTGTGAAAAGACAAAAACTAGCAAACGCCACCTAAAAACAGCATGAACACTCCTAATACGGATTGCCCTTGAACAATACAAGCATGTAAAGGGCATGGACAATAAATGGCACCGAATATAGTAAGTAATTCAGGGTGACGCTTAGCAAATCCTCGGCTGAAGACTGTGAGCATCATGTCCTATCTCTCTATTACTAGGTTTTATTACCTCGTTAATGCTGAGGAAAATCGTTATTTGAGTATCTACGGAATTAGGGTTTATCTCTATTGAGCCCGTGGGCCCTGGGCGGGGCAGTTTAGGTTTGCCATCGCCTTAGCTACCCTCCAAGCCCTCTCGGTCTTGCCTTCGTTCACTGCCTCATCATGCATCCTCCTAAGCACCTCACAGACCTTGGCAACAAGCTCTGGGTACTTCTTGATTTCATCGTTGTTTATGTAGACCGCGAAATTCTTGTTTCGTTTGGATAGCTTGGCGTTATAGCCTGCGTTTTTGAGTTTCTTTAGGATTGTCTCTGCGTCCTCAAGCCTACTACGCATAATGACAAGCTCTACACGATTATTTCCTACGCGCACATTCATCCTAACGCCGGCGACCTCAACTGACGACCTACCCCTCGGCTTAACCTTCGCACTAGCCAACGCCACTAAACGCCTGAGTTTTTCGGCGTCGGGCAATGAGCTCAAGTCCTCAATCATTGCCCTAATTAACGCATTACTGAGCCACTTCCTGGCGAGCTCGACAGCCTTTGAGCTGTGAATCATATACTCCTTAGTATTCCTATTATTGTGATCTTTAAAGCCGAGGTTCTTTATCCTCTCGATGATGCCCCTCCACAACTCGTGCTTCAAATCACCAATCGTGAGCCCAATCCTCTTCACCCCAACATTGATATCACCATCTCCAAAAATAGTAAACAATAGGAACGTTAGAAACTCCTCATCACTAAGCTTAGAAACCTCCTCGGCAACCTTGGTTTTGCTCTCGACTTCATTTCTATGATCAACGGCCGTTAAACGCCACTTGATGTTGACGTTGGTCTCATTGAGGTTCATACTGGCTATGCACATAGCATTTCTCCCAGGCCACGTCAGTATCCACATCACAGACTGCCAAAGCTGGTTGGTGTTCATCACTAAGTAGCCCCTTTTATCAATCGATCCATCGGTCATGATCAAACCATAACGCATGGGCTTGAGCACATCATCACCAAACAACCTGGGAATTACGATGTCAGTACCCCTAAGGCCTACCAGTACTGTGTGTATTATTACACTATTTGAGTTGGCAACCCTGATTATTATAATTGTTATGTTTCTAGCGTAAAAGTAAATGCCAAAGCTCTTGTTTTTATTGGAAGGTTCTCCCGTTATTATTACCTTAACTTTTCCCTTCCTTAGCCCCTCGATTAATTTCTCGAGTTCTCTTCGGTATGTTTTCAGCCATTTCTCGCGAGCTTGTTTTGCTAACGTGAGCATTTTCTCGCCAATGTTTATCATTGCCCTCCTCATCCTTATGATGCCTTCATCGCTGGTTTCCTTAATCTTTGTTTCCATCAGCGTCAACCAGCTATTCAGTTTGTTGATTACTTGGTCGAATGGTGTGTTCGACTCACTCAACAGTACATCCTTGTGCCTCTCGACCCTCCTCATGAACTCGTTGATTAACCTATTGACCTCCTCGATTACTCTCACGTCGCTGACCTCCTCACCACACCCTAATCGCTTACTGCCCGCAATCTTGACGCCCCAGCAGACTTTCAATTGCCCAGGACCCACGGGGCTTGCTTCCCCAACTCGCAGGTCCTTCTCGCTCATCGAAAGCCTTAAAGGCACAGGTGTTTAAAAATGCGGTAATTTTAATAGAGCATTGGAAAGTAGAGTTCAGCAGTGTGCTTGGTCCTCTTCAATGACCTCGCCATTAATGTTCATGAAGTGAACCGCGGCCCTCAGTGCATAGCCGCAGTAGAGGAGTTGTAACTCGTCGGGGTAATACCTACATACGACTGCGACCTCGTCGTCATGGTCGATCAATGCGTATGTTATGTTCCCCTCGTTGTCCCTCGACTTAATAATGCGGTATCTTGCTCCGTCCTCGTCCCTGCACGCCACCGTATTTTCATTTTTAACCAATTCCCTCCAAACGTCCCAAAGCGATGGTCAGGAACTGGCTAGGGGCGATGATGGGGGAAGGTTGGTCTTAAGTATGCCTTAAAGCTGGATGCCGCGCTCAGGGACTACGTCAAGGAGTTTGGAATGAACGCGGAGGCGTTATTCCAGGCGATGACTTACGTAGCATCAAGATCGAGGAACACGGGGGTCTCAGACACACTGAGTAGCGAGGCTGGCAAACTCCTCAAGGAGCCGGCGCAGTACCTCGCCACCTACAGCAAACAAAGCCAATGAACAAAGTTCTCCCAAACCCAGGCGCAACAAAACAACACCCAATAAATAATCACAGTGATTAAAAAGATTGTGAAGAAATTGAGGTTCAGGAAGAAACACAACGCATACACACAAACAACGAAACAAACATAGAACAAAATTCTCCCAAACCTAGGCACAACGAAACAATGTTCAATTAATAATTACAACGTTAGGGTACCAGATGAGGTTAAGGCCGTGGCTAAGCATGAGGGTGTTGAGGAGGTTAAATTGGCCAGGAGAATAGCCAGTGGTAAGGTGATACTCATTAGAAACGTTAAGTTGCCCGACAAGGTTAGCGCAGTTGGTCTTGGGTTAACCACTAAGGTTAACGTTAACATAGGCACGTCGAGCAAGGTCGTGAACCTGGAAGCGGAGCTTGAGAAGGTTAAGATCGCTAATAAGTGGGGCGATACATTGATGGACCTATCAACGGGCGGTGACCTTGACAAGATACGTAGGGCGATAATCAGGGAGTCGAAGCTGCCCGTCGGTACTGTACCGACATATCAAGCGTTCATAGACTCATTTAAGAAAAAGGGCGGTGGGGCCTACTTCACCGAGGATGAACTCTTCGATGTCATCGAGAGGCACCTAAGGGATGGGGTTGCCTTCATGACGATACACGCGGCCGTGACCAGGGAATTGGCAATTAAGGCCTTGAGGAGTGACAGGGTCATACCGATCGTCTCCAGGGGTGGTGATATGCTCATTGGGTGGATGCTCCATAACGATGCCGAGAACCCACTCTACGCTAGGTGGGATTACGTGCTCGAGCTCTTCAGGGAGTACGATGCCACCATCTCAATAGGCGATGCCCTACGCCCAGGCGCCACGGCGGATAGTCACGACGAGTTTCACGTGGCTGAGTTGATCGAGGCGGCGAGACTGGTGAAGAGGGCAAGGAAGGCTGGGGTTCAGGTGATGGTTGAGGGGCCTGGGCACGTCCCATTAAATGAAATTATATGGGATGTTAAGTTAATGAAGAAGTTAACCGATGGTGCGCCGTACTACGTCCTAGGTCCACTACCTACTGACGTGGCTGCCCCATACGACCACATCGCTGGCGCTATTGGCGCGGCGATCGCTGGAGCCGCGGGCGCGGACTTACTATGTTATATAACGCCCGCTGAGCACCTGGGTTTGCCAACGCCGAGGCAGGTTGAGGAGGGTGTGATAGCCTTCAAAATAGCGGCTCACGTGGCCGACACAATAAAGCTTGGCAGGAGGGCCAGGGCCTGGGATGACGAGGTTAGTAGGTTCAGGGGCAAGCTGATGTGGAGGGAGATGATAAATAGATTGATAGATCCGGAAAAGGCCTGGGCCGTGTATACACAGTACGGGGAACCCAAGGTTAGAGGTTGCACAATGTGCGGTGGTTACTGCCCAATGCTCATGGTGATGCAACAGATCAAGAAGGTTAAGGGTGAAGTCAATGGGTGAGGCTTGGCTCTGGAGCACTTGGGTTAAGGCCGGCAGGTTGAGGAATGCCGACGTCGCCATAGTCGCCGCCTGCCTACCCTTCGTAAACCCTAAACTTTACCAAGAGATTACGAGGAATAAGGTAGTATTGCTCGCCTGCCCCGAGCGCGAGCACTCGGCGCTTTACGGTAAGATAGCGAGTATGATTCGATCATCAAGGCCGAGGTCTATAACGGTGGTCTCAATAGATGGGAGCCCACACTGCGCACTGCTTCATGCATCGGTCAATGAGGCTGAGTACATACTTGACGAGGGCATACCCAGGAGGCACTCCGTGGTCGTTGACGGCGAAGAACTTAGGGAAATATCACCAAATGCCGTGAGGGTTGCCAGGTACTTATCAATTGTTGAGGAGTTGATTAGGAAAAACCCCGAGGCACTCGAGGAGCTAGCTAAGCACAGCCTTGAATATAGAAATAGCCTTGCCAGGGCTAGTAAGGGCGATGCGCCAAGGGCCTAGTGATGTCATAAATCATAAAATATATTTTTATTAAAATGAATGAATAATGATATTATTAGTTTTCTACCATCACATGCCTATTTCACAATGCTCCTTGCGAGTTTCACTATATCCTCCACGTACTCCACATCCTCCCTGACCTGCCTCGGCCTTAGCCTAGCCTCATGGAATCCCTCCACGTGTAGGAACCAGGCGGCCCTCCACCAAAGCCTAATCTCCCTATTATTGAGCCTACTACTTATTGAGTCTACGGCGTCGAATAGTAGCGTTGCTGCCCACCTCCACTGGGCCTCGGCTGTCCTTGCCTCGTCTAGGCCTAGGGCTACTGCCATGGCTTTAATGGCTTCCTCAGCGGCCTTGTAGAGCTTCTCGCTGGCCTGCACGGGGTCCCTATCAATTAATTCCATGCCATCCCTCAGGAAATTCTCGGCAAGCTCAAGGTGGGCCTTAGACCGCTCACTTGGGTCTAGGTTTAATGCCTTTGATATTAGGTCAATTATGTCAATGCCACTCTTCATGGCTTCATTAATTAGACTCTCAGGTATTGACACGGGTTGAAAATCGCCTCACTTAGTATAAAGCTTTCTTGAAGTACTTTAAAGATACTAGACAGGGTAGAGTGGGACTTGGTCCAGCGCTGTGGTCTCGGGGAAGCCTAGGGCCACGTTCATTGCCTGCACCGCCTGTCCTGATGCACCCTTCATTAGGTTGTCTATGGCAGCTAGGACCACAAGCCTATTCAGCCTATTGTCTATTTCGAAGCCTACGTCAACTAGGTTCGACCCTATCACATACTTAACGTCTGGGTACCTCTGAAGACCTGACCTATCCTTGACTAACCTAATGAAGGGTTCATTACCGTACATTGACCTGAGGGCCTTCCAGACGTCGGGTTCCTGTACCGGCTTAGTTAGCCATGCATGTGACGTGGTTAGTATCCCCCTGACTAGGTCAACGGCGTGTGGCGTGAATGCTACGCGCACCTGCCTATTGATTAGTAGGCTTAGTTCTTGTTCAATCTCGGCCGTGTGCCTATGATGAACAACCTCGTAGGGCCTAATTACGTATGTCCTAAAGGGATGCAGGTCAAGCCTTGGTGCATGCGCACCGGCGCCTGAACTGGATATCTTTGCATCAATAACGATCCTGTCCGTATCCACGAGACCAGCCCTTACCACAGGTGCCAGGGATATTATGGATGCCGTTGCCATGCAGCCGGGTACGGCTATTAACTTGGTCCCTTTCAACTCCTCCCTATGAAGCTCCGGTAAGCCATAGACAGCCCTCCTGAGTAGGTCTGGGTATGGGTGTGGTTTCTCCCAGTCGTACCACTCAACATATGCGTTTGGATCCTTGAGCCTGAAGTCCGCGGATAGGTCAATCACCGTTAACCCAGTCTCGTGAAGCTTTGGTACCCATTCAATGCTTTGCCCGTGGGGTAGCGCAAGGAATACTACGTCGACGTCCTTCTTTAGTACGTTATCCACCGTAGAATCAATAAAGGTTAAATTAGTCCTGCCCCTAAGGTTTGGGTGAATCCTAAATAGGTACTCGCCCTTGAATTCCCTTGATGTTGCGCAGACCAATTCAATACCCTGGTGATTAAGCAAAAGCCTGAGTAATTCGCCACCAGTGACACCGCTGGCCCCAACAACACAGGTCCTATACCTATCCCTCGCCATTGTACCACCCCATTATTGCATTCACCATGGGTTCCACAATGCTTGTCGTTAACTCAACCCTGGGATCCACGCCCAGGATCACTTGCTCATCTTCATAAATACCAATTATATACGTGCACATCAGGCACTTAATACTCCTTGATAACCTAAGGACCCAGGTCCCCAAGTCTCCACACCCAATGCAGTTGTTACCGATTACCTGGACATTAATGATCTTACTGGGGGCTTTCATAAGCATGTTGATCCTGGCGAGGGGATTCGCCATATACATCCTATGCTCAGCCACTGATTTACCGCCCTCCCACGTGGTCACTATACCGTCAAGACCAAGGGAAGCCGATGGCGTGGCCATGTAGGTTTTACCAACACTGCTAATAACCCTACCAACCACATTTGGGTTCAGTGCAACGCTCACGTCTGGCGTTGGGTAACCCAACTCGCTCAATTCCCTGAACAGCAACACCCTATTTACCGCCATTGCATAGGCGTCATATGGGTTTAGTGTTTCACTAAATAAGTTCGAGATTATAAAGGCTTCGAACACGTCGTCCAGGAGAAGCACGGCCTTTCCAGGGCTATGCCTTACCTCGCTCTCCATTGTATTTAACACACCTACCCTAAAGCCCCTACCCGATAATTCACTATGTATTCTCTGCTCTACTGGTCCGTACTTACTGAGTACGAGCGTGAGGTCTTGCTTGGTCGTGGGTTCCGCTTCAATGAGAACCACCCATGCTCACCGCTGCCCTTGGGTTATTAAATATTTTCTTTATTATTAGGAGGGACTATAAGCATGTTATTGTTATGTGGGGAAACATTTATATAGTGTATTTAGGGAACAACCTGTGGGAGTGATGGAACGGTTTCCATACTTCATGACACAATGAGGATCGAAGAAAAACTAATCCTCAATGAACTTAGGGAACTTAATGTAAGGGTTAACTTGGTTAATGTCGATAATATATCATTGAGATTGGACGAAGAAGGCGAGGACTTAGGCATTGTGCTTGTTAGACTAATGAGCCATGTGAAGGCTGGGTTAATTGCCCGTGTACTAAATATTCATGGCATTATGACTATAAACAAGGGACTGGCTATAGAGAATTCCTGGAATAAGGCGATCGCGATAGCCATACTGGCTAGGACTGGTATTTCCGTGGTTCCTTCAAGGCTCCTACTCTCCACGAACCCACAGTACGATGGAATTAATTACCCGGTGGTCATTAAGCCTATACATGGCTCATGGGGTAGGCTGGTGAGCCTTGCTAACAATAACGATGAGTTAACCCTCCTGCTTAGGCATAAATCCCTCGGCGACGCGTATTCGAGGATATCCATGGTACAGCCATTCATTGGTGACGGCACTGACTATAGGGTCTTCGTTATTGGTGATGAGGTGGTTGCATCAATGGTTAGGAAGCCAAGCCCTGGTGACTGGAGGAGTAATGTGGCAAGAGGCGGTATTGCACGCGCCATTAAGCTTGATGGCGATGCCTATGAAACCGCCATTAAGGCTGTTAAGGCCTTAGACCTTGATTACGCAGGCGTTGATTTACTTCATAGTAATGAACATGGCTACTTGGTCAATGAGGTCAATGCAATACCCGAGTTCAAGGGCCTAATGAACGCCACTGGAATCAATATTGCGCGTAAAATAGCCGAGTATATGTTAAATATTGCCAGGAGGTGATCACGCAATGGGTAATGACCTACTTAGGTTTGAGGACGAGTACCTGGCGAGATACTACAGCAAGAAGCCCTTGAACATTGTCAGGGGCCATATGCAGTATGTATGGGACTCAAATAATAATAAGTATCTCGACATGCACACCGGTTTCGGTGTCGCCTTCCTAGGCCATAGAAACCCAAGGATAATAAACGCAATTAAGGAGCAGTTAGATAAGATAATCACTGTCTCATTAACGTTTTATAACGAGACAAGGGCTGAATTCATTAGGGAATTCATGAAAATCGTACCAAGTGGTTTCGGTAAGGTCTTCCTTCAGAATAGCGGTACTGAGACCGTGGAGACCGCCCTAAAGATCGCCAGGAAAATCAGCAAGAAGGTTGAGTTCCTGGCATTTCTCAATTCTTTCCATGGTAGGACAATGGGCTCACTCTCCGTGACCGGTAATGAGAAGTACAGGAGGGCATTCGAACCAATGCCATATAAGGTTAGGTTTGCGCCGTTTAATGCCGTTGACCAGGTGGACAAGTTAGTGACTGAGGATTTGGCTGCCGTGATTGTTGAACCAATACAGGGCGAGGGCGGCGTGAATCCCGCGAGGCCTGAGTTCCTCAGGGCGCTTAGGCAGGTAACTAAGGAGAGGAATGTCCTGTTGATATTTGACGAGGTCCAGAGCGGTTTTGGGAGGACTGGGCGTGTTTGGGCCTTTGAGAATTACGGCGTGGAGCCCGACATATTCACGGCAGGTAAATCAGTGGCTGGTGGATTACCAATAGGAATAACCGTGATTAGGAGGGAATTTGGTGATGTGTTTGAACCCGGGGAGCATGGAAGTACCTTTGCGGGTAACCCACTGGTTATGGCTGCAGCTAAGGCGAGCGTTGAGACCCTGCTTAATGATGATGTGCCTGGGAGGGTAAGAACCATGGGTGAGGAGTTCATGAGGATCCTTGAAGATGAATTGGGCAGTTTAAAGTCGGTGTTGAGGGTTAAGGGCATGGGGTTTATGTTAGGGATTGAACTTAAGAAAAGGGCTGATCCGTATGTTGATAGGTTGATACCCATGGGCCTATTAACGAGTGTAGCCGGAGGCACCACAGTGAGACTATTACCACCGTACTGCATAACAAATGATGACATAAGCATGGCAACTAAGGCGCTCAAGACCGCCCTCTCAGAGAACCCCTAACATCATTAAGTATCCCCTCTAGTTCCCCGTCGTTTAGGGGTTCCATCCTCAAACCATTGTCGTAGATATACATGATCCTCTCATACATTGCCTTAACCAACTCAGGGCTTGGTTTAATGCCACGTCTTATCAACCAATACTCCACAGAGGACTTACCGGAGTAGGGACCTATGATGATGCTTGTCTCACGACCAATCACCTCTGGGTCCATTGATAGATATGTCACTGGGTTCTTCAATTGGGCGTCAACGTGTATGCCGGCTGCCGTGGTGAAGGCATTCTCACCAACCAGTGGTTGGTATCTGGGTACCGCGTAATTGAAGGACTTGAATTCCTCAGCTATCCTACTAATGACCCTGGGGTTCATGCCGTCAAAGGAACCCTTTAATCTAGCATACCAAATAACCAGGGCCTCTATTGGTACATTACCAGCCCTCTCCCCAATGCCAAGTAGCGTACCGTTATTTATCGACGCGCCGTAAAGCCAAGCCGACACAGCATTGGCTACGGCCATGTAGTAATCACCGTGCCCATGAAACTCAAGGAATTCACTGGGTATATTGAGAACCTTCCTAAGGACCCAAACCAGTTTGGGGATGCTGTAAGGCAGTGGCGCAAATGGATATGGGACACCAACACCTGTTGTGTCTGGCAACTTTATCACAATGTCAGCGCCAAACCTCTCGCTAAGCTTAAGTAGTTTCTCTACGAAGGGTATTACGAAGCCGACTACGTCGGACCTAGTCACGTCCTCAAGGGAACACCTGAGTTTAATGCCCTCTCTTAACGCGTACTCAGCAGCCTCAAGGTACTTATCAACCACCCTATCTCTCGTGGAGTTGAATTTGTACTTAATGTGTATGTCTGATATCGACATCAGCATAACCATTTCATCAAGACCCGCCTCCTTAACCAACTTAACATCCTCAACCCTAGCCCTACCCCAGCCAATCACCCTAGGCCACTCAAGGTCAAGCCCCCTAACGGCCCTAACTAATCTCCTGTCCCTATCAGTGTATAGGAAGAACTCACTCCTGGTTATTCTACCACTGCCATTATCCAGATCAGAGAGTAACCTAAACAACCTAGTTGCGTTGTCAATGGAGTAATAAACATAGAAGGCCTGTTGACCATCCCTAAAGGTTGTATCTGTTATGAAAAGGCGACCCGGTGGATCAGGATCTATATTAACACCATCTGTAATCAGCCTAGGAGGTAACGGCCACTGCTTGATCACCTCATTAAATACGTCATTTGTATCCTCATGGTCAACAGCCTCACGCCTTAGTAAACGTATTAACTGCTCATCGTTTTCCGGAGATCGCGGTTTGTTTCGATTAGGGATCGCTTCAATGAGAACCACCCAGGTCTTCATAAGGTAAATAATTTATAAATTTTACCCTTAATAATAAATAATGATTTATACTAATAACTACCTATACATACTCATAAACTCAAAAACGGCCTGCTTATATATATCCACAGCCCTCAAAAAATCATCAACAAGGATATACTCCTCGAGTGAATGGGAGAATGCGCCATCCCCAGGTCCATAGGCAACTATATTACTTGTGAGCCTTGCAAGTTCATTCATATCACTTGTACCCCACTTCCTGGCTAACGTGGGTCTCTCGTTCAGCACCTTGATTATGGCCCTAGAAACAGCCCTCGCGCTCAAGTTATTTATTGGCACCTCAACAGGTTCTGTGCACCACTTCATGTTAATCGTTATGGAGCCCCCATACTTTACTCCCAACTCATTAATTGCGTTCTCTATATCCCTACAGGACCTACCAGGTGGTATTCTCACGTCAAGTACCAGTCTGCAGTTACTCGGTATCATGTTCTCAGCCTCACCGCAATTCATAACGGTTGGTGTCACTAGGATGCTCTCATAGGACACACCGGCCTTTAGGGCATCCCATAGATCCTTATATACATTCATTGCGATGAGTATTGAGTTGGAGTCCAGGTCTGGGTTTGATGCATGCCCTCCCCTAGTCCTCACCATGACCTCAAGCTTAGTACTACCCCTGTACTTAGTGACTATTTTATTTATGCCCGTGGGCTCACCGATTATTATGCCCGTGGGTCTATGTACGTGGTTACCCGTTATCAAGTGCCGCGTGCCGAGACTATCACCCTCCTCATGGACAACTGCGGTAAGTACCAACGTACCTCTTGGCAACTCGCTCTCCATGAATGCGAACACCATTGCCATCAATGGGCCTTTATCATCACTGGCACCCCTACCAATTATCTTATTACCCTCACGCCTAACCTCTATGAAGCCCGGTACAGTATCCATATGCGCATGAAGCCAGAGGTTGGGTTCACCACTACCCCTGGTGGCTATTACATTACCGACATCGTCAATCCTAGCCTCAAAACCATTCATAGTTAGTAACTCCATTATGAACTCTGCGAGTTCATGCTCACTACCCGTGGGTGAGTATATGCCTAGGGACTCCATGAATAGCTTTAACTTTGACTCATTACTTAGCATGCTTAACCCCTCTTAACTACATCAATCACTAGCTCCACTACCCGCCTAGCCACATTAACGCCGGTGACCCTTTGTACATTCTTGAACTCAGGCACCGTGTTGACCTCGAGGATCTTATAACCACCGTCAGACTCAACAACATCAACACCAGCATAGTAAGCACCGATTGCCTTGGTTGCCCTGACGCTTATATCCTCAAGCTCGGGATCAATCCTAACACCCTCAGCTTTACCGCCCCTCGCCGTGTTAGTTCTCCAGTCATTACTAACTGCGTACCTGTATATGGCCGCCACAGCCTCATCTCCAACGACAGTTACCCTAATGTCCCTACCTGGCTTCTTGATGAACTCCTGCACTAAGTAGGTTTCGTACTGAGGATTCTCCATGGAACTTCTATGCCTTGCAAGGAGCGCCAGGTCCTCAACACTACCCACTAGACTTACGAGCCTACCCCATGAACCATGCACAGGCTTAATAATAGCCGGAACACCAACACTACCTAACGCCTTTATGGCCGATTCGCTTGAAAGAGTAATAACTGTGTTCGGTATTGGTACACCAACCCTATTGAGTACTGCCAGGGTAACCGCCTTATTATTACCAATTGCTATGGATAGGTATGGATTAATGGACCTGCCGCCCATTGCCTCATACATTTGGGAGAGGAGGTACGTCCTGCTCTGGCTTACCGTCCTTATGAAGGCCACCCCAACATCATTGATACCGGGGATCTCAAATACTAAGTCCTCAGCGTTAACCAGTCTATAGTTAATGCCTAGGTTGTCAAACTCGCGGATAAGGAGTTTCTCATCAAGCCTTATGGCATCGTAAAGGAAGTGTATGGCTTCAATCAGAACCACCCCTAACCATTATTCGCCCCAATCCTCCTCCTCAACCTTAATTAGCTTTAGTTGTATTAAGCCGTTCTGAATGGTTACCTGGTACTTCTGACCACAGCTTGAACAACTCACTAGTTCACCATCGAGTACGTCATCCGGTATTTCTATGTCTGCTCCACAGACCTGACAGGAGATCTTTGTGGGCATCAACACTTACGTGAATATAGCCTATTTAAGTATTGCGGCCATGATAGGAGACTTTATAAATAAATGGATATAATATATATTTAGAACTGAACACTATGCCGGACTCACGTGGGTGCCAAACCCACTGATTGCCGTTGCTATTGGGTTTTCAATAGTCCCATTGGAAATCACAACATGCATACCCTTGCCCGCCAATTGCATTGCAGTGTAAACCTTCCTCTTCATGCCACCCCTAACCTCAGGGTTCTTAAATAGTTCCTGAGCCTCGCTAACACTTACCTTATTAACCACCTTCCCATTTATCAGCACACCATCCACGTCAGTAAGTATAATCGCATAATTAGGTAATAGTGAGTAGGACAGCACTTCAAGGGCTTGGTCACCATCCACGTTTAGCGGGCCACCGGTTTTGTTGTCCATGGCTATGGGCGCCACCACCGGCATGAAACCATCATTCAACAGTCTCATTATGAAGTCCTTATTGGCACCCTCTATTTTTCCCGTGTAACCACCATCAACTACCCTCTCCCTACCTCTCTCGTCAATTATTATCATGGACTCCCTCCTCCTAGCCCTCAATAGCCCACCATCAACCCCAGAAAGACCAATGGCATTAACTCCAACGCCCTGTAATCTACTCACCAAGTCCTTATTTAGGTACATCATGCCCATTACGTAGACTCTGAGCGTATCAAGATCCGTATACCTACTGGTTACCCCACTAGGGCTTGTTACGAACCTGGGCTTAAGGTTCATTTTCTCCATTAACTCATTTATGAAGTAACCACCGCCATGCACAAGGACAATTCTATGGCCAGAGCCTACTAGGGTGGGTATTTCCTTGATGAGGTTATCCACGCCCTTCCTTATCACTGAACCACCGATCTTGATCGCAATAAGCATTGGTAAGTCTCATTGAATATTAATATTATAAATATTGCCATAACGTTTTAATGACGCCAAATATATTATCTAGAGTGATTTGCCATACTCATTAATGGCATCGTGAATCCTCTTGATCCCGAGACGTATCCTATCTGCGTTCTCTACGACAAATGAAATCCTAATGGCTGACTTATAAATATCGCTGAAGTACGTACCTGGAATCACAGTAACACCGAACTTCTCAAGTAGCACCTCAGCGAATTTCTCAGAGTTGCTAATGTAATTCGATAGGTCAGCAAACACGAACATTGAACCTCTTGGCACAATGAAGCGAGCCTCTGGTAGGTAATTCCTTAGTGACTCAATGGCTGCATCCCTCCTTGACCTGTACTCCTCTACTATATACCTCATGTGCTTCATCCTAGCCTCAGACCTTAAGTACATGGAAACGAATTTTTGCGCTATGACCGGCGGGCAATAGGTCATTTCCTCAGCCGCAAGTTTTAGCTTGGGTATTGCATCGCTTGGCCCGTAGATGAAGCCCAACCTCCAGCCTGGGATCCCCGGATCCTTCGAGAACGTGTTTATTGAGATCACGTTGTCCGGCGCGTACCTATACATGTATGTGTGCTCACCCTCATAGATCAACGTCCTGTATGCCTCGTCAGAGATTATCCAGAAGTTCTCATCCCTTGCTAAGTCCGCTATTGCCTTTGCGGTGTCCCTATCAATTATGTTACCCGTTGGATTATCCGGAGACACTATTACCAGCGCCTTCGTCCTGTTGGTTACTAACTCCTTAAGTTTCTCAATATCTATTCTAAACCCATCATCCATCCTCAACCCAAGCCTCTTAATCCTACCACCGAAGTACTCAATTATTGGTTTATAACCGAAGTAGGTAGGGTCGAGTAGAATAACCTCGTCGCCTGGGTTTAGGATTGTCATGAACGTCGCGAACATCCCCTCCTGGCCGCCGGTAATGATCACGATATTGCCTGGGTCAATATTAATGCCACCAAGCCTTTTCAGGTCCTCGGAAACAGCCTCCCTCAGTTCGAGGATACCCTGACTCGGTGTATACCCGTATAGCTCCATGCTGTTCTCCTCAACCAGTTGCTTAGCCAGTAGGGACCTTACCTCAATGGGTGGCGGCAGACCTGGTTGACCAGCGGATAGGTTTATGATATCCCTACTCTCGCGTTTCAGTCTTTCCCTGATGGCGTCTATTCTTCTCGTGGGGCTCTCCCTCAGGTACGTTATCGACTGCGAGAAACCGCGCATCAGCGTTTTCTTTTTATCAAGTATATATACTTTATGTATTCATCACCGTGATATAAAAGTCCTAAGAGCAAAACTTATAAGATATTTATAATAAGCCTCCTGAATGATTCGGTTTGAGGGCGCGTTACTTGGTTCTGCAGGATGGAAGTGCGTACCATGGGTACGCCTTTGGCGCTGACAACGAGGCAGTTGGGGAGGTTGTCTTTACAACAGCTAATGTTGGCTATCCTGAGTCCCTAACGGACCCATCATATAAAGGACAGATACTGGTGTTTACAAGCCCACTAATAGGTAATTATGGGGTGTCGCCTGAACAGTGGGAGAGCGATTCCATCCAGGTCAATGGGGCCGTGATCTTTGATCTAACAATGCCGAGCCACTATACATCGATCATGAGCCTAAATGAGTGGTTTAGGAGGGAGGGTGTCCCGGGTATTTATAGGGTTGATACAAGGGCATTGACCATTAAGTTGAGGGAGGTTGGCGTAATGATGGGCGCCATAGCAGACAGCATAGATGGAGCGTTTAGGATCCTTAGGGATGCGCCTAGGTATGATGATATTGACTTCACGAGACTAGTTGCGCCTAAGAACGTGATTTCTTATGGTGATGATGACTCACCATGCATTGGAATAATCGATTGTGGCGTGAAGATGAGTATTGTAAGGAACCTACTGAGGAGGGGGTTCAGGGTTGTTAGGTACCCATGCCACATGTGGAAGAACGCCCTAAATGACTGTGATGGGATACTTCTAAGCAATGGCCCAGGTAATCCGAACCTACTGACTCACTTGAGTGATGTGGTTACTGATATTATTAGGGATAGAAAACCAACCCTTGGAATATGCCTAGGACACCAGGTAATAGCCCTTGGCATTGGGGCTAGAATACAGAAGATGAGGTATGGCCACAGGGCAATAAACAAACCAGTCCTGGACCTTATTAGGAACAGGGTTTACATAACCACGCATAACCACGGCTATGCAGTGGACCCACAGTCAATCAAAGGTACCGGCTTTAGGATATGGGCCGTGCAGCCAGATGACAACACAGTGGAGGGCCTAATGCACGAGAGACTACCAATACTAACGACGCAATTCCACCCAGAGTCTAAACCTGGGCCTCTTGATACGACGTGGATCTTTGACGAATTTGCTAAAATGGTGACTAACCATGGACATTAGGAAGGTGCTTATCATTGGTAGTGGCCCAATTAAGATAGCCGAGGCAGCCGAATTCGATTACTCCGGAATACAGGCACTCAAGGCATATAGGGAGGAGGGCCTAACGACGGTCCTCGTTAACCCCAACGTGGCCACTGTACAGACAACGCATGTGTTCGCCGATAAAGTCTACCTAGTGCCAATAAAGCCTGAGTTCCTGACGATGGTAATCGAGAGAGAAAGACCGGATGCAATTGCCTGCGGTTTTGGCGGGCAAACAGCACTATCGGCATGCATTAACTTGAGTGATATAGGCATAATTAAGAAGTATGGCATTAAGGTCCTGGGAACGCCAATAGAGGGCATTAGGTCAGCCCTGAGTAGGCAGTTGTTTAAGGACTTAATGAATAAGCACGAGATACCCGTACTACCCTCAAAAACCACGTACTCGCTTAATGAGGCATTATTAACAGCCAGGGAATTAGGCTACCCCGTACTTGCGAGGGTATCCTTCAACCTGGGTGGCGCAGGGGCCTTTGTTGCCCATGATGATAACGAACTAGTCAGTAAATACCACAAGTCCCTGGCCATGAGTGAGATCAAGGAGGTCCTTATCGAGAAGTACATAGGTGGTTGGAAGGAGATTGAGTTTGAGGTAATGAGGGATCAGTATGGCGGGTCCGTTGCCGTGGTTTGCATGGAGAACATAGACCCGATGGGAATCCACACCGGAGACTCTGTGGTTGTTGCACCTTGCCTAACTCTAACTAATGACGAGTATCAAAGAGCAAGACTAATATCAATAGGCGTGGCGAGAGCCATAAACCTAGTTGGTGAATGCAACGTCCAGGTTGCAATTAATCCCAGAGGCCAGGAGATGTATGTAATAGAGACAAACCCGAGGATGAGTAGGTCAAGCGCCCTGGCCAGCAAGGCCTCTGGGTATCCACTGGCGTACATAGCGGCCAAGCTAACACTTGGTTATAGATTAAGCGAGTTAATTAATAAGGTGACGGGCAAGACCGTGGCTGCCTTCGAACCAAGCCTTGACTACATCGTTGTGAAAATACCAAGGTGGGAAAACGATAGATTCAGCGTTGATGAGCCCCTGGGCCCGGAGATGATGAGCATTGGCGAGGTCATGGGCATTGGGAGGACGCTTGAGGAGGCTTGGCAAAAGGCCGTTAGGATGCTTGACATCGGTGAACCAGGCCTCGTGGGCGGCAGGATATATAACGAGGCGAGTATTGAGGAGGCAGTTAGGATGGTTAAGGAGAGGAGACCCTATTGGTTCCTTTACGCCGCTGTTCTCCTTAGGGAGGGTTTCTCGGTTGATGAGATTAACGAGTGGACTGGCGTTGATAAGTTCTTCCTTTACTCCATTAGGAGAGTCGTTGACTTCTACGAGGGGTTAAGGAGAGGTGAACCGTTACCACTTGAGGAGGCCTACGTACTCGGCTTCAGTGAGGATCAACTAAGGAAGGCACTTGGTGATAAGCCACTGAAGAGGCAACCTGTCGTTAAGCAAATCGATACATTGGCCGGCGAGTGGCCTGCCGCTACTAATTACCTGTACTTAACCCATGGTGGTGATGTCGATGATGACACGGGGCCCAACGTGGATGCAGTGATCACCGGAGCTGGAGTCTTCAGGATTGGGATTAGTGTTGAATTTGACTGGTCGGTGGTTAACACCGCCCTAATGCTCAAGAGACTTGGTTATAGGATTGGGGTTCTTAATTATAATCCCGAGACCGTGTCCACTGACTGGGACTTTGCTGATAAGTTATTCTTTGATCAACTAACCCCAGAAACGCTAGGTAACATACTGATTAAGGAAAGACCTAAATTCGTTGTTCTATGGGCTGGTGGCCAAATTGGGCAAAGGCTCTATGGTAAAGCCAGGTCTTGGTTAAATAGCGGCACTAGGATACTGGGTACAAGCCCCGAGTCCGTGGATTTAGCGGAGGATAGGTCCAAGTTCTCGAAATTACTTGATGAATTAGGTCTTGATCAACCCCCCTGGGCCTATGCATCTACCATTGAGGAATTAATAGGACTCGTAGAGAGGTGGTTGGACTACCCAGTCATTGTTAGGCCCAGTTACGTACTTGGCGGTACCTACATGGGTATTGCAGGGAATAGGCAGGAATTGCTTAATTACGTTACTAAGGCAGCGAGGATAAGCCCTGAGCACCCGGTTGTCGTGTCTAAATTCATTGGTGACGGCGTGGAGGCTGAGGCTGATGGAACCAGTGACGGTAAGTCAGCCATAGTGGTGCCCGTGGAACACATAGAACCGCCAGGTGTACACTCTGGTGATAGCACAATGGTTATACCACCAAGGGGACTTGACTATAGGCTTAATGAAACATGGAGAACCAGGATGGCTGAGGCATCCCTTAGGATAGCCAGGGCATTAAGTGTTGTTGGCCCATTCAACATGCAGTTCATAGCTAGGGATAAGCTATACATCATAGAGGCTAACATTAGGGCCAGTAGATCAATGCCATTCACCAGCAAGGCAACTGGGGTCAATCTAATGAATCTATCAGTAAAGGCTGCATTAAATGGGCTAAACATGGATAGAGACTTTATGGTGCTTAGGCCTAGGCGTTGGTGGGTTAAGGCAAGTCAATTCGCTTGGAGCAGGGTTAGGGGTTCATACCCAAGGCTTGGGCCTGTTATGTATAGTACGGGCGAGGTTGCATCGAGTGGCAGAGCCCTTGAGGAGGCATTATTGAAGGCATGGCTTTCAACAATGCCGTCAAAGGTACCCAAGAAAAATGCCTTGGTCTATACATACGATGAAAGATTCGTAAAAGCCATCGACGAAATAAGGAACCGCCTAAGCAGGTGGCTTATTGTCCTGGATGACACGGAGGACACTAAGGTATTGCTTAAGCAGGGATCCGTAGACATACTAATCACTGGAGGGGACACTAGGGATGTGGATTACACAACACGTAGGCTTGCCGCAGACACTGCAACGCCAATAATCCTACACCCAAGCCTAGGGCTTGAGTTAACAAGAGCCTTTGAATGGTTAATGAGGAGCGGGAAGTATGTAATTGAGGAGTTACTAGAGACCGAGCTTAGTTAGGTGTTGAGTAGTTTATTCTCGATCTCGTCAAGTTTATTAATAATGGAATTCACCCTTCCTGTTAACTCTCTAACCTCATTAAGCCTAGCCGTCGCATGCTCAGTAATGAGGCTTGGATTTGATGAACCATGCACAGGCTTCATCAGCGCATTATTCACATCAAGGCCAACCCTAGTGCCGCTCCTTAATCCCCTGGCCACCTCATTATACACATCCCTAAACGGTCTCCCCTCCCTCATTGCCACCACCTCCGCGTACTCGGCAGCCGTGACTACATACTTATTTAGGGACTCCTTAACCCCTTCATCATTAACCTTAACGCTACTTATGAAGTCCGTAAACATCGAGAGACCCTCACTGGCAATCCTAATGATTGACCACAAGTGCCTAGTTAATTCCTGAAGATCAAGTTGATAACCCGACTCCACAGGCCTTAGTATTGAGTACATAGCCATTAGGTGACCCACGGCCTCCCCAATCCTAGCCCTAAAAACCTCCAGAGTGGCTGGATTCCTCTTATGGGGCATGATACTACTCGTGGCTAGGTGGCTCGGGTCAGCACTTACATAACTTAGTTGCGGCATCAGCCACATCTCAAGGTTATTAATGAACCTGCCAATCTCAACCAAGTAATTAACGATTATTGACGCCGCCGATATAATGAAGTACCTGGAGCCGGTCGCGTATATCGTATTATCGACAACACCGTCAAACCCCATCTCCTTGGCCTCCCTAAACCTATCGATACCAACCATGGTACCGGCAAGCGGCCCAGAACCCAGTGGCGACTTATTTACCAATTCAAACACATGCATTAATTCGTTGAGGAAGTCCCTCGTTAAGTCGTCCAGATAAAGCATGTAGTGACCCAGCGTAGTCACTTGAGCTGGCTGCCTATGGGTAGAGCCTATGATCACCTTATCATGCCCCTCAACAGCCTTGTTAAGGGCGACCTCCCTAAGCCTGAGCGTAGTGAGCATTAGGTCAAGTAAGGCCCTCCTAAGCCTAAGCCTAATTGCTGTTGTCACGTGGTCATTCCTAGACCTGCCAATACCAATCCAACCACCAATGCTACCCAATCTCCTGATCAATTCTGCCTCGATATACTCATGGACATCCTCATAACCAGTCAATTTACCTTGCTCATAACCACCACGCCAAATATCCCTAAGGGCATCCCTAATCCTCCCAGCCACATCACTGTTAATCACGCTAATTCTCTCAAGCTCATTAACATGCGCAATGAGAGTAATTATCACGTACTTAAAAATCTCGGAATCATCGATAATTGATGACGTATAACTAATCTTATCAATACTTCCAGCCCCAAGTAACTCCCTGCGATACACAGGGTTAAGTCAGAAGTCACGTTTTAAGTATTTCATTGACCAATGCTACGTAGAATGTCCTCCATCTCCCTAATTAATGTCTCAATATCTCTCCTAGCAGAATCATCGTCTCCGTAAGGGCTAAGGACCCTCTCCGGGTCAGGGCCATTGTACTGATACTGATGAATCCATAAGGCCTTATCCGTGAGTAGGTCAACCTTACCGCCGATGATCATAGCCACATCCTTCAGGTAACTCGTCGGCATAACCGCTATTACCCAATCAACCCTATCAACACGCTCTCTCCTACCCCTCAACCTAACCTTACCACTAAAGACCTTACTTAACTCATCCCTCTTATCAACAGCCAATGCAGCCACTAGGGCCTTCCACGCTTGAAATGCTTTACTAGCCGCATTCCTAATAAGACCCTCCTCAAGGAACCTCTTAGCAAGCTCTAACTCACTTCTGGCTTCGTCAATTCTAATTTTCCTGTACTCCTTAGGGCTATACCATGGCTTCGGTAACTGCATTAAAGATCCCCTAGTAAAAATAAGATGAAGATTAATAAGTCTACCTAGTGTTTTAACATGCCTAACAATGAGAAAATTATTGAGAACCCTTTACTGCGAGTACCATATTTCTTAATTTACGTCGCGCAGATTCGGGAGTCTGCACGGGATTAGTGGCGCTCGAAGCAAAGCCGCATCCAGGGGCTACCATTAACTTACTTGGGTCGTCGTTGACCACCCCCAACGCCGCCTCATACCTTCTCCTAATGACCTCCACGGGCTCCACATTCCTCGACTTAACGCTAACAATGCCAAGCGCCAGTTTCTTGTCCTTGGGTACCGCGTATTGCTTGAAGTACTTTAGCTCCTCAAAATCCCTAATACCATCAAACACCTCAAATGGCCCCAAAACACCGACCTTCAAGTCATAGAGCTCAGGCAATGCATCATCATAATGACCAAGCGTATTAAATTGCGAGTTGTTAAAGTTCCCCCAGCAAGAGTGGATCTCAAGGTACTCGGCAGGTAATTTAGAGAGAAGCTCATTGTTAAGCTCCACGGCCCTCCTAACACGATCCCTCGCTCTGTTCTTGTCTGGGTTATACTCACCGTAAACATCGAATTGCAGTATATCTGGTGCATCAAATTGGATAACGTCAGCGCCTGCATCAAGCGCCGCCCTAACCTCGTTAATTATTATCCTCTTAACATCATCCAGGTAATCATCAATTGTTGGGTAATACTGCCTGACTTGTTGACGGTACTTTTCAATGAGTTCTCTGGGCCTCGCAGGTATCCAGTCGGGATCTGGGTAAACCCTAGCCATGAAACTCGGTGCGAGTATCGTCACTTTAATCCTCCTCCTAACGCCAATCTTCTCAAGGGCCCTCTTGATTCCATCGACTTCCCTAGCCAGTATTGGTTTGTTTGGATCGTACCCTATGGTCCTCGATATGACTGGTATGAACCTCCTATCGCCGGCTGAATTCTCCCAATAAAGCTCTGTGACACCAAAGCCTGGTAGTTCCGTTAAGTCGCTAATGAATGATTGACGTCTGTACTCACCGTCATTAACTTCATCAAGCCCAATCTCGACCTGCGCCCTGACTATGTCCTCAATGGCCTTGTCTAGGTCCTGAGAAGCTAGGTTTAGCGGCCTTGGTAAACTACCCACATGCGTAGTCCTGACCTCTGAAGAACCCATATTGATGTATTTTTAACTGAGGGCTTTTTAACAATAGTTTCCCTAGGCTTTATGCCTGGTTCTATAGGCGGTTAGTGAGTGTAGTACATGCATCCTTATGAAGCCCCTGGCCTCCTCCTCGCTTGGGTACCAACCACTCACGTAATCGACAAGATCCTTACTATAGCTTGCGTATGGGCTCTCCCTACCAATAATCGTTAAGCCACCAAAAACCTTAACCTTAACTACACCACTAACCCACCTATTCATGGACTTAGCGAAATCGCTAAGCTCCTCACGCAGTGGCTCATGCCATAAACCACCATAAACCAGGTCAGTCCATTCCTGATCAATAAACTTCTTGAACCTATACTCAAGCGGCGTATAGATGAGCTTCTCCAGATCCCTATGAGCCTCAATAAGCGTTAATGCAGCTGGTGCCTCGTATACCTCCCTGGACTTAAAACCAACGACCCTATTCTCTACGTGATCAACCCTGCCAAAACCATGCGCACCGACCACCTTATTTAGGAGCGATATCAAACCAACTAGGTCCATCCTCTCACCATTGACAGCCACGGGCAGGCCCTCCCTAAACTCAACCTCGAGAATCAGCGGTTCGCTGACCTTCTCAGGCGGTACAGTCCACTTAAAGGCGTCCTCAGGGACCTCAGCACTAGGGTCATCAGTCTCATGGCCCTCTATACTCCTTGACCAAAGGTTATCATCAATACTAAACCTACTATGTATATTGGGTATTGGTATACCGTGTTTCTTGGCGTACTCAACCTCCTCGGCCCTATTCATTCCCCAAATCTTCGCTGGTTCTATTATCATGAGGTCAGGCGCCAACGCCATCAACGTCTCATTGAATCTGACCTGGTCATTGCCCTTGGACGTGGATCCATGAGCCACGGCATCACAACCCTCCCTTTTAGCCACTTCAATGATCTTCTCGGCAATTAATGGCCTAGCCAGTGCCGTCCCCAATGGGTACTTATCCTCATAGAGAGCATTAGCCATTATTGCCATTGCTATGGGTCCCTCGGCGAAGTCCTTCTTCGCATCAATGGCGTAGTGCTTAACCGCACCAGCCTTATATGCCCTCTCCTCAATGTCCTTTAAGTCATCGTCCTGCCCAACATCCACCGTAACTGTTATAACCTCGGCATTAAACCTCTCCTTGAGCCAGCGAATGGCTACTGTTGTATCAAGACCTCCTGAGTAGGCAAGCGCGATTTTACTGGGTTTCCTAAGTACCGGTTTAAGGAATTCACGTCCTTCCTAAACCCTATGTATTAATAAGCCTTACCCTCAATAACCTATATAGTTAACCAACCACTGCGATGGTGGGTTTCGAAAGATTCCTTAATTCCCTCGAAATATCCTCAGATCTTAACCTACTTATATAATCAATGAACCTCTCATAATAATCAGTTGGTAAGTCGTAGGTTGGTATCACCGAATAGAGCATCGTTAAACCCTCCGGTGACTCACCAGTTACCTTAAGCCTACCAACCCTATTCCTAACAGCCATCCTTAACTCCTCCTCCGAAATGACCGAGTTACTCATAACGTTGAGCATTACATTAAGGGCATCCCTAAGGACCTCCCTGCGCACACCAGCCATTGCAATGAGGACTCCTGAGCTACCCAACGGCCAATACATGGAGTACGCATAGTAAGCTAATCCCCTCTTCACTCTAACCTCCTTGTAAAGCCTCGATATTAGGCCCATGCCGCCAAGTATAGTATTCATCACCGTAACTCTGAAGGAACCCTCAAGGTCCATAACATCATAACTTGGATATGCAATGGCCACCGTGGTCTGCACCTTACCCTCAAGCCTAATATCGACATCACCACTCCCAAATCTGTTAATGGGCACCTTAACGTAGCTCGTGAACGGCAGGTTAATCTCCAAGTGATCTTCTGGAGTCACTACAGTTAATGATAACACCCTTAATGCATCAATGGCGCCTTTAATATAGTCCTTCGTAATATCACTAAACTTATAATCATAAGCAATTGGATGCCTTGAGTATGGGTGATCATTAAATAATACCTTCAACGCCTCAGCCACTGACCTGACCGTCGTATCCTCTCTATTGATGATTACGCTCGTCCTTGCCTCTCTAATAGCGTCATCAAGCCTATCAATGAACGGGTTCAGCAGCATGTCCTCGATAAGCTTCATGGCCTTATTAATGACGGAGTATCTAGCCTTAACCCTAAGGGTTAATGCGTCAAGCCCCTTTTCAAAGGAGAATGATATCCCAATCCTCTCAAGTTCCTTGGCGTAACCACTCATCCTCCATAGCGGTATCAATACATTTGTAATCCCAGGATGAAGCTCCTGCAGCGAGCCTAGGTTTAATTTAATGTCGAGTACGACCACGTCCTTAACAGGCGACCTAATGAATAATTTGTTTGCCATGGTTATCACCTATAAATTATCGATATAGACCTACCTAATAATTTATCCACAAAATTCACATACTCGGTGTCGCCTATTTTCGTGGCATTCTCAATTATCGAGACTAACATCCTCGGATCACCCATAAATAACTGCGATAAACCGTAAATCTGACCTAACTTACTTGGTGAGTCCATGGAGAAGGCTAACCTAGTCCTTATTCTCTCTTTGGCAAAGCCCAGCTCATCTTCACTCGGTCTCTCCGCAATCAATTCCTCAACTCTCATAATCACCTTGTCGGGGTCCTTAACATTATAAATGATTATGGAGTATAGGTTATTCATGTACGTTACCTCATAATAACTATAAACAGCATCTCCAAGGCCCTCCTCAACAATCCTGTATAGCCTTGATGATCTTGGAACAGCCATGGGCTCCCTACTCGTTAAGCCATAGACAAAGGCCCTATCACCCGAAACTACGAAATCCATGAGGATAAGTCTCCTCAAGCCATCAATGTCGTGTGCCCCAGGGACTTTGAACGTGATTAATAGCCTGGGTGTCTCGTCGCTTAATGCCTTTAACTCAACCCTGACTCTACCCTGTAATCCATCATCCCAGGGCTTAACGGCTCCTGATTCACCACCGGATCCTATATTGCCGAAGTACTTATTGGCTAGTTCCGTGGCTTTATCCTCACTCAACCCACCAACCACAACCAACACAGCATTACCAGGGTTATAATAACGCCTATAATACCTAAACAATTCATCCCTGGACACCCTATTAAGGTCATCCCTCAAACCAATGACCGCATACCTATATGGATGTGTGTCCCAGGCAATCATCGAGGCCCTATACATGAGTCTGAAGTCTGGGTCGTTCTCATTCATATCAAATTCGCTAAGCACAATCTTCCTCTCTAGCTCGAATTCGCCAGAGTCAAAAGCCGCATTTATCATTCTCTTACTCTCAATTTCAAAACCCAACTCTGCATACTCCGTGGGCAGTACCTCGACGTAGGCTGTGTAATCGTAATTCGTAAACCCATTAAAATAACCACCAACACCTTCTATTAACTCATCGACACTGCCTCTCAATCCCTCAATCCTCCTAAAGAGCATGTGCTCAACCAAATGCGAGCCCCCAAATACGCCTGGGTACTCATTCTTGGCGCCCACGTTGTAGAAGGCATAGATCGCAACAACGTCAATGGGCATGTGATGAGCAATCACCGTCAGTCCATTACCCAACCTGAAGATACGCACCATACAAGGGGGTAATAGGGTAAGGAGCCATAAAAGGATTACGAATGATGAGTGTCGAGTTTGGGGAGCGATGAGGAATCGGTTCTATACTGAAGCATTTAATAGGGTTGTGAGAAATACCTATCTCTTTAGTTAAGATCCAGGGATAAGACTTTTTACCTTTAATGCGTGATTAATTTGTGTGACGAGTTTAGAGCCCTCTGAGTTATGTTTCCCTGTTAAATGATGAGAGGCTGAGAGCTGAATTATTAAGTGGTTTTGTAATATTGGATGAATATGTTTGGTCGGGTTTAAAATTGGAGAAATTAGGCCGTTCTCGAGGAGGAAACGCTAATCAACTAGTTCTATCTCTATTTTTATATTCTCGGGGACCCTCATCCTCATTAACTGCCTAATGGCCCTCTCGTCAGCATCTATGTCTATTAATCGCTTGTAAATCCTCATTTCCCAGTGGTCGAATGTATGGTATCCCTGACCACTGGGTGCCCTCCTAACAGTAACCATCAATCTTCTCCTGGGCAGTGGTATCGGCCCCGATACCTTAACACCCAGTTTCCTGGCTATGCCCACTATTTCACTGGCTAGGTTGTCAACCTGCTTGTTGTCTGTTCCCCAAATGCGTATTCGCGCCTTTCTCGGCATTAATCATCACGCCTTAATTTCAACCTTCTTCGGCTTAATCTCAATTATCTGCCCAGCAGCTATTGTCCTACCCATGTCCCTAAGGGCGAACCTACCAAGCCCTGGGAAGTCACTGTACTTCTCAACAACCACGTCCTTAAGCGGCTTAAGCCTAACAACCGCCACATCACCTTGCTTAACAAACTGAGGCTTCTGCTCCACGGTTTGGCCAGTCCTTGGGTCCAATCTGGCGATTATTTCAATTATCTGCGCAGGCACTGTGGCTGTGTGCACATGAAGCACTGGCGTATAGCCGGGGCCTACCGCAGTTGGATGCCATAACACCGCCAGTCTAGCCACAATCTCCTCAGCAACCGTTGGTGGGTTAGCCAGGTGACCCATCACATCGCCTCTCTTCACATCATCCTTCTCAATACCCCTAACGTTAATACCAACGTTATCTCCCGGTTGTGCTTGCTCTAACTTCATGTGATGTGTCTCAATACTCCTAACATCGCCGACCTTGGCAGGCGGCATGACCACGACCCTATCGCCAACCTTCAGCACTCCAGTCTCGATCCTGCCAACAACCACTGTACCGGCTCCGGTTATTGTATATACATCCTGTATTGGCATCCTGAATGGCTTGTCGGTTGGCCTAGGCGGTGGTTGTATGGCGTCCAGGGCCTCTATTAGTGTTGGTCCGTTGTACCACGGCATGTTGCTACTTTTCTCCTTTATGTTATCACCCTTCAATGCACTGACCGGTATGAAGGGTATCTTAGATGGGTCGTAACCAAGTAGCTTCATGAACTTACCAATCTCTGCCTTAATCTGCTCGTACCTCTTCTGGTCGTAGTTAACTACGTCCATTTTATTAACAACTACTATTAACTGCCTAATACCCAACGTAGCAGCTAGGAATAGGTGTTCCCTGGTCTGACCCTGTGGGCCTATTCCTGTCTCGAACTCGCCGGGCCTCGCTGATACAACGAGCATGGCGGCATCCGCCTGGCTAGCGCCAACTATCATGTTCTTGACGAAATCCCTGTGCCCTGGCAGGTCTATGATTGTTATGAAGTACTTGGGCGTCTCGAAGCCTACGTGCATTGCCTCAATCGTGACACCCCTCTCCCTCTCCTCCCTAAGCCTGTCTGTTACCCAGGCATAGACGAAGTCCTCCTTACCCATCTTCTTTGCTTGCTCCTCAAGCTCCTTGAACCCCTTTTCATCAACATAACCAGTGGCTACCAGCAGGTGGCCCACCAGTGTTGATTTTCCATGGTCGACATGCCCTATAACCGCTAGGTTAAGGTGTGGCTTTTGTAAAGCTGAGTCCTTAGGCTTCAGTATCAGGCTCATACCTATCAAGACCGAGTTGTGAAAATAAAAATTAATAAGTTTTTGGGTTTCGATCACCGACATGGACAAGGTTGAACGACGCCCTTAAGTAAGTATTGCCTTTAGTGATTTTAACTTCTCCTGGAGAGGTATAGATGGTTGCTGTCAATTTAGTGGTTCCTCTTGGTGGAGATTTAAGTGCTGTCTCCCTGCCCTGAAGGGCAGGGTTTTCCTTTGTAACGAGAAATAAGTCAATGCCTAACTCATTGAGAGTTTTAGTTAACCACATAAGTCATCATGAGAGCCTCTGCCTGAGTTTCTCCACGCTATCCTGGACTATTTTCTGAGCCACTGGGTCTAGCACCCTGGCTCCCATTGAGCCTATTAAACCACCCACATTCCCATCAAAGTACCAATTAACCTTGGTCCTACCTGAGCTTGGTTCCTCAAGCCTGAACCCAATCTCGAAATCCATGGTACTCTGCATACCCGAGCCCCTACCAACGACCTTAGCACTCTCTGGCGGCTTCTTCTCGGTAAATTTAGCGGTTATGTTTATTGTACCCTTAACAGCCCCAACACCCATGCTAGCCCTAACCTTAAAGTTATCAGGGTCGATGACGTCCACGGACTCAACGCCGGGTATTATTGAGGCTATGTTCCTCGGGTCAATGAGGAAGTTATAGACAAAGTCCCTGGACTTATCAACCTCAAAGGAACCATCATAATGAACCCTCGCCATACAATGAACCAGTGCTAAACCCATTTATAAGTAATTCTAACGGTACTTAAATCAATAGGGCAATTATTGAGGCAATGCAGGACATCAGTAATAGGGTGGGTGTCGTGATAAATCCTGCACTAAGACCATATACTGATATTAATATTGAGACCAAGTAAGTAATCAAACCACCCAGTGAACTAGCCACGTGGTAAGAAACGCCGGCACCAACGTGCCTAACATCACCCCTGAATAACGACACCAGGTACAGTGATTGTGGCGCGTAGGTTATGGCATCAACCACGCCAAAAAGAACAAAGAGGAGCAATGGCTCTATCCTAAACATGAAGGTATTTACCAGGGAGAAAAGAGCGTAGCCAAGTAACAACGCCTTAGTTGGGCTCACCCTAGTCATGATTACCGACATTATTAACGTGAATATCAATAGGGAGGCCGTGGCCGTGATTATTAGGCTTGAAACCTCATGCGCACTAAAGTATAGGAGAAATACGGAGGTGTATACGTAAAAACTCGAACTCTCACCAAACTTAACACCAATCGCCTTTATAACCTTCTTAATATCCTCAATGTGAAGGGTCGGTTTCCAATTAATGAACCCAACACCCTGATCCTGCGAAAGTACTAGGATTATCATGGCTGATGAAAGGCTTAGTAATGACCCTGTCAATAATGCCAATCGCCATTGAATAACTGCGAATACCGTTAACAACATGCCCAGTGGCACACCAAGTTGTATTAAGCTCGTTAAAAACCTACCAACACCACCCCTCACGGATTCGTAGGTTAATATCGAAGCCGAAGCCCACTCACCACCAAGTGCTATTCCCTGAGCGATTCTGTCGATCAATAATTCATACACGGCATACCAAGCCTTTCCGATTGTTGATATTAAAAGCGTTGAAGTGCCCATAACCACGAGGGTCAACACTAGTGATAACTTACTCGAGAATTTATCGCCAATTAAGCCAAAGACGTATGCACCAATGGGTCTTGCGATAAATGCTATGAATATCGTAGTGAAGGACGGTAATAGGCCTAAATGTAATGCTGACCTTGTAAGTATTATCGATGCAATAACATTGTAGGCTAGGAAGTTGTACCACATCGATACCGTGCCCACCACATTAAATAATGCTACTATTAAACTCCTCATGTACTTAACCTTGAATTACATAAGGCATTACTTGAATTTTACGGATTAATTCACTCATGAATTAATAATTATCAATATGGTGGTTAGGAATAATATCACGTCAGTCGTTAAGCAATACATGCAGTAAGCCCTATGGCTTACTTGTAGGTATACGCCATAAACGCCAATCAATAACCCAATAATTGATAGGACCAGGGCAATCATTAAAGCACCCATTATTATTGAGAGTCCTATTAGGAATAGAACAACAACAGCCCCAACAGCCAACAACAACCTAATTCTCCTCGGCACTATAAAGTTGAAACGCTCACAGTGAAAGATGCCAGGTAGGCATACGTTAACGTACTTCACATTCTCATACGTGTAATATATCATCAATCCTGAACCTGTCAGTGGTACTATGGCTAGTAACGGTGTCATTAATGAACCAATGCATTAAGGCGTTAAAATTAATGAGAATTAATGCAGAATATGCATTTTAATTTAAATATTAAATAGTGAATACCTCAATCATGATCTAATTATGTAAAGTATGTGGGGCAGTTCCTGGAGTATTATTTCAAGTCCAGTCCTAACGCCATCTGGCGAACCAGGTAGGGCCACTATTAACCTGCTCCTTGCGATCCCAGCCGTAGCCCTCGTCATTATCACGCCGGTACCAATCCTCTGATAACTAACCTGCCTAAACAACTCGCCAAAGCCCTCAAGCTCCTTCTCAAAGAGAGGCCTAAGGGCCTCTATTGTCACATCACTCCTGGCAAGCCCCGTACCACCCGTGAGGACTACCACGTCCACATCATCACGAAGGAGGAGCGAATCAACGAGCGAGCGAATCATGACCAGGTCATCCTTTATCAACTCCCTACCAACAACCCTATGTCCAACCTGTCTGAGCATGGACTCTGCCAGGTCCCCCGATTCATCGGTGTACGGTTGACCACTCACCTTTGCGTTATAGCGTGACGTGGATACCGTTATCACGAAGAAATTGGCAGTCTTAGGACCGGCCTCCCTATGCATTGTTCTTGGTACGCTCATTAAAGAAGGCACTCCATAACTTGGTATTTAAGGACTTCATCTGGCTTACGCATAATTATTCATTAACTGCGTAAAAACACTTATTTAACCCGATTAATCAGCAAGTTGGTGTCTTCCTGCGAATTCTTCAGGGCCTTGACTAAGGTCAGCTCAGAGGGTGATAGGATAGTTATTGTTAAAATGGTTGTTGGCAATAATGTATTATCCGATATAATAGTTAATGGAAAGTCCCTGCTCGGTATTGTGACCAATAAGGAGGTCCTGGAACTAGCCAACAAGGTATTGACCGAGGGAAGGACCATTGAAACCGTAATAAATGGTGTCAGGGTTATTTTAGAGCCCGTGGAGCCGAGGCCCACGGTAATCGTGGTTGGTTCAGGGCTCATCGCTAAGGCTTTAGTCGATGTGGGTAATGCCATTGGCTATTACGTGGCTATCGTGGGAAACGGCGACATAGATAAAGATCGCTTCAGCAACGCGTACTTCATAACCAATGATCTCAGGGACCTCGAGAAGCTCGTTGATGAGAACTCCATCGTAATAATAGCGAATGAGGGCGGCAAACCCTATGACACTGAGGCCCTCTACATAGCCCTTAAGCACAATGCCAAGTTCATAGGCCTACTCGCAAGCCAGAGGAGGGCGGCGGTTATGATCGCGGACATGGTCAGGAACGGGATAAGCCTTGACTACGTATTAAACAAGCTACACTCACCAGTTGGACTTGATATTGGTGCCAAGACCGCAGGCGAGATCGCCCTCAGCATACTCGCTGAGGTTATGATGTTCATCAGAAACGCAAGCGGCAAACCAATGCGTGAAATTAAGGACCCGAGGAAACTCGTCAAGGACGCCCTCGAGGGCAGGATACAGGAACAATCATGTTCGTGGCAACCCACCGAATTTAAACTCTGAACCTTCCTCCTGGCTTATTGTGTAGCCTTTAATTCCTTCAATTTCTGGATAGCTAACTTAACGGCCTCGATTATGTTCTGATAACCGGTACACCTGCACAGGTTTCCCGACAAGCCCCTCCTAATCTCCTCCTCAGTTGGGTTCGGATTCTCGCTCAGCAGGTAATATGTTTCCATTATGAAGCCAGGAGTACAGTAACCACACTGCAACGCATGCTTTTCCCAATAAGCTTCCTGTATTGGGTGTAGCTTGCCGTCCTTAGCCAAGCCCTCTAGCGTCAGTATCTCCGCGCCATCCGCCTGGACCGCAAGTACCTGGCAGGACTTGACACTGACTCCATTCATTATGACAGTGCATGCGCCGCAATGCCCAGTGTCACAGCCGACATGCACGCTGGTGAATCCGAGGTCCTCCCTGAGGAAGTGAACGAGTAGTTTCCTCGGTTCCACCTCCCTCTCATACCAAACACCGTTGACCTTGATCCTAATCCTAACCTTCTCCTCCGGCCCTACCTTGAGTGCCGCTGCCATTGCCCATCACCTCGATAAAGCATTTCTAATGGCCTTCTTAGTAATCACCTTAACCATTGTTTTTTTATATTCAGCCGAGCCCCTGATGTCACCTACTGGGCTTGATTCCTTCATGGCCCTCTCAGCCGCATCCTCAATAACGTCATCCGTCAATTTACGCCCAATCAAGGCCTTCTCAGCCTCACTGGCCCTAAATGGCCTGGGCCCAGCGGCTGTAATGCCAATGCTCGCATCCTCCACGGAGCCATTGGGATCAAGCCTAAGCATCACAGCTACGCCAACCACTGCGAAGTCGCCTGCCTTACGTTCAAGCTTCACGTATGAGGACCTAATATTACCGCCAAACCTGGGTATCACAACCTCACTAATAATCTCACCCTTACCTAATGTGGTAGTGAATGGGCCGGTTATGAAGTCATCAACAGGCACCTCCCTAATTCCTGATGGACCGAGGACCTTAACGGAGGCCCTAAGTGCAATTAGTGTTGCTGGCCAGTCAGCAGCTGGGTCTGCGTGGGCTAAGGAACCTGCCACAGTTCCGAGATTCCTAATTTGGGGATCACCGATCTGCACTGCAGTCTCAGGCAATGCTGGGTATATCTTCCAAAGATCCCTATTAACCTCAACTTGGTGATGCCTAATCAACGGACCAATGCGTATTTTATCGTTCTCAATGTTTATGTATGATAGATTGGGCACCCTATTAATGTCAACCAAGTATGACGGCCTAACTAACCTAAGCTTTAACATTGGCATTAGGCTCTGTCCTCCAGCTAGTACTTTGGCATTCTCATCAACCTCAAGTACCTTCACCGCCTCATCCAATGAGGCAACCCTTATGTAACCGAACTTGGGAGGATACACGTGCACATGACTATGGCCGTTTAATTAAGTATTACTGTGCTATTCAGTTAAATTATTAACATGGGATTCCTTATTTATCCGTAATATAATAATTTCCTAATGTCTCATTATGTCGGTACGCGCGTTAAGAGGATTGAAGATCCTAAGTTCATAACGGGTAGCGCAAGGTATGTCGATGATATAGCGTACCCAGGGACTCTTTACATGGCAATACTAAGGAGCACAGTCCCGCATGCAAAGTTGCTTAAGATAGACTATGAAGATGCATTGAAGATTCCTGGCGTTGTTGGCGTCATAACTGGGTTGAACATTGAGGTTGAGAATAGACCTAGGAATTTTCCCATGGCTAAGGACGAAATCCTATACGTGGGTCAACCAATAGCTGCAGTCATTGCTGAGGATAGGTACAAGGCCTATGATGCCCTCGATTACATACAGGTTGATTACGAGCCATTACCCGCCGTCGTTGACCCGGAGGAGGCTGCCAAGGATAAGGTAAAGGCTGTGGAAGACACAAGCAATATTGGCTATAGGTGGACATACAAGGCTGGAAACCCGGAGGAGGAGTTGGCGAAAAGTGATGTCGTTATCGAGACCAAACTCGAAATCGGTAGAGTTTACCCAGCTGCAATGGAGCCAAGGGGATTGCTGTCAGTGTACCAGGAGGGAAGGCTGACGGTTTACGCCTCAACCCAGGCACCCCATTACATGCGTAAGTTCCTTCTTGATGCATTCGAGAACTATGTTAGTGACATAAGGGTTGTCCAGGCGGATACAGGCGGTGCCTTTGGCTCAAAGATGTTCCCGTACCCTGAGGACTACATAGTAACCTACGCAAGCATTATCCACAGAAGACCGGTTAAATGGGTTGCCACCAGACGTGAGGATTTGTTAAGTACGTACCACAGTAGGGCCCAGATTCATAAGATTAGGGCTGGGTTTACGAAAAATGGCGAGTGGAGGGCGCTGATCGATGATTTAATAATAGACCTCGGCACCGCGACCCACGGTTATTACCTGGCAGATATAACCGCCACATTAATAAGCGGACCATATAAGGTTAGGGACATCCTAGTCGAGGTTTATGGTGTTAGGACAAACAAGACACCACTTGACCAGTACAGAGGCGCGGGTAGGCCTGAGGCTGCCTTTGTGTATGAAAGGATCATGGATATGGCAGCGGACGAACTTAAAATGGACCCAATAGAGATTAGGAGGAGGAACTTGGTGACAGAATTACCGTACACGAACCCCTTCGGCCATAAGTACGATAGCGGTAATTACCTGCACTTACTAAGTGTTGCCGAGAGTTATTACAGGGACTTTGAGAGAAGGGCTGAGGAATTGAGGAGACAAGGTAAGAGGGTTGGTGTTGGTTTATCATTTTATATTGAACAAAATAATTTTGGACCGTGGGAGTCGGCCTCCGTTAGGGTTAAGTCTAATGGTAAAATCCTCGTTATAATAGGCGCAGCGCCCCATGGGCAGGGTGACGCAACGGCAATAGCGCAGATAGTGGCTGATGAATTAGGTATTGACATAGGCCAGATTGAGGTTTCCTGGGGCGACACCGAGTTAATCGGCGAGGGCTTTGGCACGTTTGGTAGTAGAACGCTTACACTGGCGGGTAATGCTGCATTACTCGCCACTAGGAAGCTTAAGGATAAGTTGAAAAGAGTCGGCGCGGCATTGATGAACGTTAATTACGAGGGTGTGATTTACGAGAACGGTTATGTTAAGGATGCTAAGACTGGAAGGTCAATGAGTATTAAGGATATTGCCACTGCATTAACAGCAAATCCTGGCAGTACGTGGCTCTACGAAGTTGAACCATCACTGGAGGACTCGGCATACTTTGGCCTGAATGATTATACGTATCCCTATGGCTCGCACGTGGCCTTAGTCGAGGTTTCTGAAGAGGGATTGATCAAGGTCCTTGATTATGTTGCGATTGACGACATCGGTTTAGTGGTTAATCCAATGCTTGCCGAGGGCCAGGTAATCGGTGGTGTTATTCAGGGTTTTGGTGAGGTTGTCCTTGAGGGTGTTAAGTATGATGATGATGGTAATCCATTAACGCAGACCTTTGGTGAGTATTGGATACCAACGATAATGGAAGCCTTCAATACTAAATGGTATTATCTTGAGGAGGGTAAATCCAACGCGCCATTGCCTGCCAAGGGAATTGCTGAGGGGCCATTAATTGGTGTGTTACCGGCATTAACGAGGGCCATAGAGAGGGCCGTAAACAGGAGAATTGCAAAAATACCCATTGACCCATCATTATTAATAAAGTAACCATGGTAATCAATCACAGTCTACTTTTTAAGGACCATGAAGTTCTTCTTAAATCAGGGGGCGGATGATGGCGAGACACCTTGGCGGCTACTCGCCTGACACCCCCGTTGAATTAATTTATTTTAACTCTAATTGAATATTACGGCCTCATTTCACGGCCTCTACGTATATGGCTGGCCTTCCGGGTAGTGAACTCCTGGCCTTATTGCTTGGATCATACGTCGGATTTGTTGCGTCTTGGACCACAACATCTGTGTTTATCCTGGACTTTATGTAACCACTTAATTCCCTGAAAACCCTTAGTTCCATATCTCTACTGACTATTTTCCTTGGTATTGTACCATCGATAACCTTAGAAACCAGGTTAGCCACCCTATCGGCCATACGCCTATACTCCGGGTTACTAACAATGGCCCTTATTGTTTCGCCCATTGTCTTACCCTCATTAATTAACCTAATAGCCCCATTAACTACCTGGTAATACTCACTGGATGGACCAACGTATAGATGCACAGCCCTTGGCGCTATCTTGGTAACTCTAAGGATCTCCTGAACATCATCTATAGCCTTCTCAACTAGGTCCAGTGCTATATCTAACTCATCGTTTATTAACGCTTCGTCATACTCAGGCCAGGGTTCAAGTGAAACGAAAGTGTTATTGCCCATTCTATGCCAAAGCTCCTCGGCCATGTGTGGTATGACTGGTTGCAGTAATTTAACCCAACGTTCAATGACATACCAAAGAACCCACCTTATCTCATCTCTGTTAATACCTATAGCATTGGCGACGTCCAGGTATTTCTCAACAGATGAGAGCATGTCGAAAAACGCCTTAAGCGAGTAACCTCTTATATTCTCGTTTTCCATATCAATGGCCGAATCACGCACTGTCTTATTCACCTTGGAAATTAACCACTGTGTAACTATCGATAAATGCTTAATGTCAATCTCCCTTGACGGCTTGCCCTCCTTAATTATGTCATTAACGAGACCCCAGAACCTCATTAATCTACCTGCTGTGCTAGCTACATCGTCCTCCCTCCAATCAAGTGTCGTATCTAAATCAGTGACGGAGGCCAGGTATAACCTGGTTAGGTCAGTACCGTAGTACTTGGGTACATAGGGTAATGGAAGGACGTTGCCTAGCGACCTGCTCATTTTCATGCCCTCCCTAATAACGTACTCATTGAAGGTCATTGACCTCGGCCAATGTCTCTCTGGGAATATCGCCACATGGTGAAACACAAAGAAGCTTAGGTGACTGCCAATCAAGTCAGGCCCGCTATGTCTCTCATCAACAGGGTACCAATAATCAAATTCCTTTCTCATGTCTTCAATGAACTCCCTGTCAGTACCAAATAACTCGGCAACATTACCTGGGTCGCCCTTGCCTAGGAGTATGTAATCGAAGAAGGTCATTATTGCGTTCAGCGCCTCACTATCTGTTCCCTTGCTCTCTATTACGCGCTTGGCAAATTCGCCAAGCCTTTTATCGAGACCGCTTGATTTAATCCTGTGTGCAATTGTGTAATAGGCCATATATATAGTTGAGTCACTTAAGGACTCAATGATCCAGTCAGGGTCCCAGGGCAGTCTAGTACCTAGCCCTCTTTTTCTGGCGCACGGCCTCATGGATAACCAATTAAAGACATTCTCAAAGTTCTTTCTGTACCTCTCGGGTATTATCTTCATGGTATTCAGGCACTTAAACGCCTTGGTCTTCCACTCGGGATTTCCATAATTGAGGAACCACTGGTCCTTAATTACCGCGGCAATTACAAGGTTGCCGCTTCTTGTAAGTACCTTCCTAGGTTCCAATTCATACATCTTACCCCACGCACCCTGCCCACTCAGTGCCCTTATCGTCCTCTCCCTGGCCTCATCAACACTTAACCCAGGAAATAGCGTGTTCTCCTTCATGGTACCACTGTAGAACTCCTCCCTATACACAATCCTGGTTGCCTCATCAAGCTTCTCCCTATCGTTCTGATCCTTAACACCGAGCTTCTCAATTACGTCCTTAGCCGGGTACTTACCATAATTCGGTAATTTAATGATGCTTATGGGCTCTATGGACTCAACCAGCTCCTTAATGCCGTACCTACTCAACGTTTTTTCATCCTTCTTGAGGTCCATTAGGGCTACATAGTCGTATGGCGCGTGGGCAGGCACACTATAGACAATGCCGGTGCCCGTGTTCTCATCGACAAAGGACGCAGGTAGTATAGGCACCCTCCTATTAATGAGCGGGGCCACCACGTACTTACCTATTAATTCCTCGCCGCGTATTGAGCCGACAACCTTAACATCATAGCCCTGATAGCTTAATTTCCAAGCCGCTGGTTTTGATACTACCCACCTTTCGCCATTGATGCTGGCAATTACATAGTCAATGCTCGGGTGGATCCACACATTCGTGACACCGTAAATGGTCTCAGGCCTTAACGTAGCTGCAACCAGGTACTCATCAGAACCCTCTAGCTTGAACTTCACTAAGTTGAATTCCAGTATGTCTATGGTTATTTCATCCCCACCCCTAATATCATGTTCACCCACTGCCTGGTTCTCATCAGGTGAGTAAAGCACCACATGACTACCCTGTGTTATATAACCAGCCTCCCTCAACTTGTGGTACTGCCAAATAATGAATGCATTATAGTCCGGGTCACCAGTTGTGAATTGTCTCCTAAAGTCCATTGAGTAGCCCATGGACATGAAATCCCTGATATATACTGAGGCGAAGAACTGGGCTATGTTCCAGGGATTCGTAAATGTACTCAGTATCTCCTTAACCTTGTTCGGGTCATCTACGTATAGGCTCACGTACCAGGAATACAGCTTTATATCCTCCGGGTCACCCTTCATAATCCTATCAGCCACGGACTGTATTGGTGTCCCGGTAATGTGCCATGCTATTGGGAATAAGACGTTAAAACCCCTGGCCCTCTTATACCTGGCTATTATGTCGCCTATCGTGAATGTCCTGCCATGACCAATGTGTGGCGAACCCGATACGTATGGGTACGGCACGGTAATGAAGTACTTAGGCTTATTAGGTCTTGGATCGGCATTAAAGATGCCATTCCCGTACCATTCCCTTTGCCATTTCTTTTCAATTTCCCTGATCTCCCTCAGGAAATCACCATATAACTCTTCAACCTTTGACTTAAATTCCTCCATTTCACTTCCTGAGAATGCTCATCATTTTTAATAATTACTATTTATTTTTAAGTCTTTCAGTCAGCGCCGCTAATCTCAGTGTCAATGGTCTTGGTCTCAGCTAACTCAGCCAGCCTCGAAACAACCCTCTCCTCACTAATTATGTCCCTAATGGAGATAACGCCACGTAATTTATCCCCATCCATGACCACTAAATGCCTTATTTTGTGGTCGTTCATCAGTGATGCAGCCTTGTAAATGCTGTCCCTGGGGCTTACCGTTACTAGCTTTCCCACCACACCGACCTCGGTAACCTTAGTATTTAGGTCCTTACCACGGGCCAATGCCCTGATTATATCCCTCTCGGAGACAACTCCGATTGGTTTACCGGCGTCATTAACAATAACAAGTAACCCAACATTCTCCCTACTCATCGTATTAATCGCATCTTTAATGCTGGCGTTTCCATTTATTGTTAGTGACTCCCTCCTTATTATTTTGTCAACAGTAAAGCTCATCGGCAAATGCCGCATATTATAATTTATAAACTTTATGCACCATTTACAATGATAAACCATTATAAAACGATGCTAAAGGGATATGATGAAATAATTTAAAAAGAGAATGCGATCATTATTAAGTAATGGCATATTTGATAAATCAATTCATAGTTGGAATAATTATCTTCGTAATATTGCTCATTGCATCAATAATTGGATTAAGATGCAGGACCTTGGTTATTCATGAAATAACAAGGCATTCCCGTGCAGGCGATTCTTGCTCATTATCTATGGATTTAGTTGTTATGAACGCCTTAAGGTGGACATCAGTGTTGCCAAGGGGTTTTTATGCATACATGACCATGTACTTTGTTAGGGATGACGGCTCCGTAATACAATTCTTTAGGGGTTACGTACCTTCATTGAGCAATACTTGGAGAATAATGGATTTTGCACCAGGCATTAGGCTGTTCAACCTTCTCGTGAACGCTGATGGCATGGGAATAACGGATGTATTAGTGCCATACCCATCATCCCTTGAATTACCTGATGGCCTAATATCGCCCTTTGACACAAGGACTGGTGAACCCACGGGCATGGTTAATTTCCTGAGTATTAAAAGGGCCCTTGCTTCAGAGCTTGGTGAAAAACTTGTCCAGTCAATGAGCCTCGCAGAAGTTGTAAGGAGGATCAGGATAGACCTATCATTTTATGATGACGTTGGTCTCACTAAATACTCTACATCGTTATTAAAGCTATTGGCCCATGCAGGTATTCAGATTAACGGTGAGGTGAGGGTTATTGAGGGTTCCGTTGATACGAACCTAAGAAAGGTAGTTAACTGTCCATATCTCTTTGGTCATGTGGCGTGCTTAGGCAAGGCGTTTAGGATAACGTGGGCTTGGTTAACAATTATTGAGGCATTTCTCAGTCTTGCCTATACGTTCATGCCATCCTTATTCATATTATTAATAATAATGCCAATAATATACGTGTTGGTGATACTACTCTCATTACCAAGGATCACCTAGCAACGCTGTATGGGCAATACCTCCTATGCTCGCAAAAGGAACAAAGACCCCTATTCGGTGATGCCTTCGGGTTTCTAAGCCCGAGCCAATACTCAAGTGCGTAATCCACATCCCTAAGAAAGTCGTTGAATTCCCTAACCCTAATCCTGTGAATAGTAACATACCTCATCAACTGAACGGAACCCTCACCATTTTCTAGGTGTTTAATTATTAAGTCGATATTATCAATTATTCGGAACTTTGAACCCCTAACGACCTTTATAATGGCGGCGCCCCGTGGTTTAAACCCCAGGTAATTCATCATGTGAAAATAGGACTCGCACTGTAATGCTTCCCTACCCCTAATGGTCCTTAGGTTCGCTGGATTACTCGTAGTCTTTAATTCCACTATGTACGTAGGCCTACTATCGAGGTTTATTATTAGGTCGGGAAGACCAAGTATTGGCACATTCCTCTTAACAATTACAAGTGATGCCTCCTGGATAAACGGTTTTCCAAAATCTGCATGACCAATCCAGTTATTCATTTTAGAGTTAAAGAAGTAAATGCCCTCCTCGCCGCGGTTCACTAAGACTGGGTTCCAACCAAGCTCAAGTCCAAGCCCCTCCTCATTCACCCCAAGTTGCCTTGAATGTTCCTGTAGACCATCAATTATGCCATCATTAACAATCCTACCCCTCATATAATCAAGGTGTAGTTTATACTCGCAGCCATGGATTTGCGAACCCACATAACCACTCATTAGAAATAGTACGCCGTGCTTGAGTTTAGGTATTTCAAATTCCTCGTTCCCCCATTGAAGCACTGCTGAATCTCCCCGTAGCTCTATACGTGGAGCGACATCAAGCCTAGGCAATGCAAACCACCAAATGCCTTAACCTATAGGGAACAAGGTCCACATAAACATTACTAGGTAGTTCATTGTAATTCCCTGAATTTGAACTCCAATCCACTGGAAAACCCAGTTAACCCAGTGTTCTCCTAAGGTTTATATATTGAACCATGAATCCATGATCGTGAGTAGGGTAAAGATCGTTGCAACAATTGGCCCCGCCTCGGAGAAAACCGATGTACTGAGGGAACTCATTAAGTATGTTGATGGAGTTAGGATAAACTTCTCGCATGGTAACACTGAGGAATGGAGGACCAGGGTAATGAACGTCAGGGAATTTAGGAACGACATCACGGTGCTAGGCGATTTAAGAGGACCAGGCATTAGGACCGGGGGCATGAAACCCATCACGATCAGTACAGGTGATTCTGTTGAGTTTAGGCTTGATGATAAGTCCGACGGTGGCTTTGTACCTGTACCCAATTCCTCATTCTTTAGGGTAATAACGATCGATGACATAATAGTCATGAATGACGGCAGGCTAAGACTACGTGTCGAAAAGGTTTCTGGAAATAGGGCAGTCCTTACGGCATTAACCTCAGGAACCATAATGCAGGAAAAGGCTATAGTAATTAAGGGTAAGGATTACCCAATACCAATACTTGATGATTATGATAGGGAGGCCCTCAAGTTTGCCGTGAGCATTGGCATGGATTACGTCGGCGTGAGCCATGTCAGGAGCTCTGATGACATAGAGGAAGTCAGGGCGGAATTAAGGAGGATTGGCGGTGATTGGGTAAGGCTTGTGGCTAAGATTGAGGGCCCCGACGCCGTTAGGAACATGAAGGATGTCGTTTGTGCAAGTGATTACGTGATGGTGGCTAGGGGTGACCTTGGGATGCACTTTGACCTGGAGGAAATACCGAGAATACAAAGCTCAATAATTAAGGAATCACAGAAGTGCGGTAAACCCGTGATGGTTGCCACACAGTTATTGGAGTCCATGATCGAACAACCGGTACCCACTAGGGCCGAGGTCGTGGATATAACGAACGCTGTAATGGAGGGCGTGGACTCATTATTACTGACTGGCGAAACCGCAGTGGGTAAGTACCCCATTGAAGCCGTGCAGTGGTTGAGAAGGGTTGCCGGTGAGTATGAGGGTGAGGTGCGCATTGATAGGGAAGTCATGGCAAATTTAACTGATAGGCTTGCCCTGGGTATCGTGCAGTTGGCTGAGGACATTGGGGCGAAGATAGTCATTTACTCGAGGGGTGGCAGGTTCGTTGAGGCAATATCCAGGTATAGACCCAAGGTACCCACATACGTTGGTGTTAGTGATGAGAGGATACTCAGGAGGTTAAGGCTTTATTGGGGTGTGGAACCAATAATCATTGGTGACATTAAGGATTATGATGAGGGTGAACGGGAAACCCTGAATCAATTAATAAGGAGCGGTTCAATTGCTAAGGGTGACCTTGTCCTCTTGACCCATGGAGTCATAGACACGTATAATGACTATAGTATCAGGATCCTCAGGATCTAACTCCCTTAAAATCAATTACGCTAAAGGCAGTGCCTACGTAACAGTAGGTAGGTTATGTATGTTATACCAACGTCGATTAACAGGAAGAACACACCAACAGGTGCATAACCCATGATGAAGGACCTTATTGAAAGATACAGGAGTATTAAGGACACAACCGGCACCAGAGCAAGACATAGGTGATTACGTCTAAATCTACGGTTAGGAGCACCACTGTAACCAACTATCCTCACTGCATCGGCAATTCTCCCACTATTTGGCTCAAGGTATAGCTTCACATAGCCAAGCCTCACTAACTCATAAACAGCCTTCCTCTCATCCTCACTCAATGAGTCATAGGCAACCCTACCCCTACTCAAAACCCTCCTAAGCAACTCCCTACCTCTTTCACTTAGCTCATCCATCTTAAAATCACCTCCTTAATTAATTCAGATGATGATAACTGCTTAAATAATACATTTCGGGACCTGAGCAGTTCAGCCGCCGTGTTGAGTCTAACAAATACATCATCAATGTTATCACCATAAATAACCAGGTAATGACTGTTACCATCGCTAATAATGGCCCCAAGATTAAGAACCTCACGCAGTGTGAGTAAATCCAAGGTACTAATGGATAATGCCGAGACCCACCTATCACCAACGCGGACAACGTTATCGCCAACACCGACACTAAAACAAACCTTACTTAACCTCACATCACTGGCACTACCAACGGCATAACTCCTCAATATCCTAACCGTTGTAGTGGTATCCTTTGTATTTCCTCTAGACTTTCTACGCCTAAAAGCAAGGAAATAAATGACTAGAATCGCAATAAATACAATGACAAACAACACCGGATTTATTATAAATAGGAAAAGAGACACTAGAATACCCAAAACCCAATACCAATTTCTCCTTAAAAAGTCACTAAGCATAATAGCCTTTAAGGCGGTTAATCATAAAGTATTAATTAATTAATTGGATAAAAGAGAAAGAAAACACAAGAAAATAAGCGGCATTAATCACGGTTTAATGTTACAAAATTCATAAAAATCCACATGAAGGTCTACGAGATTAGAAGAACAATACTTTATTAAGCATGTAACGATAGACCGAAATACAAAACTTGCTATAACCTAACTTTTATGTCACAAATTGGGTTGTAACCTTTATAAGAAACATCAGATAAAGCTAAGGTAGTATGTCTAAGAAGTCCAAGAAGACCGAAGGAGAGAAGAAGGAGGAGAAGACCGAAAAGAAGAAGTGATGGGTGAAATACCAACATCAACCACGAACTCAAATCAAAACAATTTTTCCTTATTTCCCTTTAATCCTTCTAATTCCCTCCGCCTCATTAAATAGAAAAAGAGGATTGGCCGGTTGTGTACCCAACCGCGGCATAACCCCCCTTCTGTAGCATTTGTCTAAGGCCCTACCCGGGCCTCACCCGTGGAGATCACAGGCCCCTATTTGGGCCGAAGTCCCCTGGCGGCCTCTCGGTCGGCGGGTTGCCCCGCAGGGAACCCACGGCAACTTGGGGGAGTTTCCTCAGGCGAGCCGTTGCCGGGCTCGCCCGGTTAATAGGCCGTGGTTGGGTACACAACCATTTTTGTTATTCAGGCCTTACGTATAAACCTTGCTGCCGATCTTACCCAATCAACTATGTATTTCAGTTATTTATCTCAAATCCAGGGTTGGCCCGTTTATAGGACGGGGTTCTCCACGTAGTTGCCCCAATTCATCTGCACTAATATATAGAGGAAAGGGCCTATAGGTATAAGGGGAATTCCTTATAATTTATAATTGAAGGGTTGCGTTCCGCTATTAACGTCAAGATTTAAGTACTGTTTATAAACCCTTAATTGTCAGTACGGTTTAAATGAGCAGGTATATTTACCCAGATGCAATTATTGCGACTGCTGGTCATGTGGATCATGGAAAAACAACCCTAGTTCATGCCTTGAGCGGCGTCTGGGTTGCTAGGTATAGTGAGGAGATTAAGAGGGCTATGACTGTTAAGCTTGGTTACATAACCATTGGTCTTTACGAGTGCCAATCAATGGAGGGCGAGTTTAGGATAATTAGTGATGGCTTACTTAAGGATGGTAAGTGCCCTAACGGTGATGAACCAGTACTAAAGAGGAAGGTATCGATACTTGATGTGCCTGGGCACGAGGTTCTAATAAGCACCATGATATCCGGGATCTCGTATATTGATGCTGCGATGCTTGTGGTGGACGCCTCAATGCCCGTACCTCAGCCCCAGACCGAGGAGCACTTCACTGCATTAACAATAATGGGCCTTAATAAATTGATAGTTGCTCAAAACAAACTCGATTTGGTAAGCAAGGAGCAAGCCCTTGATAATTATAAGCAGATCAAGCGATTTTTAGGCAATACTTGGGCTAAGAACTCACCCATAATACCTGTCTCATCACTACATAGGATCAATATTGAGGCCATATCATCATTAATTGATCAATTAGTACCCCCAAGGGAAGTCTCTAGCGGTGACTTTAGGATGCTCGTACTCAGGAGCTTCAACGTCAATAAACCAGGCACTACACCGGATAAGTTAATTGGTGGTGTACTTGGTGGCACAGTAACAAAGGGCTCCGCAAAGGTCGGTGATGAGATCGAGATAAGACCAGGATTAAAATTGGGTAATAAGTATGAACCAATAATCACGAAAATAGTCAGTATAGCCATTGGTAATGAATATATCGAGGAAGCCAGACCCGGTGGCCTCGTGGGTATAGGCACTGAGCTTGACCCAGCCCTGACCAAAGCGGACTCCCTCGTGGGTAGTGTCGTTGGTAAGCCAGGCACATTACCGCCAGTATGGAGCGAAATGACCCTTGAGTTTAGCAGGATCGAAATGCCGAGCAACTCATCCCTGAAGGACGTGACATTTAAACCTAAGGACATAGTCATGATACACGTGGGTTCAGCAGCGGTAATGGGGATAGTCAAGGGCTTTCATGGTGGTAAACTCGATGTTACCTTGAGGAAGGCAGTCTCGACAGAACAAAGCTCTAAGGTTGTTATCACGAAGCAGGTCAACAATAGGTGGAGGATCGTGGGTTACGGAATACTTAAAGACGGTAATGTAGTACTTGAGTGAAGTAATGATGAAAATGAAAATAGAGTGCGTTGTCTTTGATACCAGCGCGTTACTACTTATGTTCACAAGGGGTTTGCGCATTATTGATCAAGTCATTGAACTCGTTAATTCACCAATAATACCCGTGGTCCCATACCCAATACTTAATGAATTAATGAAACTAAGTAAACTAGGTAGGCCCGGAATAGCCAGGGCCTCAGGTAATGCCCTTAATTACATTATTAGTAATTTCTCAATAGCCAGCGCCACCGGTTCACCGGATGATTCAGTGGTGGCAGTATCCAGGGAATACGGCTGCATTGCTGTGACATGCGACATGAAATTACTAAAGAGACTGAGACAAATGGATGTTAGGGCAATATATCTAAGGGCAAGTGCAGATAGGCTGGAATCTAATTTTGAATAGCCTAGGCATTTATTTCAATTATTTTCAACCAATTAATCTTAATGTATATCATTTCTCCTCATCATTTACGTCATTGATTTTATTGAACACAGATACCACAACGCCGGCTGCCATTCTCTCTGCATCTCCCTGTGTTGCGAAGGCAAATTCATCGTACGCAACCTCACCATGCATCTCTTTATCACCAATCCTCAACTCCTCAATCGATGCTCTCAATGGTGTCACCCTGCCTATTAACTTGAGAATCAGGTAAGTCATCACTACATCATAAACTACCACAACGGCAACACCCATGAGTTGAAGCAGGACTTGATATGGATCTCCATAAAGGGCTCCTCTTAGTCCTGGATCCACGTACTTAGTGATGTTAGGATCCGCGAAGATGCCCGTTAGTATACCACCTATGATCCCGGGAACTGCGTGATCCGAGAACACCCCTAACGCATCATCAATGTTCCTAGTTAGCTTAGACCTAAATTGGAAGAAGTTTAGGGAATACCAGGCGGCCGCACTTGATAATGCCCCAATTATTATTGACCCAACTCCATTAATATAACCAGCGGCTGGCGTTATACCGACTAAGCCCGCCACAGCCCCAGAAACAGCGCCTGTAAACGTAGGTTTCCCAAAGTAGGACGTGTCAAGCAGCATCCACATGACCACAGCCACAGCCGTGGCTAGGTTAGTATTTATGACAGCTATTGCTGCATCTATTGTTGATCCATATGGGTCTCCACCATTAAAACCATTCCAACCCAGCCAGACAAGGCCGAGACCCGCCGCGACTTGGGTTAGATTATGCGGTTGCAACTTCCTCTCCTCAACCAACCTCTCACCAACCATTGCGGCTGCTACGAAGGCCGCTATACCTGCATCAACATGTATTACGTAACCACCCGAGAAATCCACAACACCAAGTTGCATGAGCCAACCACCGCCCCAGAGCCAAAAAGCCACTGGGCTGTAAACGAGGAGGGACCATAGTGGTACGAAGAGCATCCAGGCCTTAAAATTCATCCTCTCTATTAAGGCGCCAACCATCAGTGCAGGCGTTATTGCGGCGAAGACGAATTGGAAGAATATCAATGTCGACATGGCTATGTTCGGGTACTGCTGAGCAGCTGGTACGCTGGCCTGCGACGCAATGACGCTACTTGATAATGCTGGTATTGGCATGCCCAATACGTTAAAGCCGCCCACACTCACCAGTGCAGGTCCAAACGCGAACATGTAACCTGCCAACACCCAAATTATTAATACTATGGCGAAGGCGTAGAGCACCATCATCATTGTATTTATGGCATATTTACGCTTAGTCATACCACCATAGAGGAGCATTAGGCCGGGCACGCTTTGAAGACCTACGAGGGTGGCTGCCGTGAGCATCCACGCATTACTACCTGTGTCTAGCCATGTAGGCACGGAGGCCTGCGGGTACCCTGATAGATTTGGCAGGGCATTGGCTTTAGTGGTTATTGCTGTTGCAAGCACAGTCATGACCAATACCGGGATTATTTTACTCAGTATTACTATCCTATTTATCCTATTTACCGTTTTAATGGGTCACTCGGCACAGACTATGTAAACTACAGGGTTTTTAAGTGTTACTCTCTATATTATTTATAATATACCGTGAAAAATATTGTACTTGGTAATAAATAAGTTAATTATATATGCATATTTTTAAGCAATATAGATTATTAATTGTTTTTATGCAGTAACCAGGTACCTATTATACTCCCACTGGGTTATTACGTTCCAGGTCTTCTCCCAGGGACCAACGTTAGTTAAGTAATCCTCCCACTCATTCTGCTTGACTCTCATGTAGGCATTTACTAACTCGCTCGGTAGTTCTGTGGCTAAGAAGCTCTTGGAGAGCTCATTAAGTGTGGCTTCTAGGGTTGCCGGTGTTTCTGGGGCATTGGTTAGTTCATAGGCAATGTCATCAGTTGGTGGTGGCGGCTCCCTCCTTTCTTCAAGTCCTTTCATTACTGCCTTCACCATGGCTGCAAAGGCTAGGTATGGATTCATACTTGGGTCCGGGTGTCTATATTCAAACCTGTTGATCTTCATTTTATACTGCGGTATCCTAACCATGGCGCTCCTATTTGCATAACCCCACACGATCCTCGTTGGTGCCTCGTAGTGAGGCACTAACCTCTTGTATGAATTAACGAGTGGCGCTACGAAACTACTTAACGCCCTTGCACTGCCCAGTATTGCGCTTATTGCGTAACCGCATTCCTCGGTTATCTTCCCAGTATTGCTCTGAAATAGGTTCTTGCCATCCTTCCAGACACTAATGTGCGTGTGGGCGCCGCTGCCGTTAACTCCCCAGAAGGGCTTTGGCATGAATGTTGCCTTTAGGCCGTATTTCTGGGCTATGTCCTTAGCCATGATCTTGAAGTATATTACCTGGTCCGCGAGCCTCAGTGGATCGTAGGCGCCAATATTTATCTCGTACTGACTTGGGGCTACCTCATGGTGGATCTTCGTGTAGTTAATACCTGCCTCAGCTATTGCATTTATTAACTCCTTCATGAACTGTGACTGCACAGTCACATTCCAGCCATCAAAGTACACACCAGTATCCGCAAGCGTAGGCTTACCATTATCCTCCTTAACAACGAAAAACTCGACCTCAACACCCATGAGGAAGTCATAACCCTTCGATCTAACCTGCTCAAGTGTGTCATTGAGGACCCTCCTTGGGTCCAGTGATGAGGGTTTATCCGATATGTCAGATATTACTGTGAATACGTCTGCTACCTTACCATCCTGCCAGTGCTCTATATATACTGCCCTTGGATCTACATAGGCAACAAAATCGCTTCTATTTACCGTTGAGTATAGGGGTATTGAGGAAGCGTCGAAGGGCATCCCATCGATAAACAGGTCCTTGGCCATGTCTATGGGTACTGTTTCTGACCTTGGTACACCGTTTATGTCAACTATTAGAAACTTGACATATTTTACACCAGATGCCCTTAGTAGTCTCCATAGGTCAACTGGTTCGATTTCTAGGTTTTTAGCGGGCACGAATTATGTACACAAGGATCTTTTTAAGTTTTATTCTTATTATACTTAGTCTTACCATGCACCTACATAGAATCCGCGCATTAATAAATATATTAGCTACTAAATTGTACTGGGTAAATATTCTTAGTAATCAATAGCGCGTACAATGATACTGCAGCATACATGCGATATTATGACACGCAAAAGGATTTATTAATAGGCTTCCAGAACATGGCGTTAATATGATGCAGATAAAGCTTGGTTTTGAAGAGTGGCGTAAGCTGGGTAAGGAGATTGAAAGGATTGCCCAGAATGAGGAACTTGAATTAATAATCAGCATGACCTTCGGCTTCAGCAACGTTGAGAATAATGAAGAGGGCGAAGAGGAGGAAAATGAGGAAGAACATGAACATCACCACCACATAACGGAGTTACCCAAGGAAGTCATTGAAGAATTGAGCGAGTTCATGGAATCCCTAAGGACGAAGTACAATGCAAAGATTGATCACCACGTACATGGAGACCACGCAGGAATTGTAGCCTCAGTGGAAATTAACGGCAAAGATGCCATTAACGTATTCAGGAATATACTTGATGACACCAAGGGCTGTGAAAATTGTGTACTGGCTGGTATTGACGGCGAGTTCCACCTCGGTAATGACGTTAGTGTGATATTCTTCGGAGATAGTTATAAATTAACTTTTATACTACCTGCGCAGGATGGTAGACGGTTAATAATCAGCGAAGTAAATACATAACCTAACAGCGCAGGAGACCAAATGAATAGGTACTCTGGGCAAAAATGAGGGATCAATCAAGTTAATAATACAATGCTAAATAATACGGAATTGAGTGCTGCAAATTAAATAATTACCGAGTGGTTCCCCCAACGCCCAGGTAAATCTCGATGTACCTCTTCATTGTATTAAAATCAACGGCACCGATTACCCTGTAAACCTCCTCACCATTCCTGAACAATATTGTAGTCGGTATGGACATGATCCCGTATTCAGCGGCTATTTCCGGGTACTCATCAACATTAATACGCCCAAAGAACACCTGACCTGCAAATACCTGCGATAGCTTATTCAATATTGGATCCATTATCTTACAGGGTATGCACCAGTCAGCATAGAAATCAATTACCGAGGCAAAGCACTCCCTAATTGATGAATTAAAATTATTACCACTAAGTGCAATAATACCGCTTGGGCACATTTGCCGCCTGGAATCGTTGAATGACGATTCCTTGACATGCATCATCAGCATCCTCCTGTACATCCTCTCAATCAATTCCCTCTCCTCATTACTCATCCAAAACCTGAGGTACTGCACCCTTTAAAAGTTCTTGGTGTCTGTTCACCACGCGTTATTTAACTCAATAAACCATACCATACACCCTATTAATATTGTCCATGCAAATCCTATGAAGGAAGTCCTCATTAATGACCCCATTACTCACGTAATTCCTTAATTTCCTAACCAGGGTCCATGGTGGTATTACGGCACCTGGCCTCTTTGGATCATCTATGAAATCACTCTCAACGACGAAACTTGGCCCATGCTTAATAGCCTCCTCAAACTCACCCTTCCTACCCATGGGTATTGATGGCATAACACTACCCTCATTTGCAATATCAATTGCCACAGGCTCCGCATGGTGCATGATAATACTATAGGGCTTATTACCCACTTTCCTAACCATGTTTATTATTGATGATGCGGTACTAATGCCGTTTCTCTCCAGATGTAGGTGAACCACGGCATTAATGTCCTTGGCTGCATTAAACCCGTACATCAATAGTTCATTAAAGAACTCAGTAATATCGCTGGGTACATCCCAATGGGGCCTGCCGATCTCCCCAATACCCACCGCCTTACCTTCCTTGATGTACCTAACCGCTAGGTCAATGCTCTTCTCCATGAACTTACGCACATCCTCCTTTGACCAACCCCCGCTAAGTAATTCATAGGCCTCGGCTGGGTGCACACCAACTATTGCTACAGCCTTAATGCCTTCCTCATTAATGACCCTTGCCGACTCCACTGTTATGTCATACATCTTCCTAACGCTATCAAGGTCGCCAGGCGTTAGTCCAAGGCTCCAGGTTAGGAGGGCCACTATGACTATGAACTTGCCGCCCTCTTTACGAAATCTCCTGGCCAATTCCCTTGGTCCAATACCACTAACTGGATTTGTATGCGCGTGGTTATCGCACAGGGGTAATTCAGTGCCCACGGTATATCAACAAGGGTTTAAACCCTTAAATTAATTTCATTAATTACTCCCGGACGTAATGATACTCGGCAAGCAATTACTGGAATTACTAAGAGGCTTAGGAATACGTAGGTTGTGCATACCACGTGGACTTAAGTGCAATTACTACCTACCGCAGTGCATAGCGGTAAATCTACTACTGGGTAGGTATGCATTATGCTTCGGTGGTTTCGGTAACACGACTACTTCAAGGTTCAATGACCTCGAGGTATTATCACTATCCTCAATGGGGGCAATACCATGCGATGCGCGTATAACCAAACCAAGTGACTGCATTGCATCACTGGATTTGCTAATGGATATACCCAGGAAGCCCCACTTCATAATCGACCTATCCCTCTGGGACGAACACACTAAATCCGAGAAGAATGAACTTGTGGAACAGGTACTCGCCTCAATAAGTACAGTACGGAGGTACCTCTGGGACACCAACCTGGAGTTAACAAATGCACCCAGCGAGTTCCTGGATAGCCTTAATAGGTTTACCAAAGGATTCAACCACAGGGTGATTATTAGGAGTTATGGCCCAGACATAAAGGGGGACGCTGTTATGCTTGACCCGGAGGGCGATTGTATACTTAATGAGACTATGATCACGGGGTTCTCCACATTTATCATTGGCGGTATTGTCGATAAGGAAAGACGCGTTAAGGGCGAAACTGGGAGGTTATATGGGGCGCTGGGCCTTAACGTGCCCAGGTGTAGGATAGAGTTGAGAGGCTCGATAATAGGTGTCCCCGATAGGATAAATAAGGTAATTGAGATTGTGCTAATGACCATATTCGAGACCGGAAGCATTGAGAACGCTGTGGTGATGGCAATGTCCAAGAAGGACAGGGTAAATAGGTTACTTTATGAACTTCAGAGGGCGGCGTACAGGATCCGTGGTGAGAACGGTGTTCTCTTAGCCGTGACCAAGTCCATGATTACCCGAATCAATTGGGTCAATGCCACAGAGAAGGAGGTGGAATTAGCCCTTAGGAAGTCCCACGTGATCGTACTAAGTAATGACGAATTGAATAAATACCTGTCCCTAGGCATTGCCAGGCCTGGCCCTGAGACCCATAGGTATGTTGATGCTAAGTAAAAATTAAAAACCCATGGTGTATTGACGAAACAATTATGCCAAGACCAGCATTGAGATCCAGGAGATTGAGGAGGATCTCCAAGAAGACGCCTGGTGGTCGACGTGTGGTACACTATGACAAGAGATTCGCGTCAAAACCTAGGTGCGCCATTTGTGGTAGGCCATTGAATGGCATTAATGAGACTAGAATTAAGACTGAGCATGTGTCTGGCTCAACGATTTCAAGACCCTATGGTGGTTATATTTGCCATAGATGCTTGGCGCTGGCCTTGAGGATTGCGGTAAGGCTTTCATAGATGTGACCTCAATGGGCGTTGTTGCTGTAAGTGGACAAGCCGCGAGTGGTAAGACTACGGTTGCGAGGAAACTAGCCAGTAAATTGAATTATCGGTTTGTATCAATTGGTGAGTTGTTTAGAAAAATCGCTGTTGAGAGGAACGTGTCTCTCGTGGAGCTTCATAGAATTGCTGAATCGGACTTCAGTATTGATAAGGCCGTTGATGAGGAATCCATAAGGGAGGCTAGGAAGGGCAATGTTGTGATTGAAGGCCACTTAGCCGCCTGGTTGCTTAGGGACCTAGCTGATGTACGTATTTACCTAAAGGCCGATACCAAGGTTAGGGCTCAGAGGTTATCAGCTAGGGATGGTAAGCCAGCAACTGAAGCAATTAGTGAAATAAGGATTCGCGAGGAATCAAACAGAAGGAGATACCTGACTATATATGGAATTGATATAAATGACCTATCACCATTCGACCTAGTCATCGACACCACATACATAGATGCTGATCAAGTAGTTGATTTGGTGTATAAGTACGTATATAGCGTATTGCAAAATAAGGGTAGCCTTTAGTTACCATCATCCAAGTAGTTCGCTAACCAACATAGGCAGCATAAGCCCTAATTAAGCAACGTGAAGGTTAAGTGGTCGTTAAAGGCCATTGGCCACAGGAGCTAGATCAAGGGCATAACTGAGATTGTTAAGAAAAATCCTCGAGATGAACTATGATAACGAAGGCAATAACAAGAAGACCCAGAAAATAGCCAATGCATTAGCGAAACTGCTGGCCATGGTAGATCATCCGCTTAGTTGAGAAAAAGGAGGAACGACTTGGACACACAAGCCTTGGAGCAAGCCTCCACAGCCTAACCTTCTAATTTTAATGACTGACTACCAAATGCTATATCCTCTTATGCTTGCTTAACCTATTATCTTTCTATATGCTCGTAGCCAGGTGTATATTGATTCACCGCCAGCCACGTACTTATCCTTCATTAGCCTGTAAGCCGATACGTAGCCCTTGTAGACCAGGTAAGCATAGTAACTATTGAGCTTGGCCTTGATCACGTTAGGCTTGTCGGACTTAGCCATGAGGAGGGCCATGTGGTATGCGTAGTATTCCCTGGTCTTAATGTCACCGTTCCACCATTTATCATAGAGTATATCGAGGAACCCCAGGTACTCATCAATCTTGTCCTTAAATGGGTCCCTAACGTGCCTCGTAAGGACCTCCTTTAATTCATCCTTCCAGGTTTTTACCTCCTTCGGCTGTATGATACTCATCAAGCTCTTTATTTTATCTACTTTCTATTTAAATCTTTCTCTTTTTCATATAAAGAGAAAATGATTGACATGCGCAATTCACTTAATAATACTAGAATTTACTTAAATCCTGGATTGCTTAATAAATACTGTATTGCCTGGTAAGAATATAATGCTATGGTTTTTAATAACATATATGACAGGTAACCCAGCTTATAAATTATATAGCCCACCATATACAGTAACTCGCTTGCCTGTTCATTACCAATACTAAATATATAAGTCTTTAACTCTGCCTTAAACGGCTCGACTATTGTATAGATTAGGGCAAGGGCTACTATTATCAATAATACCTCGAAGAATATCCTTAGGGCACTCATACAATCACTGAGGGAAAACCTAGGGAAATAAAGGAATTAAGTATTTTGATTAATTAATAACGGGGTTAGAGAAAAAATGCTATTGAGGCGTAACCCACTGTTTCAAGGGTGTAACCGCTTGTATCACCTGACGTGGCATGCCTTAATAAAACCACGTTCTTAACACCGAGCTTCTTAGCGGCAACTATGGCAGTGGCAATTGCGCCATATCCACAGGCAGATACGTCATAACGCTCAATAACATCAAGGAATGAATCATCATCGAGCCTAAGTACAGGATCTATGGCCCTCATGTCCTTCTCGGTGGTTATTTCATGGGGTTCATAGTGATTCCAGTCGCTGGAGGCCACATAGACTATGGAGCCAGGTTCATGGCTTGATATTATATCGGCTATTGCATTACCGAGATCCCTGGCAACTTCCTTAGTCTGTCTCCAAATTATTATTGGTACTATCTTAACGTTATTACCAAATATGTATTGAATAAAGGGTAATTGAACCTCAAGTGAATGCTCCTGGGTGAAGGCATACACATCGGGTTCCAGGTACTTAACCTTGCTCATTAAGTCCTTAGCTACCTCGGAATCAACCTCAAGTGCGCCAAGCGGAGTTTCCCAAGCACCCTCGGGGTATATGGCCACCGATGCACCAATGCCATAGTGATTAGGGCCTATTAGTATGAAGGTCCTTGGATTATGAAACCTGTAGATCTCGGCAAAGGACATTGCAGCTATGGGGCCTGAATAAACGTAACCAGCATGTGGAACAATAACTATTGGCACGGCCTTATACCCATCACGGGGTTGCTTAGTTAATTGGCCAGGACCTAATTGATGGCTTATTGCCCATTCAATCTGCTTAACTAACCTATCCCTATCCGCCTCATAAAAGGCGCCAGCAACCGCTGGTTTACGTACACGAGCCATACAAAAATAAGCACTAAACTTAGTGAGTAAAAACACTTACTACTGGACCTACGATTGAGTCAAAATGCGGCCATTGTTTTACCTTTATTGTATGACTACTGCTTCTACCCTTATGCTTGGGTATTTGCAGAGAAGATTATTGAGAAACTCCCTCAATTGATGCCTTAACCTCGAATTCCTCTGGCTGCACTGGAAGATCCTCATTCTCCTTCAGCTCACCCCTAATCCTAAGTACTTGCCTAGTCAATAACCAGTAGATCAGGGCTAGACTCCTTCTTCCCTTGTTGTTGCATGGTATTATTAGGTCTACGTATGATATCGGCGTATCTGTATCCACGAGAGCTATGACTGGAATACCCATTCTAGCCGCCTCCTCTATTGCCTGAGTATCAGCCTTTGGGTCCGTGGATATCAGTAGGTCGGTCTCTATGTAGTGGTTGAGGTTCGGATTCGTGAATGTACCAGGTATGAACCTGCCGGTTATTGCCTTGCACTTAACAAATTTACAGAACATCTCCACCGGCTTGAAGCCATAGGGTTTTGCTGAATAGGCAACGACCCTCTCCGGGTCATACATTGTGATCATCTTGGCAGCAATCCTAATTCTCTCATCGATCTTCCTTAGATTAAGGATTCTAAGTCCATCAGGCCTAACAGAGAACACGAACCCTCTCCTTTGCAGGTACGCATTGGATACCCTTGTGCCAAGTCTAACACCGGCAGCTAGGTATTTCTCAATAGCCATTAATAATTCCTCCTGTGCAGGTACTGGTGCTAATCCTTCATCACGCACTTCCTTACGTTCCTCACCCATTGTAAATTACGAAGAAAGTTTAGATTAATAAGTATTTCACCATCGGCACTAAGTGTGAAGCCAATGGTTCAATGCCTAAACCTTTGAGCAAGCAATTGATTCATCCTTGCTGCCCTCCCCATGTAGTCCTGGATTCTAATTAACTCATTGAGTTTGGTAATCCTCTCGCCACCCAGGACGCCGCTCTTAATTATTGGTGCTCCAAAGCCAACAGCTATATGGGCCAGTGTATCATACTCAGTATCACCGGACCTGTGGGACACCACTGGTGTATAGCCGTTGGACACCGCCAGCCTAACGGCCTCCCAGGCCCTTGACAAGGTGCCTATTTGGTCAGGCTTTACTATTATGGCGTTTGCGGCACCCTCCTTAATACCCCTTGATAATCTAGATGGATTAGTCGTGAATAGGTCATCACCAACAACTAGGCATTTATCGCCGACGGAATCCGTCAATTCCGCAAAGGATCGGAAGTCCTCCTCATGGAATGGATCCTCAACATAGACAAGCCCATACTTCTCAATCAATCCCTTAACAAACTCAAGCTGCTCCTTTGGCGTCCTTGAGATCCCCTCATTCGTGTATACATACTTCTCGCCATTCCATAGTGTTGATGCAGCCATATCAACACCAATACCAATTTCAAAACCCAACTTACTACTGACCTCCTTAGCAGCCTTGCTCAGGATATCTAAAGCCGTGCTTGTGGAGATCCTGGCTGACCAAGCTCCTTCATCATTACGACCGCCCGTGAATGCTGGGTCAGCCTTAACCAATTCCTTAAAGACGGTTCTATGGACTTCAATGTTTGCCTTAATAGCCGTGTAAATGTCCTGGGCTCCGTATGATACGACCAGGAACTCCTGAATGTCAGGGCCAAGACCACGGCTGTGCTTGCCGCCACCAATAACATTACCTAGTGGGTATGGTAAATCCCTAGTGTTGGCACCGCCCAGGTGCTGATATAGTGGTATTTCTAGGGCATTCGCGACAGCCCTGGCTACAGCCATTGAGGTGGCTATGGCTACCGCACCGCCGATTCTAGAGAAGTTCTCTGTACCGTCGATCTCCTCAAGCCTGGTATCCACCTCGCCCTGTATTGATGCATCGAGTCCCATTAGGTCTGGTGCCACGGATTTCTCGAACGTGCTTATTGCAAGGTCAACATTATCATTAGGGAAATAAACAACTTCATGTGAGCCCCTTGAGGCACCCGCAGGTGCTGCTGCCCTGCCATATCCGTCTGTTAGGTAGGTCTCGACTTCAACTGTCTCCTCCCCCCTTGAATTAAATATTTTCCTGATTCCTAAATCCTCTATTGTTGTGTCGGGCATGAATAAGCATAGGGCAATCTAGTATTAATACATTATTGTATGATGTATACGTTTACTTTACGTATACACCTACATTCCTAGTATTGCCTTTGTGACATCAATAAGTGGATAGAGGGTGTCTGAGTTTATTACAATACGTGCTATGTTAGCAACTTCCTCACTAACAGGGTTGTAGGCTATTGAGTACCTAGCTCTTCTGAGCATTGGTATATCCATATCGCTGTCACCGATAGCCATGGTATCATCCCAACTAATGCCCATTCCTGTAATTAGTTCATTAATGAAGTCCTTATTCTCGACATTAACCCTAACAGAAAGCAGGGTATTATCCTCGTTAAATATTAATTCGTTGCTAATGAAGTAATCAACATAGTTCTTAATGGGGATACCTGTGTAGTTTAATCCGCCGCTTACGGCAATGATTCTAATTCCATTATCTCTCAAAAACCTCAGCAATTCAACTGCACCTTTCCTAAGCGTTATTGGGATCTCGATCCAAGTCCTCGGTACGCCAATCCAGAGAAGCGCATCAGTGAGCGCCCAATCCCTGTAGTTAATAAGCCCTGAACTATAGGCAGCTCTATTGATCAATGCCCAGTTATCAGTACCAAGTACCTTATGTAGGTGCTGCCATGCTGACCTGAAGTACGTGAGAACTCCATCGACGTCCAGTATCGCTACCCTAATCATATATCTACACCGACATTAATGCCTAAGTTGTCTCAAATTTAATTATTGATTCGCCGCAAAGCATTACTGGAGGATTCCTCACGGGTATGGTTTTATTTTCATAAACGCTGATTGACCTAAGTAATCCAGTGCCATGATCATTTATGTCCCATTGTGTGCATTATACGAAAGCGTTTTAAAGGCGTTATACGGTAATTCTGGGTATGTCCATTGACTTTAGGAATTGGTCGTCAGGCGCCATTACCACGCTCGAAATGAGAGTTATTGATAGAAACGCGGTTTACATGGGCATTGATAGGCATATCCTTATGGAGAACGCGGGTAGGTCCGTAGCCACCGTGGTTCTTGAGAAATACCCAAGCGCGAGGAGAGTACTTGTTGTTGCTGGCCTGGGTGATAATGGTGGCGATGGGCTTGTTGCAGCCAGGTACTTGCATTCATGGAGTAGGGATGTTAAGGTGGTGCTTCTTGGTCGCATTAGCGATGCTAGGGAGGAACTTGTTACGGATAACCTGGGCATCCTTAAGGGTATTAATATTGATATCATTGAGGCGCCAACGCAGTATGAATTATTGGCTAGCCAGGAACTTTTTCATCCATGGGCTGAGGTGATAATCGACGCAATAATAGGGACTGGGATCAGGGGTATCCTAAGGGAGCCCCAGGCAACGGCTATTGAGCTAATTAATAAGTCATCGGCTTATAAGGTAGCTGTTGACATACCCAGTGGGTTAGACCCCGACACGGGTGAGGTTAGGGATATTGCAGTCAAGGCGCATGTTACGGTAACAATGCATAGGCCAAAAACAGGCCTTATCAAGGAGGGTGTTAATCAATATGTCGGTGAATTAATGGTGGCCGACATAGGTGTTCCTGAGGAGGTGGAGCATGTAGTTGGTCCTGGTGATTTGTATTACCTAAATTATGCCAGGAGGGCTGATTCCAAGAAGGGTGATAATGGGCGTATTCTCTTTATTGGTGGGTCCAGGGAGTTCACAGGTGCCATTTACCTGGCGGCGAAGGCTGCGCTTAGGACTGGCGTCGATTTGTCAATAGTAATGGCCCCTAGGGATGTGGCTAGGGACATCAGGGCACACGACCCTAGTATAATCGCCATGCCGCTCGATGGTGATTACCTGGCGCTTAATCACATAGACCAGATAATGGAGCAAGTGGGTAAGTCTCACGTGATAGCCATTGGCCCGGGGCTTGGGCTTAGGGAGGAGACTATGAAGGCAGTTGTTGAACTGGTGTCTAGGGCTGTGGGTATTGGTAAGAGGGTAGTTATTGATGCAGATGCCATTAAGGCCATTGGGGAGTTGAGGAGACAGGACTTGATCACTAAGAATGTGGTTGTGACGCCCCACGCAGGTGAATTTAAGTGGTTAACAGGCGTTGACGTTACCGAGGAAAAACCATGGTCGAGAGCCACCGTGGTTCGTGACACGGTCAAGTCAATACTAAGAGGCGGTGTTGTGCTTCTTAAGGGGAATGTTGATGTGATAACTGATGGGCAGAGGTACAAGGTTAATTTCACTGGTAATCCTGGAATGACCGTTGGCGGCACCGGTGATGTGCTTACTGGGGTTGTCTCAGCATTAATGGTTAAGGTTCAGGATCCACTTGAGGCGGCGGCGATAGGAGCTTTCATAACTGGGCTTGCTGGTGACTTGACGGTTAAGGAATTGGGTTATCATATAACCCCTGTTGATGTCATTGAGAACATTCCCAAGGTATTCAGGAAATTAATGAGTGTTGATTCGGTAATTGCTTCGTCAATTCATTCACAATCGCTGATGTTAATTGGCTAGTTTTATCAGGAGCCTGGAAGCGCATCACCGTATAAAAATCAGTATTCACTATCTCATCACGTTAATTAATTCACTTAAGGGGCACATTTATCTTTTTGCCTAGATCTGCGATCTCGTGTATTCTCTTTGCATTTTCCCGCGATTTCTTAAGGTCAAGTGCTATCTCTAATGGATTAAATGTTATTGTTAGGTTTACGTTATCGCCATCAGCACAGGCAACAATGTGTATCTTTGGGTCCTCAAGCAATAATGCTTCGCAATTAAAGTCTAAATTGCCATAATCGCCAATTAGTTGTTTCTTCAAGGCGAGCCACAACGCCCTCTTTATGGTTATTGTCTCTCTTATCATTTCAATTAATAATTTAATTTCGGTATAAATAAATGTTTCTCTCATGGTTAAGGTAGCAATCGGTTCTACGATGCCCCTTAGTTTCGGTTTTAACGCAATAAGGCGCTGAATTCCTCCGCAGTTTCAAAAATACCAAGCTTGAAGTAGGACAAGTTTTGTGGATCATTTAGGTTGAGGTTAAACCCTGCTGTAATTTGGTATTTTATTACTTTTTATTCGTTACAGGTGTTGTGCACTTTATTGGGGCGTGTAACGATCAAAATACTTAACCCGGGTTTGTATTGGTTGACCTTAATGAGTGGTAGGTTAGTGGGCAGGGTTGTACATGTAGATACTGGTGCTTTATCATTATTAGTAACTAACTACTTTCTGTCCCTTATTTCGGTAATGATGACTGAGGGGCATGGAATCAACATTATTCGAGTCATCCTAGTGACTGGACTGGCTGCACTTAATATTATGAGCCTTACAAGGGTTCACCTGAGTCTAATAGCCAGGGCGAGATCACGTGATTACCTACTATTCCTAGTGAATGTCCTTCCATACGCTGCGCTCCTAATTTACCTAGGTCCCTGGTTATTGATACCCACTGTACCATTACTATTATTCATAATTGAGGTGCTACGTGGTAATGGCAGGTCAGTGATTGCCAACGTGTCTGGGACAACGCTGATTGCCTCATCATACATAGCTTGGTATGTCCTCATGGGTGGTGAGTTGACGGTCAGGGCTATAGCACTGTCGATCGTGTGGATTATTTATCATGCATTTTCTGCATTATATGTTGAAAGTAAGTTACCCTTTAGGCAGGGTATAAGGCCTTACTATTCGTCAGTACTGTGGTTCATTGGATTACCAGCCCTGGTCTATGTATTATACGTAGGCAGTGGGTTATTATCTCTAGTGGTGCTTGTCGAACCCACTGTAAGGGCATTCCTTGCCATTAAAGAGGGTAAGTTGGGAATGGGTGATTTAAGAAATAGAATTAGGAAAATAGGCATTAGGTTGCTCATTGAGTCATTGGCATTGGCATGCCTGCTCATAATCTTTGGCTACCTATATTAACACCCCAACAATTTGGTTTCCGGCCTCTTCCTTGTTCTTGGGGTTGGTTCGTTGTCTTCATCTTAATTGTCAGTGGTCTTTGGTTATTTTACCCGTCTGGCGGTGGGTCATTGGCCAAGGCCTCCGGCCCATTACCCCCTTGACCTAGGCCCCACCTGGGTAATCCACCCCCACTTAAGTACACAACATACCCAGCAAACCCACATACCACAAAACCCCAAAGACAAAAATCAAAACCTCACCTATAGAAGGAGCAAGGCCTGCCCTACATGGTAGTGCATAAGCGTATAGCCCACGGTTTTTACTGAGTTGTGCTTGTCCTGTGCTTATGATACGTAGTTACCATTAAATTAATGTGCTGTGAATTATTTTGATGTTATTTATTGATAATGCAATCGACATTGCTGGTAAATGTAGCAAAACGACATTGGTAATTCAAGGTATACCTAGTATTACATGGTGCATAGTTGCCCCATGGGTTAAATAAGTCCACCCAGTATTTCCAATATGGATATTTATAGAGAAATAGTTATAAGGGCTAGGAAATAACTAGGTCTAATGGATCCGAATAACCCAGATGAGGTTAATCGGGTTCTCCGTAGTAAGTTAAGTGATGAAACGTACCGTAGATTAATGAGCATAAGGAATCCCGAATTATACAAGTTCATAACTTGGGCGATAGATCTCTGCAAGCCAAGTTCGGTATTTATATCAACAGGGAGTCCCGAGGACCTTGATTACATTAGGAGGAAGGCCATAGAGACTGGCGAGGAAATACCACTGAAGACTCCCGGGCACACTGTGCATTTTGATAGCCCTTATGACCAGGCCAGGGCACGTGATGACACAGCCATATTACTACCTGGTGGTCAGAAGTTGCCGTTCGTAAGGACTAAGGATCGTGATGAGGGACTGAGGGAGATATTCTCGTTACTTGATGGCATAATGAAGGGTAGGGAAATGCTGGTGGGCTTTTACTCATTGGGCCCCAAGGGCTCGCCATTCAGTATATTAGCTGTTCAAATAACGGATTCCTACTACGTAATGCATAACGAGAACATACTCTATAGGATTGCTTACGACGAATTTGTCAAGCAAGGTGAGAGGGCTAGGTTCCTTAGGTTCCTTCATTCCCAAGGCGAATTGAATGAAATGAAGCAAAGCAAGAACATTAAACAAAGGAGGATATACATAGATCTCCCTGGCGAGACCGTGTACTCAGTAAACACGCAATACGGTGGTAACAGCATTGGCCTCAAGAAATTAGCCCTTAGGCTCACGATTAAGAGGGCTATGGAGGAGGGCTGGCTCAGCGAGCACATGTTCCTAATAGGCGTTGAGGGACCGAGAGGTAGAGTTACGTACTTCACCGGTGCATTCCCATCATATTCAGGCAAGACATCAACAGCAATGATTGGCAGGTTACTCGGGGATGATCTTGCGTTCCTAAGGAACTTTAACGGCGAGGTTAAGGCAGTTAACCCTGAGGTGGGTGTTTTTGGGATCATTGAGGGTATAAACCCAGCTGATGATCCATTAATTTATGAGGTACTAACCAAACCCAATGAGATAATATTCTCGAACATATTGGTTACGGAGAATGGTGAAGTTTATTGGAACGGCATGGGCAAACCAGAGCCTGAGAGAGGCATTAACTACACTGGCAAGTGGTGGAAGGGCAAAACAGACGAGAAGGGTAATCCAGTACCGCCATCGCACCCCAACGCCAGGTTCACGGTATCACTAAAGGCATTCAAGAACCTAGACCCTGCTTATGATGATCCAAACGGCGTTGTCGTTGGCGGAATAATATTTGGAGGTAGGGACCCGGATACGCTGGTGCCAGTTTTCGAGTCCTTTAATTGGGAGCATGGCGTGGTCACAATAGCCGCATCGCTGGAGTCTGAGAGGACGGCTGCCGTGATTGGTAAGCCCGGCGAGAGGGAATTCAACCCAATGGCTAATCTTGACTTCCTATCCGTGGACCTCGGAGTCTACATAACGAATTACCTAAAGTTTGGTGGGAGCCTCACGAGACCTCCTAAGATATTTGGCGTTAATTACTTCCTTAGGGATGAACAGGGCAGGTTCCTAAACAGTAAGGAGGACAAGAGGGTTTGGCTCCAGTGGATGGAGAGAAGGATCCATAATGAACTTAACGCTATAACAACACCCATAGGCTATATACCGAGGTATGAGGACCTAAAGGTTCTATTCAGGGAGGTGCTCAATAGGGAGTATAGGCTTGAGGACTACACGAAGCAATTCGCGATAAGGACTGGTAAGCTACTCGAGAAGATAGACAGGGTTTGGAAGATATACTCGGAAATACCTACGATGCCGAGGAGGTTCTTCGAGGTACTCGAGGAACAGCGACAAAGACTGCTTGATGTAAGGAGCAAGTACGGTGATGTAATACCACCGCAGAAGTTTGAGTGATTTTAGGCATTAATCTACTCGTTTAAAACCATTAATTTATACCGAGAACCACTGAGATTAGCCGCAGCATTTATTACCTGCAACTCACTCTTCGTGGCCAGAGTCACCGCGCGCCCCTTCCTATCAAGTCTCGCGGTCCTTCCTATCCTGTGAATGTACGTTTCCGGATTGCTTGGCACATCGAAATTAATTATTAGCTCCACATCAATTATGTCTAAACCCCTGGAGGCTAAATCCGTAGTTACCAAGACGGCATCCCCATCAGCATCCCTAAACCTCCCCAACACCTTCTCCCTCATGTATTGTTTCATGCCACCATGAAGCAACAATGCATAGTAATCCCGGGACAACTGCCTGTGTAATCTATATGCTCTCTCCCTAGTATTTGCAAAGACTATGGATTTACCTGCTAACTCCTTCGTCATGACACCATACTTCTCCCTCCAAAAACCATTAATCAAGTACACGACCTGGTCCACAAGCGGCAACTCATACTCGTGGTTACCCGTCCTTAGAAAGACAGGGTTCCTCATAATACTACGCAATAATTCATAGATTTCCCTGGGCAGAGTTGCAGTGGCAGCATAGGTCTGTCTTCTATTGTGCGCTAGACTTGATATAACACGAACATCATCTATAAACCCCATATCCATCATCCTATCCACCTCATCAATAACGAAGTAATCAACACGACCCAAATCAATGTAGGACTTCCTCACCAGATCCAGCAATCGGCCGGGAGTCGCCACAACAAGGGACGCATCCCTTACAGAACTTATTTGTCCATCATAAGGCACACCGCCATAAACAACGGCATGCTTAAACCCAAGGTACTTATTGAAGTAGGTAAATTGCGAAGCAACCTGGAGTGCTAATTCGCGGGTTGGCACGATGACTAAGGATTCCGTAACCTTACCAACCATGGAATTCATAATGGGCAGTAGGTAGGCCGCGGTCTTACCGCTACCTGTTCGAGCCTGCATGGCAACATCAATGCCCTTCAAAGCCTTGGGAATCACCAAGCTCTGGATTTCCGTGGGCTTCTCAAATCCAACATCTAAAAGGGCTTTCCTAAGTTCTTCTTTTAGTTCGTCAAATACCTCATTCATTCAGTGCCAATAAACTGGGCATTAATAAAACGGAGCCTAAACAAGCACTTCCTTCTAATTCCTCGGGTTAACTCCAGGAAATAAAATCGTCAAATTGTGAACTACCCAGTCCTGAAGGGCGAGACTTCCCGTTTCACAAATCCGCACTGCCCATGGTTTTTACCACGGATAGAGGGCAGGGAGCTCCTCAGTGCCTGCGGGTTCCTACCCCGCTAACTTAAGGATGCGTAACATAGACATCAATCATAATCCTAATGTCACTTGGATCCTACTGAGATATAAAGTTTACAATTAACATGTTGCAAATCCAATATAGGATTGCACATAAATTTCCTGCGGCATGAAATAACGAACCACAGCGCTGTTAGAAGAGATAGAACGCAGGACTGGCGGGCCCGGTGGGATTCGAACCCACGACCTACGGGTTAAAAGACCACAAAATCGAGAATGATACAAGCGTATAATCGAGAATGGAGTTCACGCTCGTGCCATTACATAGCTGATTTCCTATTATGTCTTTTTTCAGTTATACATGCTCGTTCCCGTCCCACGAGAAGCTAATTACCACGCTCTACCCCAGTGGGGCGTGGATGCCGTGTTGCTTAGGGAGGCGCTGAGGGAGGGGGGCCAGGTCGTGATAATGAGGTTTGTGAAGAATGGTAGCCAATACATAGCGAGACCAATCGAGGGCTTCGACCAAATCCTAAATGCATTGGCCGGCGTGCTCGTTAACACCACACTTATTCTGGATGGCGGGAGGAGGGCCTCATTCATCGCCAGGGTGGGTACGTACCACGGGGCTAGGGTGATTTACCTGCCGAAGAAGCTGAATAGGATTGTGGAGGAGTACTGGCGGGAGGATAGGCAGGTAATCGCCACGATAAGCGTGCTTGAGTAGCCGTTCGCCCGAGGGTGGTGTCCACAAACGACCATGAACCACCCCAAACCACCACCCTCGGGTTCATCACGGCTCCTCAATCCCCTGCCCCCCGCCTGCGGGAGCTGTGCTCCCATCGGCGAAGAGCGGTTCATGCCACGGTCCCCCTCACCTAGTTCATCGAGTTCATCCCTGCTATAATATCACTTTTTACAGAAGAGTTTATAAGTTTTTCTGTAGTAATTTTTCGTGGTGTAGAGAACTATGCCTGAAGAATACGTGTTTCACGCTAGGATTTCGAAAACGAGCCACGGACTATTGTGTATATACATTCCGAAGGGGCTCAGCTCGAAGATGCAACATCTACATAGGAGAGAGGTGATAATACGTGTCACAGTACCAGATGAGTGATGATGTGGTTGATGCAACACCACTTATAAAGTATGTTACCGTTATCGGTAGACTAGTCCCCATTTCGTCGGAGGACTACATGAAGTTAGTTAGGCTGGCATATGATTTCAAGAAAGCGGTACTTTACGCCACAAGAATGATAGCCAAAGGCATAGATGCTAACTCTATCCTCAGGGAACTCAGGTCAATGCTTAACAAGGCTTATGGTGACTCAGCGTACAAGGTTGCAAAGGCAATTGTAGAAGGATGTGAATATAGCAATGGCAATCCAAGGCATATCAAGATAAAGAGGCTTTTCATTGTAAGCGATGGTGAAGCATCTAGGCTTGGAAACCGAAACATTAGGTTAGAGTCTGTAGGTGTAGTCAAGATTAAGTATCCCTACGATAGCTCATGGCTCACCTTCAAAGCTTTATTCGGCAGAGAGTACTTACCGCTAGTTGCAGAACTGGTGGAGCTTGCTAGGCAGAAGAGGGTTAGCTATGGGGCTAGAGTAGTGTTTAGGGATGGTAGGATATATCTGCACCTCTCTGTGCCGTTAGAGCTATACCTAAAGTTCTTTAGGAAGGGAGGGGCTGGGGGAAGCCTTGTTGCGGGATTCGACTTGAACAGCGATAGGATAAACATGGTGATAGTCGATAAGTGCGGGAGGATAAGGGACACCGGGACTGCGTGGTTCCCGGAGGTGACATCCCATGGATTCCCAAGAAACAAAGCCAAGACGAGGAGGCTTGAAGCACTCTCGAAATTGCTTAGGTATGCCTACTATCATGGTGTTGGTGTTGTTGTCTTTGAGAATTTGTTTGCCGTTAAAAAGAGAGTTTTTGGCAGGAATAGAATTGCAAATCGCAAGATAGCAAGATTTGCAAAAGGAGAATTGTTACGGCATGGCGTGGTTATGGCTATGAAGTACGGTTTCAAAGTGTACCTAGTAAGTCCAAAGGGTACATCAAATTCTAGAGAACATGATGAAATAATGAAGAAGTATGGATTAGACAGACACACGGCATCAGCATATCTAATAGCCCTGAAAGGACTAAACCAGCCATAAACGACCCTGAACATTGTTTCTGCCCCGCCAGTGGCGGGGCGAAACTTTCACCCTAGCGGGTAAGCGCTTGCCTGTATTGAGAGACTAATTAAGCCTGCTGGGTTTTAGTACTGAATGGGGAGGCTTGAGAGGGTTGTGATTAACTGCGGAAATGCGGTCGTGGAGCTCTACAGGGTGCCCGGTAGGGACATATACATTGAGGTCGGTAGTGACGTGTATTACGAGGGTTCTCTCGAGGAGGTTAGGAGGCTTGTCTGTGGCGAGCTAATTAGCAGGAGGTAATATCCAGGCAATGATGACAAGTCGGTTAAGGCTGGTGAGGGTCTCGAGGAGGCTTCTAATAAGCCTCGGTACTCACGTTAAGAGTAGCTCCCCTGTCAGGGTGATGATACTCCTACCTCGCACTGGCGAGGTTGTTAAGTTCGTGGCGAGGACTTTTAAGGATGGGAAGACAATCACCGTTAGATTGCCCGCGCCATTGGCGCGGGCTTACGGCATTCAGCCGGGTGATGAGGTTGTGGTACTGGGCATAGAGGAGCTTGAGAGTATTGAGTCAATCTCGAATAATAATTTAGCCACTGCCCAGCCCCTTTCCGTGAGTCGCAGTTGAACCTCCCTACCCCGTTGCTCCTCAATCGCTAGTCCATACCTCACGAGGACTTCCCTAGCCCTCTCCCAGGTGCCCCTGCCAATCCGCGTGGGCCTCACGATATCCACCCAACCACCCACACCACCGACTAGGGCGAGCCCCATGATTACCTTCAAGCCGGCCAACCCAATCTCATTCCAAGCCTCATTATTAATACCCGCGGGCATAATTACTGCCTCTTTAACTGATTCAAAAACTGTACTGTCCACGGAGGAGTTAGGTTTAAATAAGTGTCTGTTCTGGAACAGACAGTGACAGAGATACTGATACTCCCCGAGGGGGATAAGCAAACAGTACATACACCCCCACCATGCCTCGTGAGGCATGAGAATTTATTCAACGATCTCCTCGAGAAATTCAAATACAATAAATTCAATTACCAATTCTACCACATCAAGACACCCCAGCTCCGAAAATGGCTCGGGAGCATTGACAAGGACTGCCAGGAATTGAAGCTAAATGACGTGACCAGGTACCTCACCGCAAGGGGCTTCCTCATCCTCGCCCTCGGTGGTGATGGATCGAATTCCTCGTGGATCATTGCCGTGGACCCACGAGACGTGGCTCAACTACAATTCCTAGCCTCGTGGTGCGGGTCCTTGAAGTTCACGAGGCAAGTCATCGAGGATAAGGATTATGTTTTAAGATCGATTACATATATGCAATTGCCCGATTCCGTGAAGGAGGACCTCAGGACTGCCGTGAGGACGATCCTGGATGTCTACTCCACGTGCATTGGGGAATTGAGGGATAGGGAGGTCTGCATGAATGAGTCGAGCCTTACGGTTGTGTATCGTGAGTGGGCTTTCCTCCTCACGAATTCTAAGGTACGACTCGTGAAGGACCCGTGCAAGGCATTGAGGAGGATCACGAGGGGTGGTGATGGTGCTGGCGGGGAGTGAGGCTAGGATTGGCGTACTCATTGCGGGTGTGGAGAGTGAGGAGGAGGCTAGGGAGATTCTCGAGGATGTGGGGATTCTAGTGAATGATACTGTCACGGCTCGTGGTAAGGTTATTATAATTAATATTAATAAGGAATTAACCACGCTTGGCGACCCCGTCAGGGTTGAGACTGACAATGGCACGTACATCCTCGCGTACAAGGATGTTGATTGCCCACTAATGAATACTATTAATAGTCCCATACAGGGTGTGGTGCATGGTACGAGGCTCGCCCTCGCGAGTCAAATCTGCCTAAAGCTTTGTGGCGAGACTGAGGCTAGGCTCGGGGATTACATAGTCCGTGCGAGGCAGGAGGCCGGTGACTTAGTTCACGCCTGCCTATTCAACCCCACGACTGGCGAGTGGCGTGAGGGTACTGTCCACGCTGATGACTTGAATGATATCAAGTCTATCCTTGGAATTGGCGAGGGCTTGGCGGTGGAGTTGGCGAATCTATTGAGGAGGCTCGTGAGTCCCTTCAGGCAGGTACAATGTCTCAAATGGCTCGTGGGTAATGAGGAGTACTGCCTCGAGTCCCTCACTATACGAGAGGTCAATAATGGGCAGGTCGAGCTGTGGCTGGAGAGGGAGAGGAGGGGTGGGTTGGAGAGGGTGTTCCTCGCGAGATTGCCCGCTGATGTTAGGATTATTCATGATGAATTCCTTGGGCAGGAATTCTACACTGTCTACATAAATGATAGGCTCATTATCGTCTCGAGTGATATTAACGACTTTGCAAATGCACTCAAGAATAGGGGCTTTATTATCGAGCGATTGGATAGGGAGGTACAACTCGCCATCGAGGCGTTGGCCAAGAGGATGAAGGGGTATCTGATGCCTGGGATTACCGATGATGGTATTGTGGACCCGTACGGGGAGCTTGATTTGAATGATTACGGCGTGGAGGGTCTCGTAAAGGCTTACGAGTGGGTCGTGAAGTACTACCCCGAGGAGAATCGAGTGAGGGCCCTGGCGAATATTGCCCTATTAATAGCAAAGATCGTGAGTCCAATCGTGAGGAAGCATAACAAGACATTCGTGGACTTCGTGGTTTGGAATTATGGGAGGGGTGGTGAGGGTAAGACGACGCTTGTGGAGTACGTACTAACCCCGCTCCTCGGGGTTGGTGGTATTAATGAGTACGTCGTCATCAAGGGTCCAGTCAAGAGGGACACTCAGTTTCGAAACCTCGTAAGCCTCCACAGATTGCCCCTAATACTCGATGAGCAGGACCTCAAGAGCCTTCGGGAGAATGCTGGGATGATCATAGCCACTGCCGTGGGTATGGGTACGATTGGGATTCACGCATCGAAGTATGGGCTTGGAATTGGGGCCAGGTTCGTGAACATGAGGGGCGTGATCGTGAACACGAATGTGACATTCCCAGCCTTTCTACACGAGGCAATCTCCAACACGAGTGACGTTGCCCTCGCCAGGAGGGTTCTAGTCATTAATTGGAGTCACGAGTCGGTGGACCCAACAGCATTTGATGATTTACCGGTAGTGAAGCCCATCATGGGGGCAGTAAATAATGTGTTTAGGAAGTACAAGAGCGAGCTCATGAGCTCGAGTGACCTGATTGACCTAGCCGTGAAGATCATGGTGGCCCTCGCCCGCGAGTACGCGAGGGCTGATAATGAGAGGGTCGTGATTGAGGATTATGTTAAGGCTCTCGAGAATGTTAGGAGTGAGTACGAGGTTGAGAAGCCCCAGTTACTGGAGGATGACGCGGAGGAGTTTAGGAATGCATCATACGAATTCGCCAGGAAATTGGGCATCCAGGTGAGGTCGTGGATGGACGTGGTTGATGCATTACTGAATAACTCGCCACAAAGCGGTGTTGAACTTCACGGGGCTAGGTACGCTGATGAGACCACTGCGATACAGGAGAGGGTCTTGAAACTCCTCGGTGTTGGTCCTAACGAGGACTTCCTGACGAGCCCCAGGGTGCCGAGTTCAATAGCTAGGGCACTCAGTGAGGGTAGGGTCAAGGTCTACGTGAGGGCTAACGCCCTCGGTGTAGTCCCCGGCGGTTGGAGGCAGTGGTTGGGTAAAACGGGTACGCCGTATAGGGGCAGGCGGTATTATGTCTTGGACTTGGATGAGTTCCTTAGGGTCTTCGTTGAGGGGGATGAGGCTTCACGAGAAGCCTCGGGGAGTAATGGGGAGTTGAATGAGGCGTCTTAAACTACTACTAGTGTACTACGGGATTCTACTGTTCTACTGATTCTACTGCACTCTAAGAGAGTGCCAGTTTTTCTGGCTATCGTGGGCTTATGGGGAATTGAAATAGGGGAATTGAACGTGGCTTACAATAAGAATTTAACTAATACCCCTAAAAGGCGCAGTAGAATCAGTAGAACAGTAGAATCCCGTGACTAGGTTGTAGAATGCCTAAATAACTCTTTACATTGTCTAATTCTCGATTCTTATCGAGGAGTTCATGGGCTAATTAAGGCGGGGAGCCACTGCATGGGCGTGCTTGACTGGTACGAGCTGGTCATCGAGTTCTTGAGGGAGGAGGTCGTTGATAACCCGCATTATAGGGTTAACATCAAGCGTGACGGCATCTTCAAGTTCAGCACGAGGGACTTCCACAAGTGGCTCGTTTCGAGGGGCTTGGCTATGCCAGGCAAGGTCAGTGCGTCCCTCAGGCTGGCCATGTACTTGCCAGGAGCCCTCGAGAGGCTGGGCTTGAGGCTGGTGGCTAGGAGCCACGGTGCCGTGACTCATTACTACATTGCTAGATGGACTCAACCTCAAAGGGCTCCTCAAGGAATGCCTCACCAAGCCTCTCGAGGCTTAGGAGACCGAGCCCGAGTGCCTCGGGCCTAGTCACAAAAAAGTTAGGAAGCCTCGCCATTCATGGCGGGGAGGTATTTTAATGCCCAGTGTAGTGGTATGATGTCTCTTTCTCCCTCAAACCTGCATTTAGGGCACTCCATTATCCTCATACGCCTCGTAGCCTTCCTTAGCCTGAGCTTACCCCCGCAATTAGGGCAAATCGTACTGTATAGCCTCTTCTCTTCCCAATAAATGCCATACCATGATAGTATATTCTCCAAATGTTTTGCAAACGATAGTAACGTCCTCTGCAGCCTCGTTCCTCTTAAGCCCTCGTCATCTGGAATATCAATTAATACTAAGGGATCCTTACCATGCCTCCTGGCAATCCTCCTAACCCTCATGACAATCCTATCCACGGTCTGCTGAACCCAACTTTTCACACTCCCGCTTAACGTCCTCCTAATTATAGCCGAGTACTTGTTTATCTGAGCTTGCGTTATACACCCCTGATTATACAGGTTATCCCTGATTTCCATCAGACGCTTAACAGTAATCCATCCCCCAGCCCTATTAGGCGGTCTGTATTTCTCCGTCTTAATCAGTTTCCCATCCCAATAATGCACCACAATTCCATGTGAACTGTTAAGGTCGACAACCACGAGGAGTGGGTTTTTAGGAGGAACTACCTCGTTCTTTTTATGCAACACTATCTGTGCCACTAGTTTCCCACCTCTTTCGAACACCCTTACAGTTTTCCTGTCCGGCTTCTCAGCTAACCTCTTGTTCAGCCACTCTAAGGCACGAGGTGGAATTGTTATTTCCACCTTTTTATTTAATCTTAGCACTAGTTTCCCATCTCTTATGAAAGCACCCTTGTTCTCATGCAAAGCGTCTACTAATGGTAGCTTAAGAACAACGGAATATGGCATGGGAGTCTTCTCGATGCCTTTAAACAAGTATATTGGGTCTTTCTCGTTAATTATCTGCCACCTCCAGTAGCTCTTTATACCCTCTTTTACTCTTTGCATAACAGCATCTGAAGGCTGAATCCCCAGCCTTTTAGCCCAATACAGGTGGGAGGCTAGCACTTGATATTGCCTAATAAACTCTATAACCTCTCTGTCGACATTTGCCTCTAGTGTTAGGATCCTAAACCCCTCTTCAACCTTCCTTTGCGACAATTATTATCACCTCCTCATTTTTTTCGTAGAGTTCCCTCGCCTTTTCTGAAAACTCCTTAGGGATAGTTATTATGTACCTGCCTTTCCCATGGCTTGCGATTCTTCCTCTAAAAACTAATTCCACACCCATATGTTAAATGAAGACCACAAAATTTAAAAACTTTGTGGTTCTTATTATTCTTAGAGTTGGTAGGTAGCGAGTCTAACAGACGATGAGCTACCTACCGCCCGCAGCTGACGGCGGGGACTGAGCACTGATGCCTCCCCGGTGAGGGGCGCCTGAAGTGTGAGGGAAGCCCCAGGGGAAGAACCCCCGCCCTGAAGGGCGGGGAGCCGTCAGAATGACAGCCCTATCCCTCATTATCAAGACCACGTCGGCATTATAGTCATCGGCAATGTTCAGGAGGTCGATGTACCCAGCGTACTCGCTACCATAACGCTCAATGACCCTGCCATTGTGGATGATGGCTAGGCTGATGAGGAGGCTACCCAGTAGCCTTCTCGCCATTGCCTGGCTCAATACTAACCACCCTCACGGTATCGAGGGGCTTAATCCCATAAGCCTCCCTAACACTCCTCGGAATCGTGAACTGCCTCGAGTCAGTATTCCTAGTCCTAAGGAGCTTCACCCTAAATTGAGTCCTAAAGCCATTGTACTCTATCGTGATGATGGCATTCCTATAATGATTAATGCCCAGTGCCCTACTCAAGCTGGCTGGTACTAGGACTTGATTATTAATGTAGACCCTAGCCTCGTAGGGCATGCTCGTCACGTTAAAGCCCCTTGCACCCCTCCTGACCATTAATTCCGGGTTACGGCCAATCCTAATTAGCCCAATTAGCGGGTCCGCGATAATGGGCATTGGGGTAAAGTACCTCCCAACCGATGGGGGATTCCTAGTCATAATGCGCGGGAGTGCGGATGTTCACGATAGTGATACTGTAGTAAACGCCACAATCCAAGCCCTAAACTGCCCCTATGGGCTCCTCAGTGACTCGGAGACCGTGATTAGTGAACTAGTCGATGCAGTCCAAGCCGGGTACATGCTCATTGCCTACAGGCTCAGGAAGCCCATTACGGACCCAATCAAGCTTGGCTTGAGCCACATGGACTACGAGGCTCATTACTCGAGGCCAGTCCTCGTGTGGCTCGCCCACGAGGATGGGAAGACAATAAGACTGGCTAGACTCCTCAAGCCCTGCTGGATTGGAGGCTTCAAGTGCAGGGCGTGCCAGGCATCGGCGCTGGTCATAAACTCAGTCCTGAATAAACTGGGACTGTCCAATATAATGGTGAGGTAATGAAGCCTGGGGATTTATTGGACATTGCGGTTAGGAATGAGGCTCACACGCTCGTTATCGGGCGTCCAGGGGCTGGGAAGACGAGCCTAGTCAGAATAGCCCTAGCCCAGAATAGGAAGCCAGCCCTAGTCTTTGATTACGTGGGTAATTACAGGGGCTTCGTGGATTACTACGGGGTTTACCCAGTAAACCCACTCGAGTTCGTGAAGCCCCAGGACTTCATTGACGCACTGGCTAAGGTGATTCTAGTCGCCTACGGTTATGCTAACGCCATGAGCCCGGCAATGGAGGAGGTCCTCCTCACGGCATTCGAGGAGTCCGCAATCTCCAGTGGGGAGGGTGAGGAGGGGCCCGAGTATAGTATACCCCACGCCCTCCAGTGGCTCTTTACAGAGGGACCTGGCTACTTCAGGAATGCTGACGAGCTGGCGGCGCTCAGGGGCGCGAGGCGTAGGCTTAATGAGCTCGCGAATAATATACTCTTCGCGAGGAGGACCCACCCAGTACTAGGGGATTGGCTCGATGGCAAACTGAATGCCCAATTGGGCATTAGACTCAGGGGCTTTAGTCTGAAGCAGGTGCTCCTCTACGTGACTACACTCTTGACCATAATGGCCAGGCGCGAGGTTGAGGCTGGCGACTGGCGTTTCGTGGTTGTCGACGAGGCGCAGTACTTCGCTGGTGTAGAGGGTATTAGCCCACTGGAGGAGGCTGTTCGTATTGCCCGTAATTATGGTTTTCTCTTTATTGCCATCACCCAGAATGCCAGGGCTATCCCAGAGAGGATGATGGATGTGTTCAAGGTGATTGTCGACTTTAGGAGGTCCTCAACCCCGAGGAAGGCGTTGGTTGAGGTCTACGTCACTGACCCCGAGTTGGCTAGGCTGGCTAGGGTCTCGAGGGCTGATGAGGAGCCTGTACTCAGGGACTTCGTGGACGTTGACGTGAGGAGTCTTAACGCCTTGAAAAGGCGTGGTGTCGACTGGTTCGAGTGCCTCTCGAGGGCTAACCTCGAGGATTCCATTAAGAGGCGTTATATTTACTACAAGGCGAGGGTTGCTGGTAAGTGGGTTGATAGGATTAGGGACTTGAGTGACTACCCAGAGCTCTGGGACTGCATGTCTAATTACCAGAGGCAGGTAATGGCGGGTAATGGTTGACGTTGGACTAGCGAGGAGGGTACTAGTAATTACCCTACTAGTCTCGGCGATTGCCTACAAGCCCCTAGCCCCACTACTGGGCATTAGCCTAGCCCTAATCCCAGACTGGGCCCAGTGGCTACTGAGCCTCGTCTACGGGGACTCCCTGGCCCCCAAAATCGAGGTTGCCGGCGCCTTTAGGAGGGCTATAAAGAGGGCTGATGGAGTGTGGCTCGAGTTCTATAAATTCGAGCCTCTTGAGGATATTTCCACGAGTGGGGTTAGGGTCATTGACGTACTCGCCGAGCTCCTCAATAGGCTTAGCCTGGCTAGCCTCGAGCTGGGCTTCTTCAAGCTTAGGCTTGGTGGTCAAACCCTCAAGGTATTGAGGGTTGGGTACATGGATAGGGGCGAGTTCGAGGGGGTCAAGCCCCTACTAATGCAGTACTTCAGGCTTGAGGAGCTACCCCAGAATGTTATGGAGCAGTTAATCGGCGTGATAGAGCCAGTGCCCATGTACTGGCTATTCCTCGGCATTCCACTACTCCTACTCACCGGGGCGCCACTAGCCCACAATTGGTACTATGGTGTAGTAGCCCTAGCGGGCTTCGCAATCGGCTTCGTGAGGGGTGTTAAGGGGCTCTCGATTGTTAGGAGCCCCATTAGGTTCAGGGCTAGCCTCGCGGGTACGGACTTACTCTATTCAATGTATACTAATAATGATGCCTATACTTACGCGATGAGTATTGCCCAGCTCCCGGCTTGGGGTATTGTGGTTAGGGAGGACCCAGTGCTTAGGGGTGCCCTGGAGAGGGCTTACGCATCATTTCGTGAAAAGGCTGTGACGCGAGTGAGGGGTAGGTACGAGGTCAGGAGTGAGAGGCTTTGGAATACAATCCAAAGGCTAAATAATGGCGAGCGTACGTATAGGATCAGCATCTGGCTTGATGCGGATTATAACCCAATCCCGAACACGAGGATTGGGAGGCCCATTAACTGGCTCTGGCCACCGAGACTCCCAGCCCTCACCAGGGACATCACAGTCATGCCCATTTTGCATGGTGCCCAGGTCACCAGTGGGCTTGGGCGTGCAGTCATCGAGGTTGGGATTGATAGGTATAATAATCCAGTCCACCTGGACTTCGATGCCCTACCCTCGAGTCACGGCCTAATTGTTGGCCCCACTGGGATGGGTAAGACTAAGACTACAATGAGCCTCATTCACAGGCTCGTTAGTAATAACTCGGGCATTAGGTTCCTAATCCTGGACCCCGAGGACGAGTACTGCCAAGTCCTAGCCAAACTCGGCTTCCACTGCCTCTACGCTGGTGATGCCTACATTGACTTTCTAGCCCCCAATCACGAGGAGCCAGTGGTCAAGGCTAGTGATGTTGCGGAGGCATTCAGGCACGCGTTTGGTGTTGAGGATGAGGCTATCTACAGGCTCTACAGCATGCCATACCAGGGCTTGGCGTGGGCGCTAGAGTGGCTAGTCAATAATAGCCAGTACGCGAGGTACTGGCGCATTGTAAGGGGCTTACTACCGAGTCAACTGGTGAGCCTCGATGAACTGCTTGAGTATAATGTCGTCATTAAATTCACTGATAGGGATAGCGGGCGTACCCTCAGGCAGGATGATAGGTACGTGGCCCTAGTAATGGAGTTACTCATTACAGAGGCATTCAGGGCATTCCTAGCCAGGAAGTCACCCAGCGAGTTGGTGACTAATGTCCTCATTGCCGATGAGGCCTACCTAGTCCTGGGCTCCAGGGCTATTTGGCAATTAATCAGGGCTGGGAGGAAAAGGGGCCTGGCACTCTGGTTCGCCACGCAGTCGGTGCGTGATGCCCCACCCAGCATGATCCAGAATATTGGCTGGGGCCTAGTCCTGGCTGGCCCCGATGCGTATGTTGAGGAGGTCAAGCCGTACTTCGGCTTATCGGCTAGTGATTACGAGTGGTTGAGGAAGTCATTAACGCCCAGGGTGCTTGGTGGTTACTCCATGGGTGTGCTCTACGTGCCTCCAACCCCAAGGCACGTTTACGTGAGGCTCGAGGATTTGGTCCTAGCCTAATTAATACCGTGCTCCCACTTGAGAGCGTGGTTTGTGGGGTGTACCTCGACTTCGTGAGGCGTGTTACTAGCGAGCCTAGATTCCTCGCTAACATTAGGCACCCGGAGGCTGGGTGGAAGGTCTCGAGGAGTGAGTTGAGGATGTTCCTTGGGGAGAAGGCCACCATGCAGTGCTTCATTAGGGCATGCCAATTAATGGGGCTCGCTGTCCACTGGGTTAGTAAGAAGTCAGTCCTCATAAGGAGGGACCCCATAGAGGCCTTTAGGCAGTTACTCGCTCCCGGTGGTGATGGCGAGTATTGTATTAGCCTCGATGATGCGAGGCTCTTCGAGGCTAGTACTGGCTTGAGGATTGTGGATTTGGCTGGGAGGCTTGGCTTGAGGGTTAGGATTACTAATTAAGTGTCTAGCCATGGAATTGGCTAGTATGACCAGTGTGGTACTACAGGCTGGATTACCACCAGTGATCAGCCAGTTACTAAGCATGATCAATCCCGTAGTGAATGCACTCCTCTTCCTCTTCGCCCTAGCCTTCTGGCTATCCTTCATTGGCCTACTCCTCTACGCCATGAGGTACTTCCTAGGCGCAACCCCAGGCATGAGGGGTAGGGCGCTGGAGGCTATTGTCGACTGGGTGGAGGGGAACGCGAAGGTGATCCTCGCGGTATTCGCTGTGGTCTGGATCATCTACTTCATACTACTCTACCTAGCCACCCAGGCTGGGGCTAGCCTGGGCTTTACTGCCTGGGACTTGTTCAGGGACTTGTTCATACAGCCCATCATAACAATGTTCCACTACGTCTTCACTGGCTAGGTGATACCATATGGTCTATTGTAATATTGAAGAGTTGGATGCGGAGACCAAGAGGCTTCATTACGAGGTCCTTTATAGGCTATTCAGGGCTTGGCTCCTTGGTGTTAGGGTTAGTTTTGATGATGTTAGGAGGGAGCTCGGTGTGGGTACCTCGAGGTTTGATAAGGTTCTCGATAGGATGGAGTTCTGCCAGGGCTTGGGGTGGATTAGGTGCCGTAGGGGCTCGCAGGGTAGGAATAGAGTGTGGTGCGAGCCAACCCTCGCGGGACTACTGGCACTCGCTAGGGAGGGGGAGTACTGGAAGAGGCTTTGGGGCCTGGCTATAGAGCTCATGAGGAATGGGAGGAGAAGGGAAGCCTACGATCTGGCGAGCATCCTCTCCCTCGCCAGGGCTTTCAAATTCGACATTGACATTGTGAAGTCCGTCCTCAATGTAATTCGCGGGCTCCTCTCGAGCCCCGAGTTCGCTAGGTTCATGACCAGCCGTATCAAGGGGCTGGGGGATGGGCTTGGGGTGATTAGTGCTTCACTGGATGGTGTACTCTCGAGTGGGCTTGACTTGGGTCGGGCTAGGGTGATCCTCGCTACTGTTTGGATGATTCTTGAGAATGCCTCTAGCCTCGTTAGTGATGTTTTCGCCAGCCCCGCCCTCACTGGTCAGGCTGGGGCTGGCTACCTCGAGTCGAAATCATGAAGCCCCCTTAATTAGACTTATGCCTCGCCCTCTAGAGCTAATTAGGGGGTTTCTACCTCGTTACCTTAGACCCACATGGTGGGTCCTACTTTGAATAGGATAGGGGGTGTCAAAATAATCAAGGGTTATGGTGTCACTGATGAGGGTGTGCACGTGAGTTACGTTGAGGTCCTCTATAATGATGGGTTAGTAATAAAAGTCTTCAAGGGAAGGAAGTACGCGCAATCAGTACCAGTCTTCAAAAATGGCGTTATGGTAGGAAGACTCTATAGGGAGGCCCAATTGCTCGTGAGAATGCCGGGTAAGAGTATTGAAATGCTCGTTGATGGAAAGATAGCACAGACAATCCGATCGGTTATTGAAGTGAGGTTTGAGCCAACGCCAGGGGACATCATAGAGACAAATGACCCAATGCTTCAGTACCTTCACGACTACGTACTGTCTACGCTGACCGCAATCCCTGCCCAGTGACCCACCCCGGGAGGGCAGGGGAGGACCCCACAGGGGTCCTTAAAATTCCTACAACTTCTCAATAAAAGCATGAGTATTCCCAAACTCATCCCTCGAGACCCTAACCCTAACACCCTCATCAACAATGAGTGGCCTCTTCGGTAATTCACTAATCCACTCGACAACGTACCTCCTGAACCTGCCCAGCCTCTCCCTGGGCACTGCGTACAATCCAATCACGCCGTGCCACGTGAATCCACCGCCAATCAACACGCCATTATCCTGAATATAGCCCGCATCATCCTCGCTAATCTCGACCCAATCACCCCTTCTTGGATCGTAAATGAAGCCCCTAGCCTCTGGAATCCCCTGGCTAGTATCAATTATTGCCTTCACCCTCACGATTCCATACCTAGCCCCGGCATTGCCGGGGCTGGCATTATTAATCGCGTGATTAGTCATACGAGTGTATTATACGCCCGTATTTAAATTAGTATGCTAGGGCTAATTAAGCCCTGGCATGCCAACTCCACCATGCCCGGTGCACCGGGTGTTAGACTCGCATACCGATGGCTCTTTAGACGCCTCCCAGGCCAGCATGAGGCTGGCCTCGCGAGCTTGAGCGGACTAATACATGGGGAGCCAGTACTACTAGTGGGGCCACCAGGCACTGGAAAGACGCTCTTGATAACGAGCCTCGCGAGGATGGTTAATGCCAAGGCGTACATCATACAGCTCCACAAGTACATGACTGACGTGGAGGTCTTTGGTCCGTATAATGTAAGGGCACTCCAGGATGGGCGTTTGGTTAGGAATTGGTCGCCAATCATTAGTGCTGATGTCATATACCTCGATGAGGTCTTTAATGCACCGTCATTCCTACTTAATGCCCTCAACAGTATGCTCAACGAGCGCCTCATCTACGACCCATTCACTGGGGAGGTAATGCCGATCAGGGCATTCGCGATTTACGGGGCCTCGAATTATATACCACAATCGCCTGAGTTAATGGCCTTTGCGGATAGGTTCCCAATCAAGGCCAGCGTTGATTACGTGAGTCCAGAATTCTACGGTGAGGCACTTAGGGTTAGTAATGACTCTCAGGAGACACCCAGTGGTATTATAACTCCCCAGGAGCTTGGGGAGTTGAGGACTAGGGCGTTGGAGATTTTGGGGAGTGATGGGTTCACTGACGAGTACTTGTTAATTACCCAGGGGATTGCTGGGCTTAGGGAGTTCGGGGTCAAGATTAGCGATAGGACCCTATTCACAAAGCTACCCAGGGTCATTGCCAGCCTAATGGCTTTGCTTGACTGCCCAGCGGAGCAGAAGGGTTGTACCACGTACACGGCATTCCTCGTAATGCCCTGGGTCATTGGCTCCAGCCTACAATTGCCTGAGGAGTATAGGGCTAGTCCAGAGGACTCTGTAAGGGAGAGCCTCAAGATGGCTAGGAACGACTTCATGGCTCTAGTGAGTGCCGTGAGGGTCTTCATGAGGTACGAGGCTAAGGTGCTAGCCATGGAGCCAATGGACTTGGCTGGTTACGAGAATACTATCAATGATATTGCTGATGTCTTGAGGTACCAGAGGTGGTACTCATTCCTAGTGGACTTTCTAGAGTGGCGTGTCTCGTGGCTCAGTAAGAGGGCGGAGGAGAATGCCGGGAGGCTAGCAAGGGCTAGGAGTTAATAATCACCAAACCCCGCCACTAGGCGGGGTTCACTCAACCTTTACATGCCATAATTGGAAGAACCTCAATACTTCTTCAACGCTCCTAATTACTTGTCCTTCGGGTAGCCTCTGAACTAGAACGATGATTAATGCCTCGCTTCCTTTTGTCAACGTGGCATTCGCCCTGTTTGTAGGGACATTAACACCAAGGAGTATTGAAAGGGCATTTGCCGTTGCCTCGTGTCCAATAAAACTCCTTAATTGCTTCCCCTCGATGATCCTTCTAGCCTCCTCGGGGCTAATTCTCCTGGCTTTAATCACAACCTCGCCTTGGGAGATGGCATTAAGTGGTAGGGCGTTGAGGAGTAGGATTTCAGTCATATGGGGTCAAGCCCCTTGGAGGGGTTGGGCTTAATTAGGCTAGCGGGGCGTGTAGGATTACCACCCGAAAGTGCCCTAGCAGTGAGGCTAGGGCTTGATTAAGCCATTGGGCTAGCCCAGGCTGGAGTTGGGTGAGTAGGATTAGGATTACTGGGGCTAGTAGGAGTAATTCTAGCACGATATCCCTCCAGTCCTTCCCGAATTCCCACGCCATACCAGTCCTAATTACAGGCCCCATATTAATAAGTATCCCCAGAATGCGGGTATTAATCGGCCTTAATGCCTACCTAAAGCCCTCTGACGAGGGATTCCTACCCTACTGGTGCATTGTACTGGCACGCTACAAGAGTGTGGAGGCTCTCGTTAGTGAGCCTGTCACGGGTATTGCCTGGCTAATCCTAAGGCCAAGCCTGGACCCCGAGTCCATAGCCAGGGTAGTGGGTGCCTCGGGGGTTGAGGAGGTCATGGAGGTGGTGCTGGTGGTGGCTGGCAATGAGGTAGTCCTAGTGCTAGTGCCCAGGGAGCCGAGGAGGCTATTGAGGCTTTACAAGCCTGGCAGTGCCAGGCTTGGTGGCTTGGAGTGCGTGGGTTCGAGTCAAAGTCTTTACAGGGCTTGGGTTTGGGTTCTCGATGGTTTGGTTTCCTCCCTTGGTGTTGAGGGTTTACTCCAGTATGTCCTGGCTAGGTTCTTCGTGTAAGGGCTAATTAGGTGGCTTATTACCTAGCACCGAGCCCACATGTGGGCTGGTGAGGACAACAAGCTAGCCATGCATATCAAGCGCTTTGTTAAGAACCCATTTTATAGATTGTCGAAAAGTCAAATGCATGGACTCGTGACGCTGGAATATTCATTGACTGCAGTCTATTATTTAGCTATTCATGATACCCCAATTGCAATGATTGTAATAGGCTTATGGGCTACCACCCACGTACTAATCGAGTTCCTGCACCCTGAGTCCCCGTGATGATCCCACCAGGCGGGGCAGTGCCCCGCTCCTTACCCCAGTAGAATCCTCGCGAGCGCCTCGAGAGCCTGCTCCACACCCTCCCAATCACCACTACCCCACTTCTCGAGGAAATCCCTCAGTACTAGTCTAGCCATTTCCAGCCTCAACTCGCAATTCATCAGCTAGTACTCCCAACAAGCCTAATTAGGGGCTACCACTCCAGGGTATTCATGCCCCTTCTAAAGATTAAAGCCGAGATTAATAGCATAAAGGACATCACACCCCTCAAGAGGCTAATTAACGAGAATGACGAGGCGTACATTGCAAATGAGGGTAGTGAATTCGAGGAGGGCATCATAATGATGCCCGAGCGTGGGCTCGTGATTCACTATAATGGCTCCATTATAGAGGTAATAACAGAATTCGGTAATACAAGCGCGATTAAATTACTCAGGGAGTTAGGTGCATTCAATATTAGGATTGGAATCCCCGGCAATGCCGGGGATTAATCCTCCTGTGTGGGCACGCTTGAAGCCTCACTATAAGCCCTGACGAACCTCATTGGGTCACTCGTTAACTGCTCCAGGAGCCTCGCAATCCTCTCCCTAGACTCGCCTGAACTACTCACTAATGCCCTCCCCAGGGCTATTGCCAGGGCGTAGGCATTATCACTGCCAATTAATGCCCTAGCCACACGCCAGTGGTGCGTGAAGCTCCTGACCCTCCTGGCGATATTATTCACCACAGTGAATGGTATACTATACTTCACGAGCTCGCTAATGTCGAATGCCCTCAGTGTGGCTACTGAGGCGTCAATATCAACCCTAAGCCTCTCCTCAATCCTCGACTCACGCTCCACATGAAGCCTCCTACTAACCCTATTCGGCAGGATTACTGCCGATATCTCCCTCTTGAAGCCTAGGAATGGGCGAATGCGAATTGCTGTATAGCCGTCATCCCCAGCCCTAACCCAAATGCCCTTTACCACGCCATCACTAGCCTCATAACCAAGTACGCTTTCAGCGTACTTGGCGCCATACTCGACATACTCCGGCTTCCCGAAAAGACTACCCAACTTCACGGGTTCTGCATTGGGTAGTAACCTCCTAACAGCCTCAATGACCCGAGAGGGTGGGTAGTCAACATACGCGTCGGTAGCCACCCTATAGAGCCACATGCCACCCCAGGGCCTGAGCCAGGCGAGTAAGTCTGGCCTGGCTTTAGCGTGGTTGGCAATCACGTCACCACCAACCCACCTTCGCAACTGCCTCCAGGCCCTGGGGTTAACCCTAACAACGCCATAGCCAGTGAGGAGCCTCGGTGGGTACTCATCAAAGACCCTCCTAATGCCCAAGTCCTTTACCCTAATCATTAATTCCCCAGCCATAGGGGTCGGGGTTTAGCCTGAAGGCTCCTAATTAGCCCGTCAAGGGCCTTGCCCTAGACCACGCGTCCTCGAAAATCCTCCTAGCCAAATTCACGTCTATCGGGACTAGGACCTCGATATTCCTGTGAACCGCCGAGGGGGTCATGTTTGCACTCCCAATCCATGCCCTGTCACCGGCGATGTAGAGTTTAATGTGTATGAAGCCCTCCTCCCCAATGCGTGGGCTGACCCTAACATTAGCCAGCCCTAGCCGGCTATGCCTTGGCTTGAGGGACTTGAGTATTAGGAATAAGCCAATACCCAGGGGTATTGGGAAGAAGAGCCCAAGGGCTGGGCTCAGGATGACTAGGACCAGGCCAGGAATGAAGAGGCTCCACTTGATGCTAGCCATTGGTTGCCTCAATAGCCTGTAGAAGTCGTTATCCTCGTCAATGCTGGTTATGACTCTAGCCCTGCCGTTCCTAACCCTCTCGAGGAGCCTCCCCGCGTACTGCCCATCAATCCATGGGCTTATGACCATTGCCTCCTCGGCATTCAGGACTGCCTCGAACACGCCCGCAATGCCCCTGCCCGTCTGGTACCCCACGTGGGTTGGGGCTTGTTGGTGTATTAATTAGTATGCCCGTCAGCCCAATAGCCTCCTAAGCCAGGATACGAAGTAGTCCCAGGCAATGAGCCCGAGGCTCCCCACGGTAATTAGGGTGAATAGGCTCGCGAGGAGCCTATCAACAACACCACTCTCCCCAGCAATGGCATTATAAATGGCATAGGCGTACTCGAGGTAGCTGGCGAGGGTGGGTGAGTAACCCAATGGGGTACTCCCAACCCACGTGTTATTCACTACGCCATAGAGCCTCACTAGGCATGCCACCCGCCTCACTGTACCATTAATCACGAGGCTCCCCGGTGTCACATTAATGGCTAGCTCCCTATACCCCACTGGCGTGGGGCTTGGGAGTGTATAATTCACGCCAGTTAGACTCGCTAATTGGGCGAGGTCACTAGTGGCCTTAAGGCCCACTGGCTCGAGCCAGTGACTGGGCTTTACCGTGGCATTACAGCCCATGATTGACTCATTCCCAACCCTCACGAGGGTTGTATTAACACTAAAGCCACTACCCCAGAGCCATATTCGGCTTGGCTCGCTAACCAGGGTAATGACAGTACCATTCCCGAGGTCCACGCCACTCACGCCATAATACGCGCCACACGTGGCGTTACCACAGGTTATTGACCCCAGCACTGGCTCTAGCCTAGCACTAACTAGAGTCACTGGGCCAGTACTAATAGTATAATATGTATAATTCATTTTCAGCCACAGCCAGTAGGCTTGGTCCACGCCTAGGCTTGGCGAGTATAGTGGTATTATAAAGGGCGTGAAGCCGAAGCCCTGGCTAGTCACCACGAGGGCTGGGCTTGGGGTTGAGGTGACTAACGCGAAGCCCAGTGGCGGGCTCACGCTCATTACTGCCAATGCCCCAATCACGCTAATGATTGGGGCTAGCACGCCCGCGATTATGGAGAGGGCAACCCCAATGTAGGCAGTGAGTAGGGCAGTCTGGGCATCGTGGATTGCCATTATCATACTCACGCCGAGGATGATTGGGAGGTAGAGCCAGGCGTAGTAACCCACCGTGTATATTGCCAATAATGCCCAGGCAGTGTTTATAATGCTGACCAACACGTCGGCAATGAAGTCCAGCATATTTAGTACAGAGCCTCCTGGTATTGAGGAGGCTATTCCATAGATTAGCTTTAGGGTTAGGGCAATGATTGAAATGCCCATGCTCACTGGCTCCAGCTGGCTTACTGGTGGTGGTGGTAGGCTCCTCGGCACGAGTGGGAGTAGGAGTGATAGTATTATGGTGTAGGCGATGAATGGTGCCCAGTCGCCAAGGCTCCTATTCCTGAGTGCTAGGGTGGCTAGTGCAGTGCCAGCGAGGGTGGTGGCTAGTAGGTAACCTAGTGGATTCACCATTAGCAGGGCTAATGGTATTCTAATTAGGGCGTGAGGGTGCCTCACGCGTGTATAGGGTTTTACTCAGGGAGTTCATTAGGTACGTGCTGGAGCATAGGAATGATTACCTGGCGAATGTTAGGAATGCCAGCGTGGTCAAGATAACGACTAGGGACTTCACGCGGTTCCTGGGGATGAGGGGCTACAGGGTATCAGCATACTCGGTGAGTGGGATGATGGGTAGGATAGAGGAGGTGCTTGAGGAGTTCAAGCGGGCTGGTAGGATCACAGGCTACGAGTGTGGCAAGAGCAGGATGAAGAGGTGCCTCATCTACCTTTAGGGCGGGGAGGAGGTCAGACTCCTAATTAGAGCATGAGTGTGGTGATGCTCGTGTCCTACAACTGGTGGTACACGGTTGCTGGAATAGCCACTGCAGAAGTGGCTTACCTAATAATCAAGGTCAACTACACGCCACCACAAAAGAGGGCTGAAGTGTGGGAGGCAATCTGGTCATACGCTATAGCGTGGATTGTAATCATTAGCGTGGTGGCAGTACTCCAGAATGCGGGTGTCATAAGCCAGTCCATCGCCTCATCCTTCGGAATCCCCGTAGTCAAGCCCTCAAGCCCCTACATCCAGAGCCTACTCACAGAGTCCACCACATCCTGGGCAGTCTTCTGGGCAATAGTCTACACCCTAAAAGCCCTGGGCACGATAGAGGCGTTTGGCTTTAGGCTGGGCTTCCTATCGGCCTTGGCGGGCTTCATGGAGAGGATTACGAGCCTCCAGTGGCTCTCCTTCGAGTGGTTCATTGCAGACTTGGCAGTACTCTACGTCATGACCCTATTCACCGAGTACATGACTAAGTACGGCTTGTGGGCAGTCACGGCGAGCCTCATTGTGCCGAGGAGTACGAGGAGTATCGGCTCGAGCATTACAATGACGTACATGGTACTAGCCATAACACTCCCGGTAATGCTGGGCATGGTCCTAATGGAGCTACCCTACGTCCAGGTCGTAGTCATCAACTTCCCCTGCAACCCACTCCAGTCCACACTAGCCAATTTGCCAACCTGCCTACTCCAAGACTACCTGGCAATGGTTGGGAACACGCTGGCCACCACCTTCAACCTGATTGGTGGCTCGCCAATCAGTGCCTTCCACGCCTTCGTCTGGGACGCACTGCTTGATGTTGCCTACTCCCTATCCCTCGCGATTGCCTACTACCTCGCGAGGCTCGTGGACGCTGGAGCCTTCAGGGTCCTGGATGTGATTACCTAATTACGAGCCTCGCGAGGACGGGGCATGCCCTGCGGTGGTAATTGGCGCAGTCAAATAGGCAGGAGTGTCATAGTCCTATACGCTGATTCTGAGGTGAGTTATGATGGTAGGGCAGTCTCGAGGGCTGGTAGGGCTTGGAGGCTCATCATAATCAAGCCCGATGGCACACTACTAATCCACACTGACCAGGGCTACCAACCCATGAACTGGCAACCACCAGGCTCCAGAATCAGCGTGACGGAGACTAGTGATGGCAAGCTCATCATTTACTCCACTAGGCAGAGGCCTAGGGAGGTCATTAGGGTGGTTGTCTATGGTATAGAGTGGGCATGCTGGGGCATGCCAAGCGAGGGAGCCTTCAGGCTAACTGGGACTCACGAGGACGTCAAGGAGTGGATTGTGAGGAATATCCAGAGGATCATTCCAGGGGGCAGGGTCATTAGCGTGGAGTACGAGATCCCAGGCCATGGGATTGCCGATATCCTCGCGGAGGACGCCAGCGGGCGTAAAATCGTCATTGAGGTAAAGAGGCAGTGCGCTGACCTACATGCAGTGAGCCAGTTGAGGCGTTATGCGGATGCCCTCAATGCTGGTGGTATTCTAGTGGCTCCCTGCTTCACGAGTGGTGCCAGGAGGCTTGCTAGGGAGTATGGCTTCCAACTAGTTACCCTGGACCCGAGTGATTTAAGCCCCGGCACCGCCGGGGCTAATTAGGGTGGGTGTGAGTCACGCTCGTGCCCATTGACTACCTGGGCTTCTACACTAACTTCAAGAGGCGTTTTGTTAGGGGTAGGATTAACGTGATTCCCAAGTACGAGATCGCGAGGTTCGCCATGGAGTACGCTAACGGCGATACCGAGGTGGCTAGGAGGCTCATTACGAGCCTCGTTAAAAGGCTTGGGAGGGCTGGCATTGTGGAATTCACTGACTCGCACTGGATCGTGTATGACAAGCCCCACTAATTAGGCGGGGCTAATCGCCAGTGATTGCATGATTAAGGCTAGCAATTAATTAGCCCCGGCAATGCCGGGGCGCTGGCTTCAAGCCATCCCTCAAGCCAACAAGCCTCCTACGCCACTCACTGAGGGCGAGCCTAACCTCCCCTGGGGTGGTGGGTATAATGTACGACTCGCCAGGCGCGTAGTGCACCTCACCAACATCAAAGATTATAATATCACCATTAATAATGGCATAGACTATCGCGTATTCCTTACCATTGATTTTAACAATGTCGGTGGGCATGGGTTGGCAGTCAAGAGCCAGTTAATTAGTTAGGGTAGTGCCTGGCTAGTCCTGCTGCAGTGGATGCTGAAGACGGTCACGCTTTTTATGATGGCGTAATGAGGACCAATAGTGCAGGCCTCCCCAGGCCTTGGGTAGCCTCCAAAGGCTACCTCCACGCCCAGTGGTAGTGGTAGGATTGTACTCTCGTTACCGTTGATTACCACGCCATTAATGCTTAATACCCAGGTGTTCCCGCCTGGGTCCATTATTATTGCAATCCCCACGTGTGGTAATACCAGTGGTATTGGGAGCATCAGGCTCGCCCTGGCGAGCCAGCTAATTAGCTGGTTCTAAAACCGCAATCCCATGCCCCCTGGGGATAGTGGCAATAATGGTAATGAGAAGGGTACGATAGAGAAGTACGGGTACATTAGGTGGGTCACCCCACCACCCTTTGACATTCTTGAGGGGATGATTGAGTACTTTGTAGGCAAGTACAGGGATGGGAGTAACATGTGGCCCAAGCTCTTTATGGCTTCGGATGCCTATGGTATTCATGATCTAAGCATTGAGGTGCTTAGGTATAGGGAGAGGCCAGAATTGTTATGGCATGTGATAATGGATGAGTATAGGAGGAGTAGGGAATTGAGGGTTATTAGGGCGTACACGACTGGTAGCCAGTCACTAAGCTTCTACACTGGCGTCTGGTTCCTGAGGCTGGTCCTCAGGAACATGAGGGAGTTCATGAGGGATGAGGAGTGGCGTGAAGTCGCCAAAATGGGCATGAATAACCTAGCCAATACTGGCACGAGGGGTAGGCAATTGAGCGTCAAGGCCCTCCTAATGGCCCCAGCCAACCTAAACCAAACACAGAGGGCCGCAATCCAATTACTAGTGCGGGCTATTGCCAAGAACGTGCTTGAGGCTGTCCAGGCTCGTGCCGAGTTCGAGAATGCCCTTTCCTCACTAAGGGCTAGGTACCCGAATGCCCAGTTAATGCCGAGTCACTCCAAGGGTCTCGAGGCATCAGACACGCTCCTCGGAAGCCCCGAGGAGTTGAGGAGGATGGCTAGGGTCCTCAACAACGTGGTTAAGTTGATTGACGAGTTCACTAGCCGATTAAGCGAGGGTAGGATCACCGGCGTTGGCTACCCGAGTAGTTATACACTCTCTAATAGGATTAGTGAATTCACCGTGAAGGACTTGATAATGCCAGAGCCCGTCAGGGCTCTTAGGCTAGCCACGATTCATTATGGTTTTGAGAGGGTTAGTGGGCGTAGGTTCAACGTGGTTATTGATAGGAGCGGGAGCATGGGCGAGCCTATGCCGGGCTCTAGGATTGAGAAGGTTAGTGTGGCTACGGCAGTAGCCATAAGCCTAGTGCTGGCTTATGAGGATGTCCATGTTTATGCCTTCGACACGAGGATTCATGACCTAGGTAGTGGCTCAATCGTCATTGAGCCATTATTGAGGCTAGCCCCTGATGGTGGCACTAGCATCGCCAATGCCCTTACCCTTGCCAATAGCCTTAGTGAGGAGTCCATTATCATTACCGACGCCATCGACCCTGATGTTGACCCAGAGCTGGCTAGGAGGGTCATGGAGAGGAGTAGAATCATCATACTAGAACCGGCCGAGTACTTTGACTGGGTAAAGCCCTACATCCAGGGCGGTAGGGCTGTAATTGCCAAGACCCCGAGTGACGTGATTGAGTTCCTCGCGAGCCCCGGCACTGCCGGGGCTTGAGCAATCCTCCCGAGTAGCCACACCCTAAACTCGTCAAGCCCCATCCCCCTAGTCCTCAGGACTAGCTCTGGCGTTGTAATGTAGACCAGCCTCTTCCTCCTCGTCCTGTACCCCACAGCCTCCACCAAGCCCACTAGGGCTAGAGCCCTTAGGAACTCGCTCGCCAATCTCCTGTGACCACAGGACCTAGCCAGTCTAGAGGGCCATAGCCACACTGTGCCCTTGGTATTCATTAGTAGATTGTAGAGGGCGTTGATGAGGCAGTCAAGAGGCATGCACTAGCATGCCCATTCCCGGCCTAATTAGCCAGAACTTCCGTTGATTTTGCTCGAGTGAAGGGTATCGAGCCTGGGAGTCCAGAGTTTTGGGAATGCTTGCGAATGCAATCAATATTAACATTGACGAGGACCTTAAATGCGGAACTGAACAAGGGGAACCGAGAGTAGCAGTCCGAGTAGCAACTAAGTAGCAACCGAGTAGCAAGTCGAGTAGCTGACGATCGTGAGAAGAGTCTGGGGGTAGATATGCTAGTTTTTTCCACGTCACGGTTATCATTATTGATGCTCCCGTTATCATTAACCGTAGAGTGAGTAGGGGGTATATACCCCTCCCCAGTTTCTGCACGATCGTCAACTACACGACCTGCTACACGATTGCCACTCGACTGCTCACTAACTGCTACTCGACTTGCTACTCACGCTAGCTAATTAAGCCCACATTGTGGGCTTTCCCATGCCCATTCTCGCCGACCTAGATGACACACTCTTTGATACTACTGCCCGAGTGCAAAGGTGCATGAAGGGCGAGAAGCTGGATTGGGACTGCTACCTAAGCGAGGAGTACATGAGCCTTGACAAGCCCAAGCAGGATGTTATTGGCTTCATCAAGAGCTTGAATGAGCCAGTCTACATCGCCAGTGGCAGGATTAGGGAGAGGCAGGGTAGCACCACTACCTCACAGCTCGAGAGCCTGGGCCTGAATGTCAAGGGCATCTACCTCAAGCCCGAGTCCTGGAAGTACGCCAAGGAGTCGTATTGGAAGGCTCGAGTGGCAATATGGCTCACTGCCCATGGCGTTAGGATCAATCATGTACTCGATGACAACCCAACGGTCCTAGACAGCATTGCCAATGCCCTCAAGGCATTTAACGCCTCAATTCCCAGGCTGTGGCTGGTCAATAATGGCATTAGGGAGTACAATGCAAGTGTTAATGGCATTGGCTGGGTGAGGCTTGATGTTGATGGTGATACACTAGCGAGTAAGTGTAGCCCATTCGGCATACTGAGGATTGCACTGGCTGGCGATGAGTACTGGGCTTATGCCCTGGATTGCCCAGGAGCCTCGCCACAATCCCCCTCCAGCGTCCTAATCGATGTACTAAGCATGAGGGTCAGGTTTGGAAAGAGGGAGTACGATTGGACTAGCCCCACGGTGGACCTGGCATAGCCCCGCCGTAGGCGGGGCAGAGCTCGAGAGGGAATGGGGGATTGAATGAAGCCTCTTAAACATTGTAAAGAGTCAATTAGTCATTCTACAACCCAGTCACGGTATTCTACCATTCTACCAATTCTACCAGGCTTCTAGAGGGTTTTAGTTTAACTCTTTATCATGGGTTTATCGTGGGGGATTCACGATGGGGCTAGAGTCTAGAGTCTAGAGAGGCGCGGTAGAATTGGTAGAATGGTAGAATCCCGTAGTACACTAGTAGTAGTCTAAGCCACGATTCTAATCGAGGCACTCATGGGCTAATTAAGGGGCAAAGCCACTACCGTGTAGTGGCTTGGCGGGCAAACACGGGGAGGGTAGCCTGGCTATTCACCTGGCTCCTAGCCACGATAATACTCCTAGCCCTAGCCCTAGCCGGAGCAGGCTGGGCTAGGCACGTGGTATATGCCCTAGTCGACTCGCTAATCCTTGGACTGGTGATTATGGCTTTAGCGAGGGAGTGGAGGGGCCTACTCGTATTAAGCCTGCTCCTGGCTAGTCTAGTGATTATTGGCTTTATCACTGGCGTGGGTTTTAATACTATCGTGAAGCCACTCGAGTGGCTAGTGGCACTAATTAAGAGCGCCACTCCAGGCCTGTAGACTGACACGTGATGAAGAGCCACCTCCCGGATCTTTGGTGAAACCGCCCATAGGTGGTCGCCCCACTATTGGTGGTGGTGATGATGAATTCAAGCCTGAACACTTGTTATTGCATGTGTCGTGCCGAAGCAAGCCTAATTAGGGGGCTTATGGAATTGAGGGTGACCAGTCATGAGGTCGGTCAAGAAATGGTGGCTAATGGGACTGGCACTAGTGGTAATGACGATAACACTAGTGATAATACTCCCAATAGGTGGAAAGCCAATAATGCCGAAGCCAGTACCACACGGCTTCATGCCAATGATTGTCGGCATACAGCCACCAGGCACTCCAATAATGCCACCATGCCCAATCCACAGCCCGCCAATATACTGCCCAGCGTGACACTCGAAATAAAGAATCAAAATCAAAAACAATCCCCCTCTCCCATAGAAAGCCTAATTAGCCGGCTTATTAAATTGAAACTGACCAGTCATGAGGCTTGAAAGCCTAGGCAGGATAATGGGGGTAATAACCATGGCACTGGTAATAGCCACGCTACTGATTGCCAACCACGCAATGGCATTCTTCGCAACCACCGTGAGGAGCCTGTACGGTGGCTACTCAATAACCGCATACGCCGGGACTAACGGTGTAACCATAGTCAAGCATAATGCAGTCACTGGGGACACGGTCTACAATGTAGACCCAACAAGCAACGGCTACAAGGCCACCTACTATGCAATAAACAACCACATCACCACCACGCCACGGCAAGTAACCACGCCAGTGAATACGCAGGTGGTCACGAAGACCGTGACCATAACAAACACCATAACCAACACGATAACCAAGTACTACTACCCAATCATCACATACACTGTACAATACCTCATGACATGGATGACGCCAAGTGGAATGTGCGAGAATGGACTCTGTGGCTTGAACCCAAGCCTACTAATGCCAACAATGCCCCGTGAGGGGCATGGCAATGGTAATAATGGCAATAAGTGGGGTCACTTCATCTATATTCCAGCAGTCACTGCAGTCTTCAACTACACGGGCTTTGGACTACAGGTGGGAGTCAAGCTAGTCCCGCAAATCACGGGTTGGACCAGCAGTTCCAGCACTAGTACGAGTACTAGCTCCTTCACTACAACGAGCCAGAGTGTACAGACCATAACACGGGATATTACTAGTACAATACCGAGCCAGCCACCAACGGCATACTTCTCATACGGTGGTGGAGGCAGTAACAATCCACCAACACCAAGTACTGCCATTGTGAAGTATCCAGTGTATAGTACCAACCTGGACCTACCCACGGTGCTCGTGAAGACGGGGGGCTTTGGGACAGCGCTTGTGCTTGACGTGGCTGGGGATTCACTGTACTACGGTGGGCTAGCCACGTACGGTCTTGGTAGAGGCATGGTTGGCACCGGTAGTGATCTAATGAGTACTGCCCAGAGTACTTATAATGCTGGAGTGCAGGATTGGAATAATGCCGTGCATAATGCCCAGAATACGAATAATTACTTCCTGAAGGCTTGGGACTACATTACTGGCGGTGTCGAGTACCTGACCCACGCCATAGCCAGTGGCGTGGAGTATGGCATTGGATACACAACGAGTGGTATTGGCCATGGGCTGGAGACCGCTGGAGTCGAACTCGCTAAAACAGGCTATAATACGGCAGTCTACGCCAAGCAGGTTGGGGATGCATCGCAGAACTACGGCACGAGCGGGAGCTACCAAACAACGAAAGTACTGCCTGGGCAGACCTACATCATCAGCAATGCACCGTACAGTACTGGCTATAATGGCCTTGGACCATACGAGGTCTCCAATGTCTACCCAACACCCACGCCAGTGAACCTAGGGTGGTGATGGTGTAAGCCCCTCAAAACCAAAGATTCAAAATTCCCTTTTTCATTCTTCTTTCCCTCTCCTCTTTCCCTCAATCCCACTAATCCTCACGGCTTGAACCCAGGCGCTGGCACGCTGGGAGTCTCATTAATGGACTGTGGCCATGAGACCACGGCTTTATTATTATTCCAATAAAGCCATGCATTGCTAACGTACTCTGTGGTCCCACCCACGTGGGTTGTGCTTGGGGCTGGGAGCCAGGCAGTGCCATTCCAGTAGTAAAGGGCTAGGACCACATTGGCACTGGTGATATCGGTGGAGTATTGGTTTGCGCCTGGTCCTGCGAGGACTAGGTTGGTCAGTACATCACCAGCATTGGTGACAATCGTCACATTACCCACTGGGTAACTATAGTACCAGTCAACATTAACACCATCCAGGCTATACCCGAAGTAGGCAATGCCATTCCTAATGGCTATTACGAGCCAGGCGCAGGTGGCTCCAGTATAGGGATTGCCGTAGATTGTTGGGTTCATGTTGCAGACAATCCCATTAGCCTCTGTGGTGCACGTGCCAGGCACCCAGACAGCAGTTATAAAGCCTGTGAAGCCCGAGGGTTGCATAGCCCACACATCCTGTATCCAGTAGCCATTACTCAATTGAGCATTCAATTGTATTGAGTATGTTTGTGGTTGTATATTGCTTATACAATAGTAGCCCGCGATGGCTGTGGTTGGTGGTCCAGTGTAGCCCAGGCCCGCTGGGCTGTTTGTGATTTTTGCCAAGCCACTCGTGGGTTGTTGTGGTGGTGATTGTGGCTGGATTGTCGTGTTGTTTCCTTGGTGTGTTAGGGTTATGATTATTGATGTTGTGACTAGGATTATTGGGGCTAGGATGAGGATTGCGAGGATTACTAGCCCGATTGTCCTTAGTAGTCCCATACTGGTTTTGTCTCTAGTGGCTTGTATTAATAAGTAATCCATCCTGGCGGTAATGCACTACCAAAGAGGAAGTGGGAGGAGGGGAATTGCTAGGGAGTCAAGCCCCGGCATTGCCGGGGCTTGGTTTAACCTCGGCAATCTCCTCAATCGTCGGGCATTCATATTCAGCATGCCAGAAAAGGCAGTTAGGACCGCCACACGTTTGATTATCACTTCTGATGCCATCTATAGTAACCTTATTATCAACGGCTTCAATTATGACGCAATCCTCTCCTACTCCTAAAAACCCCTCAACCTTCTTACACTTTGACTCTATTATTTTTAATAACCTCTCTTTTATCCTCCATTCTGGGCACTCGATCTTCATGTGGGTCCAGACTGTCATGAGTATAGCCTCTAATTAGCCCAATGCCACTGGCACGGGCATTGGTAGCCTGAGCATGACATCACCATCCCTCTCGACCCTAAGTACCAAACGCTCGTGGACTGAGATAATGTAGAAGTACCTCTCCGTAACACCAACCGCAATGCCACCGAGCCTGCCCACAAAGCTGGTTAGGGTACCATCACGGTACCTGGTGATGATGATAACCCTCCAAGCCCTAAAGGGACTATACATGGTAAGCACCTTCACAGCATCATCCAGGGTAGCCTCCGTGACAGTAGTCCCTAGAATGCGGGCAATGGCTTCAATATCCTCGTCAAGCCCCTCTGGCTTGTTGCTGATGATGATGTAGCCAGCATCATCCTTGTAAACCACCTCGGCGAGGTTTGGCATGGGATGAGAATGAGGGTAGGGGTTAATTAGACCCTCGGCATTGCCGAGGGGACTAGGCATAAGCCACTATGCCAGTCCAGACAGGGCATGCTGGCGCGTACTTGCACGGGCACCTACCCCTAACAATGAAGCCTGGCTTATCATCACGCCAGGAATCCAGGACACGCCTCACGGTGTAGAGGTAGTCAAGACCCTGCCCAGCGAGGGCCTCCAGGTCCCTTGTGGAGTAGGGTACTACAGCATCATACGCGACGAGCCAGCCCCTGACTATATGATAGTAATCCCTTAGTAAGTAATAGTAAAGAGCCAGCTGGGCCTCGTGCTCCGGCCTTGGGTGGCTACTCTTTATTTCCACGAGGTGCCACTCTCCATTATAGCCGAGTAGTATATCGGGGCTGAAGCCAATGGTGAATTCCACCTCGTTATGCCTAATGAGTGTTTGGTAGTAGGTATTGTATTGGATTGCCCAGCCTGGATTATTGGCAATGATGGTATTAATATAAGCCTCGTGCACCGCCAAGCCCATTGCAATGACCATCAAGTCATTACCATTCCTAACTATACTCCCCAATCGACACCTTATGACGGAGGCGATTGGGCACTTGTCATTAACCATGCTGGGCCCCGGCATGCATTCCTCGTGCTCCCTATCATTCCTCACGATGAAGTACCCACTAGCCCTAACCATCCTAGCCGTTAGGTCACTAACGTACTTTGGTAGTAATTCATTACGGGCTACCCCGAATACGGCCTTTAAGGGTGGCAAGTTGGGTATCCTAGTTATCATTAGGCTCGCCATTACTAACCCAGCTCCAGCTAATTAGGGGCTGGGCGCTCATTAATTGACCCGCATGAGTACAAAGGCTAAGAAGGCTAGTAGGAGCGTTATAATTGACCATGGTGGTAGTAGGTTGAGGATTAATAAGAATGATGGTAAGCTCTTCATAAGTATGGAGAAGAATGGGACCAAAATCACCATGACCCTCTCTATCGAGGAGAGTCTAGTCATTAGTAGCTACCTAGCCTCATTCGCCGAGGCTAGGCTTCAGAATGGACTCTGGATGAGTGCCAGGAGGACTGAAGGAAAGACGGAGAAGAGGGAGAAGACCACGGCTCCAAGGCAAGAGGAGCCTGAGGATGTTACCGAGGAGTGAGACTCAAGCCCCGGCAAAGCCGGGGTTAGCTGGACTTCAACTCCTCAATACTGGGCTCGAGGAGTACCAACCCCCTGCCAGGCTCGATCTCATACCTCAATGCCCTCCTATAGTGATTAGTGAGCCTAGCCTTCTTTATGATAAGCCAACGCTCAATACCCTTCCTAGCCTCAGGCTCCTCCATCCACATGTGGATTATGGCATCAGCAATATGCTCGGCACCAAAACCAAAGGTCTCCCCAGTCGTCGGCGCGAATTGATTCGTCATAATCACAGTCACATTACTCCTATACAGCCTCTGCCTTAGACTGTACGTAATGAGCCTGGCCATGGCTGGGGCATGAGCCCACATGGGGGCTAGGGAGTCAATAATGACTAGGACATCCCTCGTTATCTTACCCTCCTCACTAATGCCGAGGGCCTCGTAAGCCCTCTCAATCGCCGAGATCACGACCTCCATACTCAATGGCGATTGAGCCCTCCTTTTCCCACCCTCCTCCTCGCCAGCCCTTAGTAATTCCCTATACTCCCTAGCCAGGCCGAAGAGGTCTATCACGACTAGGTTAGTCCTCGCGTCCTTGACCTTCCCAGCCAGGACATCGGCTAGGCTCACGGCATCGCCGAGGTCGATGCCGAATTGGCTAGCCTGCAGGACAACATCCTTGAACCTCGTCTCTGTTGAAACGTAGACCACTGGCATGGCATTCACATTAGCCCCAGCGGATTGTATCGTGAGGATGGACTTGCCAGTACCAGGCTCCCCAGTGACTAGGAGCCAATTACCCCTTGGCACTCCACCCTGTAGCGCGTAGTCGAGCCAGTCAACGCCTAGGCTAATCCTCTTTATAGCCTGGGCTTGTTGGGATTGGGATTGGGTAGCCATGAGGGTCGGGATTGTGGTATTAAAGCCAGCTAATTAGCCCTAGAACGCCCTGGGCACACTACTACTACCACCACCACGCTCACCCTCACTCCTGAGCCTCCTGAGGACCACAATGTACTTGTAACGGACGAGGAGCCACTTGGGGAATAAGCCAATGTAGAGCCTAACCTGGTCAACCCAGACCTCCTCCACGTTGAAGACTAGGCTTGCCTTCCCGCTATGCATTACACCATGCCTCGCCAGGGCATCCCTCACGAGGCTCCTCATGGCATCCCCATTCCCGAGACCGTGAGCCCTGACCCTAGCCCTAACCCTCCTCGGCTTGATTGGTAGTACAAGCCTCTCGATAGCGTCCTCGATCACGTCCTCCGGCTTGTAGGCTGTCCTCTCGCTGGTTTTGTACTCCCCGAGGGTGGCTACGATGTTGAATGGCCTAGCGAGGGTTATTGGGTCCATCCTATCGAGGGCTAGCCTGAGGCTCATTAGGAAGCCCTCGATGAGTGGCGTGGGCTTGACCCCGGGCTTTGGGGTTAGTACGAATAACCCAGGGTGCTTAGTGGCGTTGATTATGAATGGCAGGGCATTCCTCGCAATGAGGTAGCGCAAGTCCCTCTCTCCAGCCTCCCCACCCCTTATTGAGGCTAGGATTCCCCTCCAATCCACGGCTAGCCAAGGGGCTAGCCCTTAATTAGGGCATGCTAATTAAAGGGGCTTAGCCCACGTGCCCGTGAGCCAGAAGCAACCGGGCTTTGGGGACCTGCTCAAGGCTAAGCCCCAGCTTAGCCAGCCCCAAACCCAGGATGTAGAGGCTAGTGGGGACCAAATAGTGACTAGGTATAGGATTTACTCGCAATTACTGGCAATTGGTGAGGCTAAGGATAGGGAGTACGTGAAGACGGCAGTCACGCTTGAGGAGGTAGTCCACGTGGTGAAGTCCTTACTACCGAGTGACCCTAGGGTCATTGCCCTCGAGTACATCATGAAGTACGCGGGTAATAAGGATGCCGTGACGGCACTCCTCAGGGACGTTAGGGACTCATGCCCCGAGTGGCTTAGGCCACTCATTGACATAGCCACCGGTGGTAAGTAATGCCCAGGCTAAGCCCAATCTACCAGGACCCAATGACGAGCCTCATTGACGACCTGAGGTTCACCCTCAAGGCACCCATCATGGGCTGGTTCGAGGCCACTAGGGGCACTAGGTACGAGAGGTATGCGGAGGTAATACTCAACGCCCCACCAGGGAGAGCCTTTTCCAGAGCCGTTAAAAGGGCTAGCCTAGTGTGGACCGCCAGGACAATGGAGGGCGGTGCAAGCACGGATGCCTACTTCCAAATGCTCCTGAACATGGTCAGCCAGAGCGTGAGGCTCTACGCTGACCTAATGCCAAGCCTCGCGGAGGCAATTGCCATGATCGCCATAGTCCTCATCGTATTCACTGGAATTGGACTAACCGTAATCGGCCCCCTAACCATCCTTGGAATGGGGATGGTGGGCTTCCTCCTCTGGTTCCTAGCCCCGAAGGACCACTGGCTGGGCTTCAGCATTCTAGACGCTATAGGCATCGCTATTGCCACGGGACTCGGCATCGTGACTGCCCTAGCCGGCATTGCCAACCTGGCGATTCCAATTGGGCTATTGGCTTATGGCATTACGGTAATGCCCAGGGTCATTAGCGACTGGAGGCTTGCCTCGAGTGCTGGCTTGAGGGTCATCACGAGCTTTAACGAGTTACTCACGAAGCCAGTCCCAACGCCCCTAAGGGAGTTGAGCCCAATAGAGGCCGGGCTCAAGCCCCTCTGGCTCGATGCCAGGAGCCTCGGCGCCCCGAAGTACGTGTCCTGGGCGAATACCCTAGTTGGACTGTACATTAGTGCCGTCAACACGACTAGGAGGCTAATGCTCATCTACGCCCTCATGATGCTCGGCATTGGGCTGGGCTTCAGTGGGGGCTTGACGTGGTACATAATGGCTAATATAGTGTCCACTGGGGCGAGTCAGGCCCTGGTCACGGCTAGCCAGTACTCCGGGTTCTCCCTATCCAGCATGCCACTGCAGGCCTTCTACGCGGTAATCGGCTCTGGAATGGCTGGTGGCTTCGCCATGTTCGACCACAGGACTGGTGCCCTAACGGCTGGGGTCCTCGGCTTACTAGCCTGGTTCCTACTACACTCATTCTTCCCACTCTAGCCATTCTAATTAGGGGCTAGGGCATGCGGGGAATCGTGCATACTGCATTCGATTTTAAAGTCAATAATCCAGGAGTGCCAGCACTCAACAGTCTGGGTACTATAGTCACGCCAAGTGGCGTGACCACGGAGATACTCTACATCGAGCAACCGGAGGGCGCGAGGTTCTACCTGCATGACGTACTCAACTACCCGGAGTACATGGAGTGCCTCGATATGCCGAGAATCATCGAGTGGTTGAGTAGTGGCTTGACGTGGGGTAGGCTCGAGAAGAATCCCCGCTTGATACTAAAGGCATTACCGAGAGTCCCGAAGGGAGTGGATTTGAGCCTCCTCACTAGTGAGGCTATTGCCATTGCCAGGAGGTTCATCA